>JANPJT010000266.1:0-11676 GCA_031425635.1 Pseudomonadota bacterium
CTTCCCTCTTGGATCGGCGGAAAACCGCTGAAGTCCGGCCGGTTCTTAGACGACAAAAGCCCCATCGACACGAGAATGCTTCTGGCGCGTTTCCACAAAGCAGATTTAAGTGCGCTCGATCAAGCTTTCGTTTCAGCCAAACAATCCCAAACGCAGTGGGGCGCAACCGACTGGCGTGAGAGAGTTCGAATCCTCAACAAGGCAGCGGACTTGATTTCCGAAAGGCGAATGGAAATCGCCTGCATCATGTCACTCGAAGTGGGGAAGAACCGGCTGGAAGCTTTGGGAGACGTGGAGGAATCGGCCGACCTATTTCGCTACTACGCAAAAAGCTGGGAAGAAGCAGACGGCTTTGTCCGTCCGCTGGGAAAACTTTCTCCCAACGAAAACACCAGCAGCCGGCTTCGGCCTTTTGGCGTGTTTGCAGTGATTGCTCCGTTTAACTTCCCGCTCGCTCTGGCAGCGGGAATGGCCGGGGGCGCATTGCTAGCGGGAAACAGCGTGGTTTTGAAACCCAGCCAAGACGCTCCTTGGTGCGCGCAAAAACTCTATGAATGTTTACGGGATGCAGGCCTTCCCGACGGCGTTCTCCAGCTCGTGTATGGAACGGGCGGCGAGTTAGGCGACGCGATAGTGAACCACCCGCTTTGTGACGGCATTGCGTTCACTGGAAGCAAAGACGTTGGAATGCGCATTTTCCACCTGTTTAGCAAGGAGTACCCAAAACCTTGCCTCATGGAAATGGGCGGCAAGAACCCTGCTTTTGTTTGCAGCAGTGCGGACATCGAGTTAGCGAGCGAAGGTTGCATGAAGTCCGCTTTCGGCATGACCGGCCAGAAATGCAGCGCGCTCTCTCGAGTGTACGTGCACGCTTCGAAGAAAGACGCATTCCTCGCTGCCTTAGTAGAGCGGACCCGCAAAATCGTCGTGGGAGACCCCACTGAGCAGTCGGTTTACATGGGGCCTCTCATCAACGCTAAAGCCGTTGATAAATTCAACCATGCTGTCAAAACCGCCCAAAAGGACGGCTCGGTTTTGACGGGCGGAGAAAACCTCAAAACCGGCGCGCTCGCGCACGGGCATTTTGTCGCTCCCACGGTGGTGGAAGCGCCGTCTACCAGTCTCGTTTTCAAAGAAGAGTACTTTGCGCCTTTTCTCGCCGTTACGACTTTCACTTCGCTAGAAGACGCTATCCACTTAGCCAACGCTTCGGAGTATGGGCTCACGGCAGGGGTATTCACTGCAGATCCCAAAGAACTTTCTTATTTTATGGACCACATTGAATCGGGCGTTCTCTACGCAAACCGGCGCACGGGGGCCACTACCGGCGCCTGGCCAGGGATCCAAGCTTTTTGCGGTTGGAAAGCCAGCGGCTCGACCGGCAAAGGGGGCTGCGGCCCCTACTACGCGGCGCAGTTTGGAAGAGAACAGTCTCGCACCATCATGGAGTAAACCACCAGTGGAAGAATTACGGCCTCTGATCCAAGTCCCGCCACCCGGCCCCAAAGCGCAGGCGCTCATTGCGCGCGATAAGAAAGTGACTTCTCCGTCGTACATCAAAGAGTACCCGCTCGCGATGACCCACGGGAAAGGCGCTTGGGTTTACGATGCTGACGGAAACCGCTACTTGGATTTTATGGCGGGGATCGCAGTCGCCTCAACCGGCCACGCCCACCCCAAAGTGGTCGAAGCGATCCACCGGTCCAGCGAGAAATTCCTGCATATTTGCGGGACCGATTTCTATTACGAAAGCATGGTCCAGCTGTGCGAAAAACTGGCTGGCTACGTGCCGGCAATGGGCCCTAAAAAAGTTTTTCTCACCAACTCCGGCACGGAGGCTGTGGAAGGAGCCATCAAACTTGCTCGCTACCACACTCGCCGAGAAAAAATCCTCGCTTTCAAGGGGGCTTTCCATGGACGCACCATGGGTGCCATTTCGCTGAATGCTTCTAAAGTGGGGCAACGAGCTTTTTTTGGCCCGCTGCTGCCCGGGGTTTTTCATATCCCGTACTCGAACCCCTTTCACTGCCCGCACAAAAGAGAAAAGTCGGCGTGCCTCGCGCGCTGCGAATGCGCTTCACACTTAGAAACCGATTGGTTCCCTTCGCATACGGACCCCAAAGAAATCGCCGCGATTTTTGTAGAGCCGATTTTAGGGGAAGGCGGCTACGTGATGCCTGCCCCGGGTTTCCTTCAAGACTTGCGCCGCATTTGCGACACCCACGGGATCCTTTTGGTGTTTGACGAGGTCCAATCCGGAGTAGGCCGTACGGGCGACATGTTTGCTGCGGAAACCCTGGGTGTAGCGCCCGATATTTTTCTCACTGCAAAAGGGCTCGGATCCGGAATGCCCATTGGAGCAATCGTCGCCAAAGAGTCGGTGATGGACTGGCCTCGGGGCAGCCACGGCAGCACTTATGGCGGAAACCCAGTGTGCTGCGCTGCTGCCGTCGCTACCCTCGAAGTGATTGAGCCTTTGCTGCCTCAGATCCGCTCGGTGGGGAAAGAACTTCGCGAAGGCCTGACCGTCCTCCAAAAAAAGCACCCGGTCATCGCAGACGTCCGCGGCGTGGGGTTGATGGTGGGAGCGGAGTTTATTGACCCCGAAACCAAGAAGCCGGCCTCGGTCTTGGTCGGTGAGTTGGAGCAGCTCGCCTTTCGGCAAGGCCTTCTTTTACTTTCGTGCGGGCAATCGACCATTCGGTTTGCGCCCCCTTTGATCCTTACTTCCCATGAAGTGAAAGTAGGGCTGGAGATCTTGGATCAATGTTTGACCACACTCGAGCGCCGAAACTAAGCCGCAACAAAGTCCGATCGATGAAAGAAGCGATCCAGGACTCGGTGCATTCAGGCGACACGATCCTCATTGAAGGGTTTACCCACTTGATTTGCTTTGCGGCGGGGCATGAAATCCTCCGTCAAGGGATTGGGAACCTGACTGCCGCACGCCTCACGCCTGACTTGGTCTACGACCAGCTCATCGAGGCGGGGCTCGTAAAAAAACTCATTTTCAGCTGGGCGGGAAACCCTGGGGTCGGATCCCTCCACGCGTTGCGCAGACGCACTGAAAAAACAGCCGAGCCGATGGAGCTTGAGGAGTATTCGCACTTCGGCATGGTTGCGCGCTTACTCGCGGGAAGCAGCGGGTTGCCGTTTTGGCCGCTGGATAATTACCGAGGCAGCGATATTCCCGGCGCCAACCAATCGATCCGCACCATCGAATGCCCCTACACCCAAAAAAAGTTCGCAACCGTGCCGGCTTTAAATCCGGACGTCACCATTATCCACTGCCAACGCTGCGACAAAGAAGGGAACGCACAGGTTTGGGGCCTCTTGGGCACGCAGAAAGAAGCTGTCTTTGCCGCAAAGCGAGTCATCGTAGTCACCGAGGAAATTTGCGAGACATCGGTCATTCGAAGAGATCCCAACCGGACTCTGGTCCCCGGCATTTTGGTCGATCACGTGGTGCATGAACCTTGGGGCTGCCACCCGAGCTATGTTCAAGGGCACTACGATCGCGACAACGATTTTTACGTCGCCTGGGAATCGATTTCCAAAGACACTCGTTCTTACCAGGATTACCTTTCTGAGTTTGTTTATTCAGTCAAAGGGCGATCCGAATATAGGGCAAAACTCGGAAAAGGCCTTATTGAGAAACTCGCCGCGGAACCTCGAAAGTGCGAAGGGGTAGACTATGGCTACTAGCCTTATCAAGCCCTCCGAAAGGATGGCGGCCCGTGCTTCTGCGGAGCTAAAAAGCCAGGACGTTGTTTTCGTCGGCATAGGGCTGCCGAACCTTGCTTGCAACTTGGCGCGGGCAACCCACGCCCCCGAGCTCTTCATGATTTACGAATCCGGCGCAGTGGGCACTGTGCCCGACCGGCTGCCGGTTTCCATCGGCGATCCAACGCTTGTCACCGACTCGCTTGCGATCTTGAGCCAGGCCGACATCTTCCAACTGTTTCTCCAGGGCGGGCTCATTGAAGTAGGCTTTTTGGGCGGCGCTCAAGTGGATCGCTTTGGAAATTTAAACACGACCGTGATCGGCGACTATACCGCCCCGAAAGTTCGGCTACCGGGGAGCGGAGGGGCGTGCGAAATTGCAACCCACTCGAAGCGCTTGCTCATCATGATGTCCATGACGCCGCGCACTTTCGTACCCGTCGTCGATTTCATCACGAGCCCAGGCCACCGTTTCGTAAGCCAGCGGACTAATGCAGGAGTCGAGCGGGACAAACTTAAAATCCCAGGGAATGGTCCAACCACGGTTATCACCGATGTCGGCGTTTGCCAGTTTCGTTCCGGAGAAATGGTTCTCACCGAATTGTATTCGGGCGTGACGCTCGACCAAGTCCGAAAGCAGTGCGGCTGGGAACTCAAAATAGACGACAATCTTCTGGAAGTCCCCCCGCCGTCCGAAACGATTGTACGCATTTTGAGAGAGAAACTCGATCCACAGTGCCTTTATCTTTGAGCAGGGCTGTGAGATAGTTAAGACCCTCGGAGGTTCCAATGCCTGTGAATAAAAGCGACAGCTTCATGCGTTCTCTTTGTCTTGGTGAGATTCTGGAAGACATGATTTTTCCCTTCCCGCAAATCAAGGAAGGCGAAAAGGAAACGCTCAAAGCAAGCTTTGACGCTTTCTCTACTTGGCTCAAGGGCCGGGACAAAGAGTTCCGAGAGTGGGACAAGGCGGGAGAAATGCCGGCGGAATTCCTGCAGCAAATGCGCGAATTCGGGCTTTTTGGATTTGTTATACCGGAAGAATTTGGAGGCATGGGCTTTTCAAGCTCCGCGTACTCTCGTGCCATCCAGGAACTTTCTTTTTACGAAGGATCGATTGCGATTACCGCCGGGGCGCATAGCTCGATTGGGATGCGAGGCCTGCTGATTTTTGGCACCGACGAGCAGAAGAAGCGCTATTTGCCGCGTCTTGCCACAGGGGAGATGATCGCTGCTTTCTGTCTAACCGAACCGGGCTCTGGTTCCGACGCAGCGAGCATCAAGACAACCGCCGTCAAAAAGGGAGAGAAGTGGGTCCTGAACGGCGAAAAGCTCTGGATCACAAACGGCGGGATTGGCGACTTTTTCACCGTTTTTGCGAAAACCGATACGGGCGAAGGGAAAATGACTGCCTTTATCGTGACGCGCGACATGCCCGGCGTTTCGTCGAGTGTTCACGAAGACAAAATGGGGCTTCGAGCAAGCTCCACTACCAGCATCTACCTCGAAAATATCGAAGTGGGCGAAGAACACATTTTGGGCGAAGTGGGAAAAGGCTTCAAAGTCGCTATGCGGATCCTCAACACAGGCCGTACTGGCCTTGGGGGTGGTTCCGTCGGGGCGATGAAACATTCCATTCAGCTGGCGACCCGCCAAGCGAAACAGCGGCTGCAGTTTGGAAAGCCGATTTCAGAGTATGGCCTGATTCAGCAAAAACTCGGGCACATGGTGGTGGAGTGTTTTGCGGCAGAATCCACGGTATCTTTAGTCGCTGGGTTCGTGGATCAAGGCTATGAAGATTACGCAGTAGAAGCGGCGATCAGCAAAGTGTTTGCTACCGAGTGCTTGTGGCGAACGATTGACGAAGCGCTCCAAGTTGCCGGCGGCAATGGGTACATGCGGGAGTTTCCCTATGAGCGCATTATGCGAGACTGCCGTATCAACCGCATTTTCGAAGGCACCAATGATATCTTGCGCCTCTTCATTGCATTGACTGCCATGAACGACGTGGGCCAGTCGCTCAAAGAAGTCAGTGCTTCTTTAGGCAGCGTTCTAACGGATCCCATCAAAGGGTTCGGCATGATGTCGGAATACGCCCGCCGCCGAATGTCTTACGCGACGGGACTAGGGAGCCAGGAACTCTCCAAAGCCCATCCCGACCTAAAGGCCGCGAGCCAGATTTTCAACGAAGGGACTCGGCAGCTGGCCACGTTCACGGACCGGCTTCTTCGGAAACACGGCAAAAAGATCGTTGATAAACAGTTTGCCACTCGCAGGTTGGGCGACGTGATGATCGATCTGTTCGCTCTCGCGGCCACCATCAGCCGCGTGACTGCGCTCATCGAAAGCAAGGGCTCCGCAGCCTGCTCGAAAGAACGAGAGATCGTCACCGTCTTCTCGGGCCAGTGCAAAAGGCGGATGGGAAGCTGCTTCGGCAAGATTGACGACAACGACGACGACCTCATTAAGTCGCTTGCGCAGGATGCAGTGGAAGCCGAAGGGTACCGTTGGGATACGCTTTAAGTTCCAAAGGCACTGTGGTACTCAGACCGAATCTGAGTGAAGGCGCCTTTTGGACGGTCGTACAAACATTGCAAAGTCCCTTCTTACCAGCTTCCCTTTAGGTTCTCGTGTTGTCCTTAAGGCAGTCGAAGGGCCCGGGGTTTTGGTTGAGCGGCTCTATGAAATGGGGTTTTTGCCTGGCGAAAGTGTTTGGCTGAAAGGCCGCGCTCCGCTCCGCGGGCCCTGGATCGTCGAAGTGCGTGGGGCAACCATTGCGCTGCGCGCGCGTGAAGCCGAGTGCTTATGGGCGTGAAAGTCTCTTTGGCGCTGGTTGGCCCACCGAACTCCGGAAAAACCACTCTCTTTAACGCTCTCACTGGCAGCCATAGCCGGCCCGTGAATTACCCTGGTTCCACTGTGGACTACACGGTGGGAACCCTGAAGGGGACTACTACTTCTGTAGCTGATACACCGGGGATTTATAGCCTCGCGCCGAAGTCGCCCGAGGAATTTGTTACCTTGGGGCTTCTTTTCGGGGATAGCCGCCCGAGCCGAGTGGTTTTGGTACTCGATGCAACGCAGCTGTCCCGCCAGCTCCTGCTCGCAAGGCAGTTGATCGAGACCGGGTACCCGCTGGTCATTGCGCTCACGATGACCGATCTTTTGGGAGAGCAAAAACAGTCTATCGACCTCCCGGCACTTTCAAAATCCCTTGGTGTTCCCGTCATAGCGGTCTCTGCCTTAGCACCGCGAGGGGTATCCGCTTTGCTGAAACGGCTCGCGCTTCCGTCCCCAGAGAAGAACGCACAGGCTCCCGTCCCCTGGACGACTAAGCGCATCGAGTTTGAACAGCGAGAGCTTCTGAAAGTGAGTGCGAGCGTACTCACTTCGAGCGCAGAGCTTCAAGGGAACGCCCGATCGACGGCCGACTGGACAAGGCTAATCGACAGGTGGCTTTTGCACCCCTTCTTTGGGCTTCTTTTTTTCGCCGCCATCATGGGGACACTTTTCACCTCGGTCTTTTGGGTGTCGGCGCCTCTCATGGACGGGGTTTCGGGTTTTTTTGATTGGCTGGCTTCGCAGTCGATTGCTTTGGCACCAGGCTCCCTCGGGGCGGGTTTCCTTGGGGGGATTTTCCTGAGCCTCGGAGCGATCCTCACTTTCGTCCCGCAGATCATGGTCCTTTTCGTCGGCGTTACTTTACTGGAAGACTCAGGCTACTTGGCCCGGGCAGCAACACTCGTCGACAGACCGCTTGGCTCGGTCGGCCTCGGCGGCCGCGCGTTTGTGCCGCTCCTATCGGGCTACGCCTGCGCTATCCCCGCAATGCTTGCAACGCGATCGATCAACCACCGCCGAGAAAGGTGGCTGACCCTTTTCATCATTCCGCTGATGAGCTGCAGCGCCCGATTGCCGGTGTATTCATTGCTTCTGTCTTTTATTTTCTGGGGAGAGCCCGCTTGGAAACCGGGAATTGCCCTCACGGGCATTTATTTTGCGAGCCTTTTTATGGGTGCGGGCGTGGCCGCCATTTTGAACAAGATCGTTCCCGCTGACAGCGCTTCTTTTTTCATTCTAGAAATACCTCTTTACCGAGCGCCATTGCTGAAGTCAGTTTTAAAAACCGTGATGAACCGCACGGAGTCCTACTTGCGCAAAGCAGGGCCTGCCATCTTGGTGTTCTCGCTCCTCATTTGGTTTGGCACGACTTTCCCCCATTACGATGCGGCGACTAGCTCGGAAAAACTAGAAGCGAGCTATATCGGAATGGTCGGCCGAGCAATAGATCCGCTGATGTCGCCGATGGGTGGGGACTGGCGCACCGGGGTGGCGCTCGTTTCTGCTTTCGCCGCGCGGGAAGTGTTCGTCGCGGCGCTATCGCTCGTGCTGCAGGTTTCCGAATCGGCTTCCGGCGACACTTCGGAACCGCTCCTGGCCTCAATGCAGAGCGCGACTCGGTTGGATGGGACCCCGCTTTTTACGACGGCATCTGCCTTAGCCCTCATGGTGTTTTTCCTAGTCGCCATGCAGTGCATGTCCACTTTTGCAGTGGCCCGCAGAGAATTTGGAGGCTGGCGATACCCTTTGATCCAGCTTGTTGGATACAACCTGCTGGCGTACGCCCTTGCAGTAGCCACCTACCAAATCTGCTTGCTTTAAAGAATGTAAACGATGCTCAGCCCCAGCGCGAGGGATCGTCCCCCCAGGGTGATATCAATATTGGTGGCGCCGCCAGGAATCAGAGAAAAGGTCACTCCGGAGTCCACACTCACTAAAACTTTTTCGACAATCTCAAAGTGGACGCCTACCGTCGGCACAATATTGATAAAGAAGGTCCGGGCACCTCCGAAAAACTTGGCGCCGAGCCCAAGGCCTCCGCCCACGTGCAGGCCTCTCGAGTTGTCTCCTGCCACACTGTAGCGAAAATTAGCACCCCCACCCATTAAGTAGGCAGGGCTTACCGTAGGGATCCCCAAATAAAACTGGACCGAGGAAAGTTCGCTGAAACTCCAAATCGCGGTGAGAGCCGGGACTTCGCTGCCTGTAAACGAAACATCCGAAGCTGAGCCAATGGCGAAGCTGCTCCCTCGAGAAACGTTCGCTGCCTTGCCTAAAGCAAACGAACCACACACAAAAAAACAAATAAACGTAAGGTAACGCATCGAATCCCCCCAGCGAAAAAAACGCTACTCGATCCCGCTTTACTGTTCGAGCGAAATTTGTTTGTTGGTCGGTCAGTGATTTCTAGTTTATCGGTTAGCCGCTCCGCGTTATCAATGATTCGCTCCAACCTACCGATAGAGACTTGGGAGTTCTCGTGGCAGACAACGATTCCAAAACTAGGAAGACAGCCCATTCGGATGTCACTCGCAAAGAGCCGGATGGTTTCGGGAAAGATCCGTCTTCCACTTTTGGTGGCCAAGAGCCGTTCCTTTTAGATTTAGAGACCCCCGAGACATCTTTTACAGAGATCCCACCCGAGTCGTCTAACGTAGAAAAAGAACTCAACCGCTTGCAATCCCAAGTTGCGACTTTCCAGAAGACGCCCGACGCCGCAAGTATTTCCTCGGACCAAGCGGAGATCTTAAAAAAGTACATCACCCTGAAAGAGGCGGAGTCCCGTGATTTAAAAGAAATCCAAAAGCAATACCAGGTCCACGTGAAAAAACTCACGGGGGAAGTTCACAGCTTAAGCCAAAAAACTCACGACCTAGTGACTGAAGTCGAAGGCCTCCGAAGACGCGAAGAAGCCGCTCGAGCGGAAGTCAAAGCCATTGAAAAACAATCCAAGGAAAACCTTGCTAGAGTTAAGCACGAATTTGAGGAACAGCAGCGATTGTCCGGCAACGCCTCCGTGGAAATTCAAGATCTCCAGCGCAAGCGTGAAGAGTGGAAAGACAAAGTCCGAGAGGATTTAAAACGTATTAAGTTGAAAGAGCGCGAGCTCGAAAACAAGTACGAGCTTTTAAAACGCGACACTCAGGCCCTCCTAGATTCCAAGGATAAACACGTCATGGAGCTAAAAAGAAAGAACGACGCGTTGGAGCTCGAGATGGAGCTCCTCGAAGAGCGGTTGCGGAACGCCACGCTTGCCGTTTCTTCGATCTCGGCCAAAAAACGACGCCTCATTGAAACCCTCCGACTCGCCACCGCGCTGCTTGAAGAAGTGGACGCGAACGGCAACTTTGAAACCGATGAGAAAAAGGCTGGCTAATTGAGCCGCTGCCTCCTAAGAAAGAAACCAATGAGTATGCGTGCAATCTTACTACCTTTTCTAGTGCTCCTTGCGGCGTTTAACGCGCGCGCAACGCTCTTACCTGCCCTTCCGGACATCTTTTTGGAACTTCCGGCGGAGTATCTTTCGATTGCGGATTCAAAAACAGGAAAACCCTACTCGCGCGACGAAAAGCGAAAGTTGATCACTTTGGTTGACGCCAAAAACGGCTATTTGGAAGCGCGCGGCAACGACAATACCGATATTTTCGGCGGGGCAGAATTGGCTTTGTTTAAAACCAAAGCGGGTTCTTATTTAATCGGCCTCCACATCGACAGCAATGGCGATGGCACCGAAAACATCCTAATACTCACCAGAACCGACAAAGGCTGGTCCGACGTGACAGCCCAAGTACTACCTAAAATTACTTCCGCAATGGTAGACGAAGAAGCCCAAGCCCGAGTTCCCGCACTAAAAAAGCAAACGCTAAAATAAGCGACTGCGCTAGCGGCACCTATGCTTACAAGTTGCCAAGGCATGGAACGGCCATTGAAGTGGCTCTAAAAAGCGACTGCTTCAATGCGCCAAATACCCTCCTCTGGCGCTTAAAGTTCGACGGCACAAAATTCCAGCTTGAGAAGCCAAAACAATAGGCACTGCACCAACCTTCTGTGCCTAGCGGGTAAAATTTCTCAAAATCTTGCGGCTGCTGACGGCTGAAGGGTCCCCATCTTCCCTTTCCCAAAACCAAAACATAAAAAACAAAAAGCGAGAGCGTAAGCAAATCGAACAAGTCCCCAAACAAAACGCGGCAGCGGGAACGCACTCAATGCAAAGTCTTGGCAGAACGACAAAGAGCAAAGTCCACTTGAGGAGATCAAACACCCGCCACCGCGGACGTACGAGCGGGACGTACACAGGTAAGGCCACCTAAGTGCCGAGGCAAAAGACACAGGTTCGAACGACAGTGAGCAGCCCCATCCCACTGGTCGAGTCACTGATTTCATCTAGCCCCGTAACCAAGATCCGATCCGGATGCAAGTGCACCTGCCTTGAGGGGAAAGTTTAAATGGCAATGATAGAAGGCTCCAAACTCTAGGGAGCGCGCACCACATTATTCTTGACCGGTTTGGACGTTCCTATTTTTCGAAGTCTCGGATCTCTCTTCTTTTCCCACCCCGGTGCGAACTAAGGTGGCTCAGATTTCAAAACAGAAGCACACTGCCCGCATCGGTCCAAAGCGCCTTTTGGTGCAAGCCGGAAGGCTTTACGCGCTCCAAAAAAGACGGGTGTAGGGTCTTTATCTAAGGAGACCCCAAATGCTTTCACACCTAGCCCTTCACGATAAGGCCCTGGTTCTTTCAAAAAAGTACTTAGAAACGGAGACGCTACTTTTGGAGCTCCTAGGCCAGATAGACGAGCAAAGAGTCTATCTGCAGCTTGGGTACGCTTCCCTCTATGTGTACTGCCTAAAAGCGCTGGGCCTAAGTGAAAGCCAAAGCTACACGATGGCGGCCGTAAGCCGAAAGTGCCGAGAGGTACCAGAACTGAAGGAAGCCATCGAAACGGGGAAGCTCACGGTTTCCAAAGCTAAGAGAATCCTTCCTGCGTTGCAGGGAGACAGCCAGGCCGGGGACTGGATAGAAAAGGCCGCGACTTTGCCTCAGCGGCAGGTGGAGCAAGAAGTAGCTCAGAGAAACCCTGAAAAAGTCTTTCGGGAGAGGATTCGGCCGGTG
>JANPJT010000267.1:0-6990 GCA_031425635.1 Pseudomonadota bacterium
TCGTGAAGCCCTCAGGGCAAACTCGATCCTTTCCTCCACTACATCCCTCTTCCGCCACGGCATGAATCCTTCCTTTCCTAGGAAGCCCCAGTGTAAAGGATGTGGTGGCACACGGTGTAAAGGATGTACTGTCACCAAACAGCTGCGCGGCTCGCAATGACGGTGAGCGGTTACCTGAAGCGATTTCATCTTAAAGCAGAGCTTTCAGAAAGTAAGTTTACTCGAAGCGGCACTCGTTCAGTTTGAACGGAGAATGGACCGGGAAGTGGTGGCCGCCTGTCGGGATTTTTTCGAGCAACACGTAGCTTGTGTCTTCCCCGAGCTTACGTCCTCCGTGACCATCGTCTTCCAAGTTGAGGAAGAAGCTTACCCCCTCGATCTCGTGCTGCGTCCGCGTGGGATCGATCACGCCGTAGCTACCGCACGCCGTCGGGGGAGTGCAGAGCGCTTTGCGCGACGAGATTACGAGCACCCCAGGGCGCTCGACGCCAGGTGACAGTTCGCATTCGCCGAATTTAGAGCGACCGGTGGTCAGGTTGAGGTAACTCGATTTATCGGCGAGCTCGACTCCCACCACCACGTCGGCCTGCACGCGGTACTTTTTCTGATCCGCATCGGCGGTGACCGCTTGGTTGCACAGGTGGCCCGTGCCGGTAAACGGCGTGAGCTTCACACGGGCGGTGACGGTGACTTCGGGCGTGGGGGGAATCGCGCCGCTACTTAGGTGGCGCGAGGCTCCGCAAGTAACTTTGTATTCCAGTGGGAACTCGGCGGCGTAGGCCGAAAAGGTGAAGAAGGCAGCGAGTAGAGTTTTGGACATTGTGTTTCTCCTTGGCCACCAATGGAGCAGAACGGTTCCCCAATGGCCAATCGGGACTCCGTATGGCAGCGATGATCAACCGTAATGGTTCGGAAGTAAAATCTAGATTTATCGGAGGTCCCGAATTCGGGTGCACGGTACGCGGTTACTTTTGAGGGGAAAAGGTGCGCGGTTGCTTCTGGGGAATGCTCAGTCTGTGATTCGCAACGATTCGCGGTGTGAAGTTTATGGGGCGCGTTTTGGTTGAGGGGGCCTGATCCCTCAAATGCCACCGCGCACCGATTACTCGTCGCCTGTTCGCAGTCACGTGGCTGAGGGAATAGTTGACCTTTTACCCCTCTGACTCGACCATTAACAGTTTATGACGAGCTAATCCATGAAGGGGGTCTCAATGGGTCACTTCGGAAGAATCGGGCTGGGTGTGCTGAGTCTATTGCAAACCAGTTTATTTGCGCTTGATCTACCTTACACTACGAGTCATTTGAGTGTGTATCCGCAGACTGCGACTCCCTACGAGATGCTCATCGTTCGCGGCGATATCACCAACGATGGTCGAGATGATCTGGTTGTCGGAGGGACCAACCACTTCAACACCCAGTTGAAGACTCCGGTGAAGATCCTGAGGAACCTAGGGAACAACACGCTGGGGGATCTCGGGACCTCGCTTTTGGTAGGTGCACCCGGCCCGATTCAGTTCTATCAACCGACCGCCCTCGTCGCGGACTTCAACGGGGACGGTCTCAATGACCTCGTGTTTTTTGATAAAGGGCGTCAGGATAGGGCTATCGGCGGAGGTTACATGGGCGAAGCGCCGATGGCGTTCTATTCGACCCAGACGGGTACGCTGCAGTACGCCAATCAGATCAATACAGCGATCAAGGACTACCGCGCGGCCTACAACAGCCCGCACACTTGTGGCGGATCCCCCAAATACTACAGTACGCCGAATTGCGATATCTGGGTTCCGGGAGACGAGAAACTCGATACTTACAGCAACGACGCGATTCACTCTAAGTTTCAAGCAGCGGCCGATATCGATGGCGATGGAGATATTGATATCTTCGCCGAGGGCGGTGGCGGATTCATGGCCCAGGCTTACGGCTTATTTTTTATCAACGACGGGACTGGAAACTTCACAGTCGAATATAACTACTCACGGATCGCTTATAACGTTTTGCACGGCCCGGTCAGTTGGCGACATGGCGCCAACCATTTCGCAGACGTCAACGGAGACGGGGTAGCCGACCTCATTCTCGGGAAGATGGGAAATATACAGTCGACCTTTAATACGGATCACGACACCCTGTTCTCGAAGGTGCTGATCAATGACGGCTCGGGCAACTTTCCCACCCAGGATGTCATTGAGCTGACCAACCCAGCCGACTTCGAGACCGGTCCCATGGAGCAGGCTACCGTCGTGACGGCCATTACCGCGCAGGATCTGAACCAGGACGGGCTGATGGACTTGGTCTTGGTTCATACGCGTGGAACTGACGCCGACAACCTCTCCAATACACCTTGGACCGAGACGGGGCGTTTTCTTCAGTTGCAAATTCAGACCGCACCCGGAGTCTTCAAGGATCTCACTGCCGATTGGATTGCGGATCAGAGTCCCTACACCGTGATCGATACGCAGCCTGGCTTTAGCCATGACCCGGCTTATGCGAGCTTCTTCCTGACGAATCGCAATGCCGCGTTCGGGATTCAGTACGCGGACGTGAATGCTGATGGCCAAAAGGATCTGCTGATGGAGAAAGTGAACGGGAACCTTCATTCGGACTATTCGCCGACGGCTTATTTAAAGGGGTCCGACGGGAAGTTCCACGCCCACAACTCCACAGTCCTTCAGGCGACAAACAACTACTATTACTCAGGGCGGGGCCTCACCTTCCTTAACCTTGATCTGGACGCAGCGTTCGAAATGGTCATGACGGGTCCTTACTACGGTGGAGTGAGCGCGCCTATCTACGGGACTTATCTCTTTCTCCCCCAGTTTTAGGGGGGCGGAATCGTGCCGCAGTAACCGCGCACCTATTACACTGGCAATTGGCCGTCTTTAGAAAAAAAGAGGGCGGGTGGCTCATCGGATGGCGACTCAGCGACTACACAGATTCTGCACCGGATGTTGAAATGTTTGTTGAGGACGGATCGAAGTGGGTGAACGTCTCTAAAGAAGTTTTACCGAATATCACCTATGCGATGATCGATAAGCGCTTTTTAGAAAAAGCCCCGAAAACGAAGGCAAATAAAATACAGCTGACTGCGTGTGCGAGCCGAGAGTTCCAATGGAATCTTCCACGCAAGGGAACGACCCTAACGATTGAAGCGGTTCCCCGAGATTGCTGGTCCGGTCCCAGCGTGGTGCTTTGGAAGCTGAAATTTAACGGCAAAACATTCGATTTGGACTAGCTTTTAAAAAGCTTCGAAAACCCTTCCTTCTTTCCCGTGCCTAGGCTATCGAATACGGATGGATTTTTTCGGTTTAGTTGTGGCTTTTCTGTGGAGCGCCCACCCTTGTTTTGCCGGCGATAAAATCCAAAGCTCGTTCGAAGGCCCCGTCGATTTGGAAGTTTGGAAACATTGGCAAACTGCTTGGAACGTGGAGCGGATTGAGATCCAAAAGCCTTTGTTTGAGCTAAAACGTGGGTTTGAAGAGGTGAAAGACGGCACCACGAAGGGTCCTGCTTTTTTGCAGCTCCTGTACCGGGGGGCAAAATCAACCGGGCTGGAAGTAAAGTTTTGGGGTACTGCGTTTGTGAGAGGCGGCCAGTACGACAACCGCGTAGAAGCAATCCCTGAAGTGAAAGCGACGAGCCGCGAAACAAGCGACGGCTCGCTTTTTCGTTTTGCTGCGCCCAGTTTCTTGGATGAAGCAGGGCAGCGGATCGTTCTTTCGATCCATTTCGAAATCCTCGATCGCGGAAAATCCCTTTTTCAGTATGGCGTTATCCCTATGTATGTTCGGGGGAGCCAAAACTATTTCTGGAAGAACCAGATCGATCCTTTCCTAGCGCACGGGGGGCATGGGCATATCGAAGTGGCCAATAGTTCTTCAGGGGAAAACGGTCTAGACAAGTGGAATGGCCAGCTTTTTAGGCCGACGCTGGATTATGTCGACTACAATTTTTTAAAAGCGGGGTCTGAAATCGGAATGCACCGCCATTCGGCGAACCAAGAACTTTGGCTCATCCTCAGCGGAACAGCGGTTGTTTCCCACGGCATGGCCAAACGAGCGGGCGCTGATTACTCGGTGCATAAGAAAGTAGATTCAGCAGGGGCCGAAGCGCCAACCAATGCTTTTCTCGCAAGTGGTGGCTGGGTCGAAACGCGGGAGCTTGGGCCGGGCGAGTTTGCCGCGATTGTTCCGAATCCCAAGGACGATCAGAGCTTCTGTTTTCACGGGCTCTTAGCCCTTTCCGATACCTTCATGTACACGATGGGCACCAAAAATTAGTTGGTGTCCTCTCGCCGGATAAAGCATTCTTAAAAACCCTACTTATGGATTCGCCTCGGAACGCATGTGTAAGGATTAAAAACGCTGCTGAACGCAAGCTGCTCGAGAGTGTTTGCTTCGACTTTGAGCCCTTCCATGACGGTACCAAAGGAAGGGGCTGATTCTGCCACAACGGTTTCTCCGATTTTCAGTTGGGTTTTTTTCTGGCCCTGGATCTCAATCGTGCACGCAGCCGCCAGAAGCTCATCAAATCCCGTCCCCGGAGGGCTTGGCGGAGCGTCCGGATCGGTTGCTTTGCAAGGATCGCCTTGCAAAAAGACTTGCCCCTTGATGTGGCTTAAAAGCTTTGCGGTGAGTGGGATTTTTGTTTTCCCTAAAGTACAGGCGACTGCACCTTCGTCGATGAGCTTTTGCACGTCTTCGGGGGTAACGTTCGTGATCGTGCAAACCGAAACAGTAGAGGCAAGTTCCCTTTTCGTTTTCCCTGACTGTTTGGTGGGTCCATTCGAGTGCTCCGCCACTGCAAAAGTGGCAAGCGCCCCAAGAAATACCGCGTAGGAAAGAGTTTTCATCTTACTTTTTCTCCAAAGGGGATTGAGTGAGCTTACGGGCACACTTTAGAATTAGCGCTCCGCGCTTCGGTCTCGATGTTTGAAAGAACGGAAGATAAACGCCCTTCAACCAAAACTATCGGGAGTTTAATGTCCTTAACGGCAGTGCGTTTCGCTAAACCGTTTCGAGTCAAAATTTCGTACCCGTATGCGATGACCAAGTTGCCCCAAGTGCCTGTGACGACGCTGGGTTGGCGAATGGTATGGTCTTCGGCAAGAGTCGCCTTGTTTTCTAGAATGGCGACTGCGTCTTTTACATCGGTCCCTTTATATTCAAACTCAGTGAGCGCTGATTCTTTTTCCGATAGCTTTTTAAAGCTGCATTCCTGCGTTTTCGCCATCACCGAGCCAGTAGCGGTCAAAGTGACGTCCACTAAAAGTTGACCGCCCCCAGTCCGGCTCACTTGGAACCGTTCCACGTAAATGTCCAAAGCTTCCGCAGTGCCGACAAGAAAGAGAATCCCCAGAACCCCAAGCCGCATAAAAAATCTCCTCAGCGTTAATATAACGCTTACGGAAACTAGTTTAAGCGCCATTGCTTGTAATGCCACGTCGAGTCAGTTTTCACCTGTTTCGGTAGCGCCTGCGTGCGGAACCCCAGAAGGTAAGGCCCACGGAAGAAAACGCGAGCGCCATTCCCAGGACGATCGTGGGGCTAGTGATGTCTTCACCAAAAAGCCCGCCGAGAGCGACTGCAATGAGGGGGTTCATGAACGCATACGTCCCCACGATGGATGGCGAAAGGTTTCGCATCGCCGTCGAGAAGGCGGTGTAGCCGAATAGCGAACCGCCAATGGCTAAGTAGAGAAGTCCCCAAAACGACCGAGCGCTGATGGTGCTTTGTGCAAGGGTTGCCCAGTCGCCGTGCAAAGTGGCGAGCAGTCCCATCAGGGCAGCGCCTCCGACCATTTGGAGTGAGGCGCTGACGAGAATATTTTTCGGCATCTCCGATCGCCGCCCCAGCAGGCTGCCAAAGGCCCAAATGGCAGGGCAAAATAAAAGGAGCGCGATGTCAAACGCGCGGACGTGCCCACCGAGCAAAGACTTCCCCGTTAGCACGATCACGGCACACCCAAAAAGCCCGAGCGGCATGGCAAGCGCCTCCACCAACGAAGGGCGCACCCGTTCGAACATCACCCAGTTCATCAGCATGAGGAAAAGGGGCATCGTCGTGAAAGCGATAGCGGAATAAGAAGAAGGGATGCTGAGCCCCGACCACATTAAGGCGCCGTTGGAGAGCCCGGCCGTCAGCGAACCCACAAAAAGCGCGTTTCGAAGTTGCATTGCCGAAGGCGCTTCCCAGCGCCGCAATAGAACCAGAAGCCCAAAAAGCCCAATGCCCCCAAAACAATGCCGAGCGAACGTTGCGGCCAGCGGCGGGATGGTTTCCACCGCCAGGCGGATACCGAGGAAAGTACTTCCCCACAAGATGTAGACAGCAAACAAACAAAGCAGACCGGTTCTTTCCGACGGTTTCATTGGCTCGTGCTTAGCCCAAGCAACCTCGGTTTCGCTAGGTTAAACTGGGCCCTTGGGAATGGCTTACACAGCATCGGCCCGCAGCCCTAGCGCGCGGGAAAGGATCACTAGCCTTGAGTGCGGATCCCTTCTTGCGCTAGCAAAGTGCGGATGAGCTCTCGCTTGTCGCCTTGGATTTCGATGCGGCCCTCTTTGCCTTCTAGGCTGAAGGTACCTCCGGAACCACACGCGTTTTTTAGGCGCTTGGTCAGCTCTTTCAAAGTGACATTCACTTTCGGTAAGCCATCGATCACCGTCACCGTTTTTCCACCGCGCCCTTGCTTTTCGACTCGCAGCTTCGCCGTGAAATTGCGCGCGCCCGCGGCCGAAGCGGCAGGCGGACAAACGCATTCCGCCTCTAGCTCTTTACATTTTTTACACTGGCGGTTTTGAACGGGATCGGTTGAGTAAACTAGCTTTGGCCTGTCCACTGGCCCTCCACAGACGGGCTCTTCTCCGATGAAGGTGGAAAGCGGTGAGTCATAAGCGGACTTGAGGATAGAATTTGGGTTACGAAGCTCAAAGTCTATCGAAAGGGACGCAGATGACTCACCAAGGGATAGTTGTATCGCATTTTTTGCTTTTAC
>JANPJT010000268.1:0-5510 GCA_031425635.1 Pseudomonadota bacterium
GTAAAAGCAAAAAATGCGATACAACTATCCCTTGGTGAGTCATCTGCGTCCCTTTCGATAGACTTTGAGCTTCGTAACCCAAATTCTATCCTCAAGTCCGCTTATGACTCACCGCTTTCCACCTTCATCGGAGAAGAGCCCCAAATAGCTTTTAAGATTTGGATGGGATTCCTTTGTGACTGCCACCCACTGCCACGCCCTTCCCAAGATCCTCCAAAGGAAACAGGGTGGTGCGCGTCAGTTCTTGGCGCAAGTACTCAGGCTCGCAGTGCAGGTAACGCTGAGTAGTTTTGATATCAGCATGCCCTGCAATCGCTCGCACAGTGTCCAAACTCACCCCCTGGCGGTGCCGGAGAGTGATGGAGGTATGGCGAAAGAGATGGAACGCGCCGGCACTGATGCCTAGGGCGCGTTTCAGAACTTTCTTCGTCTCGTGGGTCAATCGGTCGGCCCGGAGGGGTTCCCCCCGGTCGTCCAATAGAACCCTTCGATCTGGATGAAAGTTACTCTTCGCCTTTGCCTCCTGTGCCAATGCGCCAAGCAGTTTAAAAACCTGCTCAGTCATTGGCAGCGTATGCAGCTTACGGTTCTTAGCGTTGTCAGACTGTAGCCGGATAAAGCCGCCATCGAAGTCGATGGAGCGCCAGCAGAGTTCTGCCAACTGGGTTCTCCGCATTCCCGTCTCTAGTGCCAACCAGCACGCGTTTCTCAGCCAGGGTTTACACCCTTGGAAGAAAACCGAGAGTTCCTGAACACTCAAAGCGCGCCGTGGCTTCAAATTGGAATCTTTTCCCAATTCAAGCCGCGACGCCGGGTTCTTCAGGATCTCCTCCCAGTCCACACACTTTCGAAACAAGTGGCTGAGCGTATTCCTACGCCGCTTCTGGGTTTGCGGAAGCAATCCCAGGTCTTTTCCCAAATGGACGAAGTACCTTTCCAGTTCAGCGAGCCCAATTTCTTGGATGAACTTCCCGCGAAAGAATTCGCGAAAGTCCTTCAGCATCATGGGCTCGAAGTACTGGGAGAACTCCGACTTTCGAAGGGTAACGGTGGAAAGGTAGCGCTCAACGATCTGATCGACCGTGGAACGCTTACCGGAAGCCGCACCCAGCATCGAGGTGGCCGAGCGCAAATAGAGATACTCTCGCTTTGCATCGTTCGCTTCTTGTCGGGTGTTGTGCCAAGTACGGATACGGCTCTTGCGACCCCCTCGGTCAAAGAGCCATTTATTGCTTTTCTGGTCATAGACAACTTTAGCCATCTAATCCCTCCTTTGTTGAAGGACGGATCCCCGGGTTGTCAAAGAGCATCCAGGCTGCATTCGAATCCAGGCGTCTATATCGACCGGATCAAACCTGAGCTTGCCGGCTATCTTCCAATGCGGAATGAACCGGCGCCTGGTCTGATCGTATATCCAGCTTTTAGGGACGCCAAGAGCCTCAGACAGCTGTTCTATCGTCCACAGTCTCTCTACCAGTAACTTCCTGTCAATCACCGCTCCCATTCCCTTTCCTCTCTTCATAGAGTCTTCCTTTTGGATTCTGTCGCCCTCCGGCACTGGCCCCTTCCCCGAAACCTTTTTGGGTTTCGTTGAGGGGGAGGGGCCAGTGCCGGAGGGCGACTCTCCTAACCAGTAAGTGGGTAGGAAATGTTTCTTATTTCCGAATCTTTAGACGTTAAAAAATGAAGAAACCGAAAACTTCATCCTGCTCATAGGGTGAGCATTTGAGTGAGCAGGTAATCGTTCGCGTTACTATGCACTCTTGCTTCTGTGGGGTCAGAAACGACTTCTGCCACCAATGACCACATGAATTGTTCGGCCCTGACCGACGGGACCGACTTTTTCCATTCCCTTTCAAGCATTCTCCCCATAGAAACAGTGGGAACCAGGTACCAAACCCTCCAAAGATTTTGCTTCCGGGCGTATTTCGAAAAAGTCTCTTTGTAGCGCATTTTATTCTTAGCTTTGAGTTCCAGTTCGACGGCAACGGCTCTAAAACCGTCTCTGCCTTCCACAGTTAAAATGCCGTCTGGGATGACTCGAACCGACTGAGAACCCAACGAATTTTTCTCTTCTGCCAGCCGTTTTATTTCGAACTCAGGAACCCATTCCTGCCCCAGTTGCGCTTTGGCAAGCGCGACTCGGACGTCACTTAAAAGGACGTCGTGTTCCAAATTGTTCCGATTTATTCGACGCAAACTGGCTGGAAACCCCAACTCGAGAGCACACCCTTTCGTTAAGTACCAGGCGTAACCGCCATCAAGATGCCCCCAAACCCGTCGCAAAAAACGCCCTTTCTCCAGGTGTCTCAACCGCCTAAGCACCGTTGTGCGGGCCACCCCCGGAAAGAAAATCCGGGCAATTTGTTTCGTGGAAAACACCCCAAAAGATCCCAAAGACCGGAGCAAAAGCAGATCTCTTTCTGTCCGATTACTTGTTTTCATTCGCCCACCAAATCTTTCATGGCAGACTGTGAGACGTGTGCTGCTTGGCGTCTTTCCCCCTCAGCTCCGATCTTAAATTTTCTTTCCAAGGCGAGAATTTGACGCTCGAGCGTATATAGCGAGCGATTGGCCTGCTCCTTAAAAGTGTCGTGCGCCTCATCAACATCGCAAATTTGGTTCCTGAGCCGCGACAGTTCGATTTTTAATGCGAGATTGCGGGCATAGGCTGCCTCCCCCACGCGCATCGTATAATAGAGCGCACTACCCAAGGACACGATTGTAACGACGAACCCCAATAACATTACTTCCTCCAATCAAAGTCTCGCCCCGCACCGTCCTGCCTCTCACTTCCTTCTTCTCCGTTCGAAAGGAAGTGATTGGCATGAAAACAAAAGCACAAGGCGGAACACGATTTATTCTGCGATTTCATTTGGAATTGGAGAACCCCTCCAACCCAAAGCGATCTTGGCTTACTTGGTTGCTGCTCTTTGTAGGCGTGGGTATCCGGGTTTTCGGTCTATTTTCCTAACCGACCGAACTTTGTCCCCCGCGCTTTGGTGCGCTACTTGTTGCTGTTCACGGGGGAACCAGAAAGCAAGGAGTGTGCCGCAACTTTAGGCACAAAAAAGGAAAGTGGTCGGACGTTTCTTGATCTTACAAATGGATGAGCGATTTTTCAAAAGTACTCGCAAATGCAATCGATTTAGATTTTTGACCGTTTTCGTAACCAACAAAGACCTCATCACTTTGATGAGTTTTTTCCAGCGCGAAAAAGACAATGACTCTTAAGAGTTAAGTGGCATCGAAACGATTTCACATTTTGATAAGTTTTCTGCCGCGAACGCGCGTTTCGTAATCACTAACGTTACTTAAGTGCGATTGGACGTTGTGAGACTCATCAATTTGTGAAGTACATTTTATAGCCGCATGTTGCCATCGGCCGGGACCAAACTGCAAAGGCGAGTTCGTGATGGCGATAAATCCAGTTACCGGGAAAAAACTGCGCGAGTTGCCGCAGCTTATGAGCTAGCGCCGCTCTTCCTACGAAACTACCGGCTAAATTTCAACTGGAGTCTGGCCCGCATTACTTTTATTTTTCCATTCGTAAGCAAGCCACAACCCAATCTCAGCGATCCGCCTTCTGCCCCGGCCTTTCACGAAATCTAGGCTTTATATTCCATCGTTTAGAGAGTTCCCGCCGACCCCAGGCCCGTTTTGGCCGGTTTGGCAGGGTTGGGCGCGGCACCGTCGTCGCATAAATTCGCACCTGTCGATCGGAGCCGCTGCGGAACCTAGCGTTTAAACCGCCTATCCATGGACTATCGAGCCGGTTCTGGGGGACTTCCGGCGGTGTTAAGCAACACTGCGCCTACTTTACTACAAACCACCTCGGTTCCCCACCTACCCTCCAAACGCTACATCGCGCGCGATATGCGGGCGGGGTACGCGGCTAATTTTGAGCAGTTTGCACGGTAACGATTGCGTTTCGGCTCAAGGAAGTACCACACACCGAAACCCGAGGAGGGTGCCCGAGTCCAACGGGCCGGAGTTCAAATCAGCCGCAAACACGCCCGAAAAGGTGAAGTAGCCATAGTGGCCGCCCCGAGCAACGGCGCCGGCGGAAGAACCCAAAAAGCCTTGGCCTAAACCCCCGTGTTCGCCCGAGTTTTTCAAAGAATAGTTTCCGAAAGGGCCCCACATTTCGGGGTGGTTCAGGCCCGCAGTCCACGGCTGCTGGGAAATGTAGTCGTCGACCCCTTCATAGGGAGGCCCTGCCGCGATATCGCCTTTAACCCATTCCAAAACATTGCCTGCTATATCCCAAATAGTTTCTCCGCTGGCGAGCGTGTGCGTTCTTTTTTGGGTGAAATCCACAACCGTGTTGTTAGCGCAGCTGGTATTGCCTGTTCCGAAACACGGATCGCTATCCAAGCTTGCGGCTAGGGTACTATTCGGACTGGCGTCCGAATGCCCACGATTGAGCGAATTGCCGCCTGAAGTGGACCCGTTGCTCCAGTTGAGGAAAGTGCCTGCAGCTTGGGCTAGCTCAATCTCCCGCGCGACTGCCTGCCACTGGGCATTGGAGATGAGGTCATAACCCGCGCCGATATTCCGGCAGCGGGTTATTGCGCCTGGGGTTCCGCCGTTGTCATCGCGGGTGATAGATACCCACGGCAACCCCGTGCTTTGCGAAACCGCATTATTGCTCCCGTCATTTTTCATCTCGTACTTCGCGACACAAAATGCGGCATTCACCAACACATCGGTGTTGCGGCCCACTGCTAAATAACCAGTCGGACACGTAATTCCTCGGGCGGGGCACCAGCCGTTCACACACAACCCTCTGCCACAGCCGGTCGCGGCGAGTAAAAGCAGCAAAAGTAAAATGGGAAAGCGAAACTTCACTCAAGGCTCCCTTAAAGGGCTTTTCGGCATTTCGCCACCGAAACTTTCGAATTTGTTATGGTTTGTTATGGTTCTCAGCCCCCGTACTCGGCCTACCCTTCTCGTATGCGGAGTCCCAGCTGCCCCAGGCCCCGTTTCGGACGGTTTGGTAGCGTCGGGAGCTGCCTTCCCGTCGCATAAGGGTGGCTATGTCGTTCGGAGCCGCTGCCGAACCTAGCGTTTGTCCTGCCTATTCATGGTATCGCAGAGTCAAGAGCGGATTGTCTTCGAGTTCTTCTTTTCGAACGTTGTAACGGGCGGTGGTGTGTATGTTGGCGTGGCCGCCCAGTTCTGCGACGGATTCAATGCCGGCACTATTCTCAAGTAGATTTGAAATCACCGTCCGCCGTAAAGAATGTAGTCTACGGCCCGTATCGAGCTTAAGCCGTCGAAGTTAGGAAGTCCGCGTTCACTGCCACCACTGCCACACCCAAACCAAAACGGTCCAAAACAGACCGAAATGGACTGATAAGCGAAAGCTCGTAAACCCCTACCTCTCAATGCTTCCCGGGGATTCGCCCTGATTTTATGGAACTTTTACTTTGTGCCTAATAGCTTTCACACGGCAGAGGTCGTAGGTTCGAGCCCTACGGCGCCCACCATCCGATCGCCTTACCCAC
>JANPJT010000269.1:0-1928 GCA_031425635.1 Pseudomonadota bacterium
GAAGCCTCTCTTAGAACAAAATGCGCTTTCTTTGACGGGACTCAGCCAAGTAGCTCCCCACCTTACCCAGGCCAATGCCCCTGAAGTTTTGGCGGAAGTGCAGGGCAAGTCGACTCGGGAGATTGAAGGGATTCTAAATCAACGGTTTCCTGAAGCCCGGCCCCAGGAAGCATTTTTGAAAGTCCGCCTCGATGCCGAGCTCAAAGAGCTTTTGGCACAGGCTCGCCAGGAGCTTTCTGAGAAGAACGAAGTGGTTTTGTTAAAAAGAGTTTTAAAGAAATTCTTAGTGAAGAAACCAAAAACGAGTCGGCCTGCCTCTGCTGCCGGGACAAAAAGCCCAAGTGGCCCGTCAGCGCCCCGCAAGCACACCCGCTATGTCCCTCGGGCCATTGCGCGCATAGTACGCTCTGAGAGTTCGAACGCTTGTACTTTTAAATCCCTCTCCGGCACCCAGTGCAACCAAACGGCACGCCTTCAAATCGATCACATCAGGCCTTGGGCAAAAGGAGGGAGTAGCTGGGACCCTACGAACTTGCGACTGCTTTGCCGAGCCCACAACTTATTCGCCGCAAAAAGAGACTTCCCGCATCGCGCGAAAGATGTCCCCTTTCCCAAAACCAGACCCGTAGCCGAATGGCGTAGGGTTCCAAGCGGGCGATGAGCCTCGGGACGAGCAAGAGACTCAACCGCGCGGAAGGGTCGAGCCCTAACAGTGCTTTCTAAAAAGCATCAGGCCCTGAGTAAGGCCAATGGTCCAATTGATTTGCTCTCGAAGCACTGTTCCGTGAGGAGCAGCGGCCTGCCGTACTTCTTCAAAGCTCAAAGGGCGTTCGTCGGGGAATTTCCACAGCCCGTAAAATTCCGCTGCCCATCGAATTGCCCGATAAAGGAACGTGGGAGTAGGAAAAGTAATTAGCACGATGCCGCCAGAGCGTACCGCTTCGAAATGCCTTTGGACCACTAAGGCGGTACCTGCAACGTCGAAATGTTCAATTAAGCCAATGCTGATGCACGCATCTGCTACGAAAGCCTTTTGCAATGGTGCGAGGACATCGCTCTGGGTGAGCTGCGCGTTGGTGCTTTCCGAGTGACTATGACGAAATGTGGCTAGCCCCACAGCGTTGTTATCCACGATATGGTAGGCCTCCGGCTGAAAGCGGTTTGAAATGGCTGAATAAATGCAGCTGTTGCCCCCTCCGAATTCGACGACGCTTCGATACCCTTTTGGCGGCACCGCTGCGCTTAAAAGCCGCAAGATTTTTTCTGTCGTGACTCTGCGGGTGAGGGGGGTCAGGCCCGCGGGCTTTGAATAATAAGCGTCCCAATCTGTCGTTAGAGAAGTTTCCATTTTAGGTTTGCAGTAAATCTGGTTCTGGCCTCGCAACCCCGGTGATCGAGCTATTGATGCCAAGAAATGGCAGAAACCGAAAAGGCCGGTACGTGATTTGTTTTACTTGGAAGTACAGGCCCATGAGCCGCAAAATGCGCTTGGCATCGTTGATATGCTCGATAGCCATTACTTTCTCGACGTCCAGTTGGTACTTCTTCCGTAAGTGAGGCCCTGTCACAAACCTTCGCCCCAGCTTCCATCCCCACCCGCCTTCGGTCGGGATCGAAAAAATGAGTTTTCCGTGGTCTCCCACCATGCGTTGCACTTCTTCAAAACTCTCAGCCAAGAAGTAAAGGTGCTCTAAGACATGTAGGCTCACCGCACAGCGCACACGGCCGGTCCCGAATGGAGTGTTGCAGAAATCTCCTTTGATCGCGATTGCATCGGGAAATCGTTGCTTGAGCACTTTTAAGAACTCGTGGTTCGAATCGAATCCAATGCAGCGTTTCGGGTTCAGCAAGGAAAAGAGCTGGCCGTGCCCGCACCCCAAATCAACGACCGGAGTGTCTTCAGTCACTTCACTCTGGATTTTTCGGGC
>JANPJT010000270.1:0-2545 GCA_031425635.1 Pseudomonadota bacterium
CAACGCCCCTCGAATGGCCGAAGTTCTAGACGGCCTGCCCGAGCAAAAACAACGGTACTTTAGGGACCTCGTCGAGGCGCTTGATTGGGTATCGACGCTCAAGCCCAAAGCGTTTACCGCCATTGCTTCCGGTTTGCGGAACTTCGGCTACAACTCAGACGCCCGGGGCAGAAACGGTTTGCTAGACGATCTCACACCGCTGTATGCGGAACCGTTGCCAGACAATGTGAGGCCTCTGGCGCTTGCGCTCTTAAACCAATTTGCGGAGGTGCCAACGCTCCCTCCGTTCGAGGGCAATCCGACAGTGGTGATGGAAGCCTATGTCCTGGCGCAGGCCCCCAGCATCCTGGAAGCGCTTAAGATGGGCGACCAAGCCAGGGAAGACAAACTCGAGTTTCTTCGAGGTCGCGTGGGCGCGTTTTTTCGTCACGAGGAATACTTTTGGAAAATGTGTCTAGAAAAGCGGCACTGCGAAGCCTTCAGAATGTTAGAGTCGGGGTTTCGGCATTACGCTTCGAACCTTTTTGATTCGTCGCCTCAGAAAGCATTGCTTTTGTATGAGGTCCTAAAAGCGGCACTGCTCGGACCGGGGTGCTCCCTTACCGGGGAAAAGTTACGAACGAAATGGATCCATGATTTAGAAACCGAGATCCTTCGAGTGGCAGAAGCAGTCGTGAGCAAACCCGGCACTAGCGGCAAGGGTTCGAGCAGCACGAATCCCGCAGCAAGCGATCGCGAGAACGCGGGCCGAACTTCTGTGGGGGTGCCGACGATAAACACATACCGGCCATCAGGGAGATCCCGGAGCCGAATAAAAAGATCCACCACGCAGGAGTATTCGCCTGCACCACCTGCGCCCCCCGCTGAAGAAGCACCCAACCTTCCTCCGCTAACGCCGATAATCCGAGCGGCGCTTTTACGAGCGAGGCAAGAAATTTCGGCGGACCACCCGGCTCCCTACGCGCCGACGGTGCGGCTTCTCACCGATATCTTGGGGGAAGGCCGACAGACCGGCGGCTCGCACTTGGTTTTCCCTTCGCCGCTGAGTGACAGAAGAATTCTCGTCATTCCACACCATGGAAAGGATATCATCCGCGCCAAAACCATTGTGATTGTGCGCTTAGTGGAGAAGCTGAACGAAGCGTACGGGCTCGCACCAAAAACCTAGGTCGGCGGAATTTATTGCCTAGAGCGCCCGAGACGTTCTTTTGAGAACGCTCTTGGTTGCTCCCGACCATGGGCAGCAACTTTGATGGAGCTAGGCGGTGTTCCATGGTATACCCTGCCCATGAAAATCCTCCTGTTTTTGGCCGTTTTTTCTTCGACTTTCACTCACGCTTCAAATGAAAACGCCGCGGAGTGCGGAAACCTCCTTGTGGGTTTTAACGGCCTGGAACCCTTTTACCAGAAGGCTTTGGAGCGCTTAAGGAATTCGAACGCTTTCGGTCTTCTCATCGCTTCGGAAAAGGGCCTAGAATTGAGAGTGCAGGCCCGGATAGAGGCCGCTGCGAGTTGGTCTTCTTGGTTCACGGGTACCGGCCGAGAGACCGAAGCCTTTCCTTCGATCGACCGACTTGAATTTGTTCGGTCCGCAATCCAAGGGGTGAAAGAGGCACGTGAGATCCGCACCCTGGCGCAAGCAAGAGACGCGAGGCCGCTGGTTGATAGCTATTCCTTTGATGGGCTTATGGCCGAATGGATTTACGTAACCGCTTTAAACCGGGTTGAAAGCACTTACTCACTACTTTCCCAAACCCCAAGCCCTGCAGAGATTCTGCAAGTCCGCAGCGCGCTTGCATCAGAGCGAGCAGTGAGGGAAAACGTTTTGCGTCAGTTCGCCGATAGGGAATCTTCGGCTCGCGATTTCCCCGAGTTTTCGCAGTTCATTTTGGCCGGAGTTTCCAGCCAAATAGCCGACGCCAAGAAATATGCAGCGCAAAAAGGCATCCTTCTCCCCTCGGACGAGAGCCTCGATTTTTTAATCCGTCAATTAGCCACTTTGAGCGCGGAGATACCGGCCCAAATAGGAACTCTCAGCAACGTCTTGGACCGGTGGGCTGTTCTTGCCTCCGAATTCGATTACCAGGTGGGCGCATCCAGTCTTTCTGAGCTCACGCTATGTTACTTAGCGCTGACGGATGGCGATGTTCACGAAACGATCGCGAGATACCGTAAACTTGTTGAATACCTGGAGCCGGTCGAAAATGCAGAAGGGCAGAACGAGGAAGAACGAAAGCTGGTGAGTGCTATCATCGCTTTCGTCGGGCCTCTAGGTGGCGTCATCCGCGCGAAGCGAGAGCTCCCCGTTATTTTAAACTAGTCTGTGTCAGTCTCCTTCCAAGCTTGATAGGTAGCGGTCGTACCGGTCCACGTATGCCGGAGTGGGTGGTGTCTCCTTTGGAGAAGTCTATTTCAATGCTAGGGTGAGTCCCTGAGCGGGTCGGTCTCATCGAAAAGCATCGTGTCGGAGAGTTCGATCATTTCCTTAGCTACCGCTTTCGCCTCCTCGACCCAGCCTTCCCCGGGTAGGCGCGCAGCTTCTGCC
>JANPJT010000271.1:0-4533 GCA_031425635.1 Pseudomonadota bacterium
CCCCTCCGTCATTGCGAGGCGCGTAGCGCCGAAGCAACCTGTAACCCATGCAAATCGACCGACAAAGTTTCGTCTACATTCTGGGGAACTGGACGGGTGAGGTTCTCTACATCGGCGTGACTGCGTCGCTGAAGCGACGGGTGTTTGAGCACAAGGCGAGGCTCGTTGGAGGATTCACCTACCAGTACAACGTCGATAGACTTCTCTACTACGAGACGTTCTCTGATATCAGCGACGCCATAAGCCGTGAAAAGCAACTCAAAGCGGGTCCAAGAAAAAAGAAAGTAGCCCTCATCAACGCCTTTAACCCAAACTGGTCCGATCTCTATGACAAGGTCTGAAGGTTGCTTCACCCTTCGGGTTCGCAATGACGGGACTGCGGGGGATGACGGAAAGGGTGGGCGCCCGCCCGTGTTGGCGCGCTCCCCGCCGTCATTGCGAGGGGCGCAGCGCCGAAGCAACCTTGGCAACCGCGCAGTTCCCCCGAACCGGTTGCCACTCGTTATTTGCGGCGAAGCAGTTTTGCTTCCTTCTCTTGAACTATGCTAGAGCTGGAGAATGAAAAATGTCGTCCTTGCCGCGTTTACCTTTGGCTTCCTCTTTTTAGAGGTCGGAGCTCACGGAGAAACTCAGAAGTTAGACCCGCTCTTCAAAGAGGCGCCTCACGAACTCGACCCTGACCTTGTAGTTGAAGTGGTGGATTGGGGTTGGCTCGGCGCGATCATGCGCCGGGGAAGGCTGAGAGTGCGACAAAATGATTTCAACCGCCTGGCTTCTTTCTTGAACGCTAGCTCAAAGAAAGGGAGCGTTAATCGGGACATTCAGGGGGGTATCCAAGGGCTCTCCCGGAACGCACGGGGATCTGCGAAAGGGTTGCTCACTGCCGTCCAGAACCTAGTGATTTTAGTCGACGCGGGCGGGAAAGCGTATGTCTGGAATACTATCAGCGGCGAGCCCGTCGCCATGCCGAAAAACGATCGGCTGTTTGAGCAGATCGAAGCTTCTATCCCTTCTTTGCCCCGAGTGGAATCGGGGTCTGAAACGGTGGAAGAGTATTTGAATGCTTTTGAATCCGCTGCCAATCCACCGTGAAGATCGTTTTTACCGCACTTTTGCTTTTTTCGGTGCCCGCCCACTGCGGTTGGAAACAAGCTTGCGCAAGCTATTTGCAGACGCTGCACGAAGAAGCGGAAACTGAAAAGTATGGGCGGCTTTTTGGTTACGCTTTAAGAGCGGTCTTAAAAGACCACCGGCCTATCGAAAAGCCTGCCGAACTTGCGGCTGTGCCAGTTCGCCGGGGTGTTGGCTTTTTGTTGCTCTATTTGCCTCCGGAAAAGCCCAACCGATGGATTGCATGGCTCACGCCGAACCTGCAGTACCCATTGCATCTGGCGACACGAGCGGCGTTTGGGCAGCCGTATAGCTTTTCTCCCACGGGGCCGATTTCCTACTACGTGATTCGGCCGCTAGTGCACGGCTCTACTCAGTGGGTTTTTGGTAAGTCAAAAGAGTTCACTCTCGGGGTCAACATCCTCATTGTCGGAGTAGTTGCCGCGACACTTTACAATACGCTTATCGATGACCCTTTCCGCAAAGCAGTGGCGACCAGCATCGTGCAAGATATCCCAAACCATTCCGCCCAGTGGACCGAAATAGAAGAGAGCGATTTTCGCTACAGCGACATCGAGGGGGCGGAGAGCGTGGGAACGTTTTCCAAAGCCGATGCTCAGGTGCTGGCATTTATTCGAAACCGCTACTTGGCAATGTACTACGCTTTTATTTCAGAACAAGACGCCGTGGCGAGCGAAAGCGCGCGCAGCGCCCTTTTTGAGTTTCCCGCGTTCTACTCGATTAAAGCCTTTGTTGAAGAGGGTGTTCCGCAAGACCCCTTCTATTTCTACCTGCCGGATTTCCAATCGACGGTTTCTCCGAGCCAAGTGAACGCCCTGATTCAGGTGAAGGTTTGGCAATTGGCTTTGCAAGAAGGCCTAGCCCAGTGGGCCCAAAGCGGGATGCCAGAAGTCGAAGGCAGGTCCTCGGCTGAGGAAAGAGTTTTGGGAGAATTTTTTGAGGCGCCCTATGCAAAAGCCCTCCTCCTTCTGCACCGGAACGGGAAAATCTCTCAAGCGAAACTGGTGAAGGCTTTGCAAGAGGACGTCCATTGGCAGGGGCAGTTTCGATCATGGAAGATTTTGCGGCTCGGCCGATGGAAGGTAAAAGACGGAGTTGCAACCCAAGAAGATTTGACCTTGAAGGACCTACGCTTAGAAAGCTCGCGTGCGTTAGGGAATCGAGCGCAATCAGAAAGCGTGCACTAAGGCCTGAACTGCCACCAGCGGGTAGGTTGTTCCTTTTTTAGCAAGTTTACATACTCGGCTGAAAGCACCAGGGCGTGCTCGAGCACTGGATCTGAAATGCCGTCAGCTTCGTCGTCCACGTCGGACTGGAGGCGCCGGTCTAAGTAGCTTTGCAGCCTCTGCTGAAAACCATCGCGCCAAAATGCCGAGAGTGGTTGGAAGCCGGCGCCCGTTGGGCGCGAGGCGGGTGGGAGCGAAAGTACGTGGCCCCTCTCCCCGAGGGGCTCTTTGCCGTCGAGCCAAGGAAAAATAACATCCGATTGAACCCCGACGTGTTGGGGACTTTGGCCTTTAGGCAAATAGAAGTACCCCGTAGTGACCCGCGCGAGCCGAGCTTTTTCTGAAGAAGGGAGCGACTGGCTACCCTCAGGAACTTGATTCGCAACTTCAAAAAAAGTTTGCACCGTCCCTTTTCCAAACGTTCGAGGTTCTCCTAAAATCGGGCCTCTTCGGAAGTCTTGAATTGTACCCGCTAAAAGTTCTGCACCGCTGGCGCTATGTTTACTTGTCAAAACCACCAAAGGGCCTTGCCAGAGAGGCCGGGATCTTTTTGCGACGTAGTCCGTTGATGGGTCGGCTACAGAACTGGCGAATTCGATTTGCTCTTTCGAAAGGAAAAGCGAAAGGACTTCGAACACTTCTTCCATCAATCCTCCGCGGTTGTTTCGAACGTCGGCCAGGACAGCGTCCATCCCCTCTTCGATAAACAATTCGATTTGGGCTTCGATCTGAGCGGACGTTGGACCCACGTCATTATCAAACCCATCGAGGCGGAGCACCCCAATCTTATAAAGCTTCCTTCCGACTTCAACGTCCCCACGGAATGCTCTGACTGGTGAAGGCGCTGGGGAGGGCTGTACTTCTTGACGGAAAATTTCTACTTCAAAGAGCTTAGCTTCGCTGTTTCGGTAAACGCGCAATCTCAACGTTTCGCCCGGCATGCTGGGAACCAACTTGAGTGCCTCTTCCCTTCGAAAGGAAGAAGAGAAAGCAAACGTTTTTGTTTCCGGGTTGAAAACCGATGCAATCCGGTCGCCCGGCTGGACAGAGCCCACGAGCGCCGCGGGCGAACCCGGCACGACGCCAAGGACGATAAGGTCCCCTGCGAAAGCGCCTACCGTCAGTCCAAAAATGCGCTTTGGTGCGGGAACCGAAACGGGTTCCAGCTGTGAGTAGGGGTCGAGAGAGCTCAAAATCGCTTTTCCAAGATTGGAAAAGTAGTGCTGCTCGCTCTCCAAAGCGGAAGTGATTTCGCCGCCTATTTGAGCAAGGGATATCGCTAGGAGCCGTTGCACGTCCTCCGAAGTAGCCCCTGCCGCAACCCAGCTATTTCTGAGTAGCTGGAAGTGGGAGAGCCAAAACGCCTGTAGATCAGCAGCGCTTTTCCAGCCGTACTGAATTTTGGGGTTCCCCGCACTCGAGCTCAAAGGCGTTACTCGATAAAACTCTTCCAACTGTTCTCGGCGCTCTCTACCCTTTTTGGCGGCTGCGTCTAATATGTGCCTCGGGACACGCAAAGCGTCTTCTCTCAAGCTTTGCACAAAGTTCGCCCCGTGCTCGCGCGTTAACGCTTGGACTTCTTCTAGGGAGAAATAGGCTCCCATGGGGTCTACTTGCTGCAGGAAATGGAAGAAAATAGCATCGCTCGGCCACGTCTCTACAGGCTTCGGGTGCTTCTCCTCGATGAGGCCAAGGAGCGAAGCGCAACGGAGTTCGGCCAAGCTCGGCGCGTGTTGAGCAAAAGCGGCAGGGCAGGCCACGGCCAGCGGCAGGATGAGAAAAAAAACGATCTTGCTTAACACCGCTTTGGGATAGTCCAAAGGAGAGCCCGCTACAAGCCCATACTCTGTTGGGGCGTCGTTGACTTCGGTGTCCGGCTTGAATATCGCTTCAGCTTATGGGTGCCTGGTTCTTAGTGCTTTCTGTTCTCAGCTTTTCGCCTCTTGCGGACGCCAGCAACGCGTCAGCGACCATTGTGTTTACTCGAGTGGACTGTGTAAAGCAGTTGGTTTCCGCAAAAAGCGGCCCGGTGGGCACCCTGGGCTTTTCGGTCATCAAGCACGGGCTGGTTCAAAAAACGGAAGTGACCGGGATCGAAGGGTTGAACTACCTCGCCAAGCAAGCGGCACAAATGGGCTTAAACATGGTCCTCGGGTCCCAAAACCGCGACGAGTCG
>JANPJT010000272.1:0-11363 GCA_031425635.1 Pseudomonadota bacterium
CTGAATGCCCACAGGCCGTTCCAGCTCACTAAACCGCATCATGTCCCTAGTTTTCTCGCCGCCTCGGATGAGCCCTTCGGCGGAAAGCAGTTCCGACACGACCGCTTGGGCGCCCATCTCTCGGATAAGCGATCGAAAGACGATGTCGCTAATCCCCGCCATAGGCGCCATCACGTAGCGGATAGGGCCAAAGCGCTCTTCAAATAGGGAAATGGGGGGTAACACGGCGGGGAGACTACCAAATCCCCACGCTAGAAACTACAAGCTCTTGCGCTCGTACTGGGAAATATCGAACTTCCAGACCGGGAGCCCGCAGAACCGGTCGCCTTCGGGGCAATGGGGCTTTGCACCTGCCCGTAAACGCAAGTAGCAAGGGGCCCGCAAGTGCTCGGCTAAGTGAGGGAAAAGCGCTTTCACTTGGGAAATTTCCTCAACCGAAGCTCTAAAAATCTCTTCTTGAGCGTTGTAACACGTCCGAAGCTTCCACTTATGGTGGTGCGCTTGCAGATCTCCCGTCGACACCATCCGGATCGGAAAAGCGTTGGGCAAGAGGTAAAAGGCTTTTTCCGAGGAAACCCCGGCATCCAGCAGCTGGTTGATCGCTTTAAAGCTCCGCGCCATCACGCCCTGGTACACCGCTTCTGCTTCGGCCGACTGGGTGATCCCAAAGGGCGTAATAAAGTCGGGCTTCCCCGTATAGTGCAGCCCCAAGAGCGGGCGACTCGACATCACCATCCGGTGCCTTTGGTCCTGTGAATCCGCAGTGTGGCTGATTTTTTTATGGAAAGTAAAGTGCACGTGGTGGAGGAGTTGGCTCAACCGATCCATGGTTCCGGTATTGAGGCTATCGGCTAGCTGCTTGTTCTCTTTCGGATCGAGCAGAAGCTGGATGAGCTCCGCATCGGTGCGAGACTGAGGCGCAATCCCGAGCGCGACCCGAATGGCGGAGGCGAGCGTTTTCTCGGCGTTGGAAGTGTAGGAAACGAGCTTCGATACACGGCCTTCAAGCCCTTGATCAAAGTCCTGAATAAAGCTTTCAGCGCCCACCGCGCGGGTACCACCAAGGCTCTGGAACATTTTATGTTCTAAAGTATCCTCGAGCGGGATGGGATCTTGGATCTCCTTTTCAAAAAGAGGATCAATCGCGCGAACGCAATCCAACATCTGCTCAACCACGATCTTTTGCTCGAGCGGCGTTTCAAAAGCCCGCACTAATTTTGCGTACCGAAGCAAAGTGAGAGCGCTCACCGTGTGGTAGAGGTAAGCAGTCGTGCCAACGCCCAAAGCGTACCGCGCTACTTCAAAAGCCCGTTTGTCGATCGAGCCTGACCAAGCCTCAGGCTTTGCCTTTCGGGCGCGGAAGCGTTCAAAAAAATCTTTCGAAAGGGGCTCGCGTAAAAGCCCAATGAGTTGTTCGTAAGCTTCTGACTGGGCCGCCACCGTTTGCAAAAAGAGGGGGCGGTGTTCTTCAGGCAACGGAGGCATCACAAAATTGCCAGGCTTTACTTTCACATAGCGCTGGCTGACTTGCTCTGAGTTGTAAAACGGGTGGCTGTGCAGAAAGCTCCAAATGAACTGCCGAGAAACGCCCGAGAGGGCAAACGTGAAGTGGGCGTGTTGCCGAGTGGTCAGGTGCCCAGCTAGCAAAGTGCTCGACGCGATTTTGTCGCGCAGTAAAATGGCTTTCTCGTCTTTGGAAACCTGCTCTGGGTAAACGATCCCTTTTCCCGAATAGCACGTGCGCGCCGAGGCGACCGCAATCTCGTACGCGGGCGAGATCGCCCCCACGAGTTTCACTTCAATTTGTTCGAACGTCCGGGTGCTTTCAAGCGGCATCCTGCCAGAATGCAAGCGATGGCAAGCGTTGACAAGGAGCTTTCAAGGACGAATTCTTGCAATGGGAGACTTCGCTATGGAACCTAGCAGCAACCTTAAGAACCTCGGGCCTTTAGCTCTACTCGCCGGTATTTGGGAAGGCGAGAAGGGCGATGATGTTTCCCCGGATGAAAGCCGGAAAATAGAAACCAACCGGTTCCGGGAACGTTTGATATTGGACCCCACGGGCCAAGTGGATAACCACGAGCAAGTGCTCTACGGCCTTAAATATTCGACAGTGGCGTGGAGAATCGGTGAGGAAGCTGCCTTCCACCAGGAAGTTGGGTACTGGCTGTGGGATGCTCAAAATAAACAGGTCATGCGCTGCTTTATTGTTCCGCGCGGGATTGCGGTGATTGCCGGCGGGACCGTCGACCCGAACGCGCGGGAGTTTTCTCTCTCGGCGGACTTGGGTTCGGCGACGTACGGCATTTGTTCAAACCAGTTTCTGGACCGTGAGTTCAAAACGGTCCGTTACGAGTTAAAAATCCAAATCCACTCCGAAACGAGTTTTACGTACGAAGAAGACACCCAAATGCAAATGAAAGGGCGCTCGGAGCTTTTCCACCATACGGATAAAAATACGCTTCAGAGGGTTTCGATTCTCTAGGGTGGCCCGCAGCTAAATGGCTTCACCAAAAGAATAAGGGATCTCTTCGTAGCTTTGCGCGGCTACTTCCCACACTTTAAAAGGCCGACCGGGCGCAATGCACCCCCAGCGATCTTCCCGTCCAACAGCTCGGGCGGCATTCACTGTGGTTGCTACTAAAACTTCCGGAATGGTCATTCCCATCTGCGTGCAAGCGATGGTCATCATCAGCGGCAGCGAATGGCTGGGGCAAGTTCCCGGGTTAAAATCCGTACTCAAAGCGACCATGGCGCCTGCATCGATCAGCCGTCTTGCGGGCGCATAACGCGTTGACGTGAAGAGAGAAGCTCCGGGGGCAAGCACTGCCACCGTCCGTGAGCTTGCGAGTTTTTTGATCCCTTGATCGGAAATACTTTCTAAATGGTCGCAGCTGACGGCACCCAGATCAACGCCGAGCTCGGCGCCGCCTAGGCTCGAAAATTGATCCGCGTGCAGCTTTAGCTTAAACCCCGCCTCAAGCGCTTTCCCACAAAGCTGGGCCGCTTGTTTAGCCGAAAAATAGCTTTCCTCAATAAACACGTCGAAGAAAACCGCAAGTTTTCGACGGGCTACTTCGGGAATCCATTCCGAGCAGATAGCGTCCACATAGGCGTCGGTTTTCCCTTGAAATTCAAGAGGCACTGCATGGGCGGGCATAAACGTGGGAAGTAAATCCGTCTTCGTTTGTTTTTGAAGTTCCTGAACGACTTCCAAGAGCCGGATCTCGCTTTCCAAGGTTAAGCCATACCCCGACTTAAGCTCCAAGCAACCCACCCCCCGCGATTCAAAAGCGGCGAGTCCTCTCTGGGCGTTTTTGAAAAGCGCTTCTTTGGTCGCTTCCCTTGTGTGCGCGACAGTAGAAAGGATCCCACCGCCGGCTTTCGCTACTTCTTGGTAGCTCATCCCTCGGCAGCGTTTTGCGAAATCGCCCGCTCGGCTACCGGCAAAAACCAAGTGCGTGTGGCATTCTACTAAAGACGGGAGCCAGATTCGCCCCCCCGCGCTGACTCGCTTTTCCCCAGAGAACTCGCTCGGAAGATCCCGTTTGCTCCCGACCCAGCGAACGACTTCGTCTTCAACCACAACGGCTGCGTCTTCCATCACGCCTAGATCTTTTTCCGTCGGGCGGCGCCCTTGGTTGGCTGCGGCCCCTTGGAGGGTCAGGCACTGACGGATATTTTCAAAGACTTGTATCACTTGGGCAACATCGGAACGTTGAGGTTCTGCTTTATGGCCGTTTGGGTGGCAAGCTCGTAACCTGCATCAGCGTGGCGGAAAACTCCCATCGCGGGATCTGAATTCAAAACGCGCGAGAGTTTTCGGTCCGCTTTTTCGGTTCCGTCCGCGACAATCACTACGCCGGAATGGATAGAGTAACCAATCCCCACTCCCCCGCCATGGTGCACGGATACCCAGCTCGCTCCGTTGGAGGCATTGATCAGCGCATTTAAAATGGGCCAGTCGGCAATGGCATCGCTCCCGTCTTTCATCCCTTCGGTTTCGCGGTTCGGTGAAGCCACGCTGCCGCAGTCTAAATGATCGCGCCCAATGACGATCGGCGCACGCACTTTTTTATCGCGAACCATTTGGTTAAAAAGAAGGCCAGCCTTTTCGCGCTCACCGTGCCCAAGCCAGCAAATCCGTGCGGGTAGGCCCTGGAACTGGATCCGTTCTTTCGCAAGTTTCAGCCACCGTTTGAGATCTTGGTTTTCTGGGAAAAGTTCTACGAGCGCTTTATCGGTCGCGTAAATATCTTCCGGATCCCCCGAAAGCGCGACCCACCGGAAAGGGCCTTTTCCTTCGCAAAAAAGCGGCCGAATGTACTCCGGCACGAAACCGGGGATATCAAAAGCGTCGTGGACCCCTTCATTCTTCGCCACCTGCCGAATGTTGTTTCCGTAGTCAAAAGTAGGGATTCCCCGTTTTCGGAAAGCAAGCAGCCCGCGCACGTGATCGGCCATCGACGCTTTGGATTTTCGTACGTACTCCGCAGGGTTTGCGGCCCGGAGCGCAGCACCTTCCGAAAGCGAAAGCGCGCTTGGCAAGTAACCCGTTAACGGATCGTGCGCGCTCGTTTGATCCGTTACTAGGTCAGGAAGAAAATCGCCTTTCGCAATGAGCGGGATCAGCTCCGCCGCGTTGCCAACGAGTCCAATAGAAATCGCTTTCTTGTGGGCGAGCGCGTCGCGTATCGAATTAAATGCTTTGTCTAAGTCGGTTTCAAGCTGGTCTAGATACCCCGTTTCCATTCTCCGCCGGATGCGGGTTTCGTCGACTTCGATACCTAAAAAACAGGCGCCATTCATCGTCGCTGCAAGAGGCTGAGCGCCTCCCATGCCGCCGAGCCCTGCGGAAAGGACCCACTTGCCTTCCAAAGTGCCGCCAAAATGCCGCCGGCCCGCTTCGGCAAACGTTTCGTAAGTGCCTTGCACAATGCCTTGAGTGCCAATGTAGATCCAGCTGCCGGCCGTCATCTGGCCGAACATAGTAAGGCCTTTGCTCTCGAGATCCCGGAACGTTTCCCAATTGGCCCAAGCGGGAACAAGGAGCGAATTAGCGAGTAAAACGCGGGGCGCTTCTTCGTGCGATCGGATGACTCCCACGGGCTTTCCCGATTGGATCAAGAGCGTTTCGTCTGAGCGGAGCGCTTTTAACGAAGCCACAATGGCGTCAAAGCACTCCCAGTTCCGTGCGGCTTTGCCCGATCCGCCATACACCACAAGCCGCTCTGGGTGCTCGGCAATGTCGGGGTCGAGGTTGTTCATGAGCATGCGGAGCGCCGCTTCCTGCTCCCAGCCTTGGCAACTTAACGTAGTACCGCGTGCAGCTTTCACAGCATCCTCTCTTGGCGCAAGGACTGGTACAGCTCCCCAGAACGAACGGCATGGGTGATTGTATCGATATCGGGCGAAAGGTACCTATCGACTGTCAGAGCGGGAACTAGTTTGCGCACTTTTTCCCAAAGCCAACGAGGCCCTTTTCCAGGCTTTAGCGGCTTGCGGAATTCGATGGCCTGGCATGCCACCAGCATTTCTATCGCAAGGATAGTCTCAGTGTTTTCCAAAATAGTTTTTGCTTTACGGGCGGCAATCGGGCCCATGCTCACGTGGTCTTCTTTCTCGTTATTGGTCGGAATGGAGTCGGTGGAAGCAGGGTGCGTAAGGCCGCGGCTTTCGGAAACCAACGCTGCAGCCGTCACGTGCGCAATCATGAAGCCCGAGTTCAAGCCTTCGTCCATCACGAGAAAACACGGAAGGCCGCTATAGGAGGGGTCGATGAGTTTGGCAGTGCGCCTTTCTGAAAGGCTCCCCAACTCCGCAAGCCCCATCCCCAAGATATCGAGCGCAAACGCAATGGGCTGCCCGTGGAAGTTCCCTTGCGAAACAATCTCGCCCGTTGCGTTTTGAACCAGCGGGTTGTCAGTTGCCGCGTTGATTTCGATTTCCAAAGTCTTTCGCACAAATGAAAAAAGATCGCGGCAAGCTCCGTGCACTTGGGGAGCACACCGAAAAGAATAGGGATCCTGCACGCGATCGCACGATTCATGGCTTTGATAAATTTCGCTGCCTTGCATCCACTCGGTTAAGCGCTTCGCGGATTCCACTTGGCCAGGGAACGGCCGCGTCTCGTGAACCCACGCGCTGTAAGCCCGGGGAGTTCCCAGGACGCCGTCTAAACTCGTAGCGCAAGTAAGGTCGGCGAGTTCGGCAAGTTCCTCCGCCCGCAAAAGGGCCAAAGCGCCTAAGGCCGTCATTTGTTGCGTTCCGTTGATAAGCGATAGCCCTTCTTTTGGGCCTAACGCCACGGGGGTGATGCCAGCGCGCTTCAGCGCTTCGCCTCCCGGTAGCCGCTCTCCTTTTACATATGCTTCGCCTTCCCCGATGAGCACCGACGCTAAGTGCGCCAGCGGGGCTAAGTCGCCACTCGCACCGACCGAACCTTTGGAGGGAATCACGGGGTGAATCCCTTTGTTCAGCATGGCCACTAAAGTTTCCGCAACGACTGGGCGGACCCCTGAAAACCCTTTGGCCAGCACGTTGGCTCTGAGCAAAAGAATCGCTCGGCTCTCGGTTTCGGAATGCGGCTCCCCAACCCCCGCGCAGTGGCTTCGGATCAAGTTCACTTGCAAAGCGTCGAGTTTATCTTTGGGGATTTTGACTTTGCTCAAAACCCCAAAGCCCGTGTTGACGCTATAAACTCGTTCATCTGAAGCCGCTGCTTTATCGATGTGTTTTCGGCACTCCGCGAGGCGCTGGAGGGCGGCTGGTGAAAGTCCGACGGGCTCACCGCCAACGATTTTTCGAAAGTCAGAAAGCGTGAGGGAATTTCCATCGAGTAGGATCAAGCGAGTGCCCTTAGTTCGGCGATGACTTTAGTGTAGTCCGGGTGACCAAAAAGCCCGGTGCCAACGACCAAAATATCGGCGCCGGCTTGAAGCACTGCCTTAGCATTTGCCGTTTTGATGCCGCCATCGACTTGGACTAAAAGATGAGGTGCTTTTTCCTTAATCGCTTTCACTCTTGCGAGCGTTTCGGGAATAAACGACTGGCCGCCAAAACCAGGGTTAACGCTCATGACTAAAACAAAGTCACAAGCGCCCAGCACGGCGTCGAGCGACGATAGCGATGTACCGGGGTTGATAGCCACTCCAGGCCGCATGCCCAGCTCGCGAATGCGGCTCAACGTTCGGTTCAGGTGGGGACACGCTTCCACGTGCACCGAAAGCCACCCGCAGCCGCTTTCGGCGAACCGATCGAGGTAAGCGTCGGCATTTGAAACCATGAGGTGCGCGTCGATGGGGAGCTTCGTGATGCTTTTTATCGCTTCAATGACAGGGAACCCGAAACTGAGGTTCGGCACGAAGTGGCCGTCCATCACATCAAAGTGGATCAAATCGGCCCCTGCCGACTCAATCGCTCGGACTTCTTCTCCCAAGCGCGTTAAATCCGCAGCTAAAAGAGAAGGAGCGACCCATACTTTTTTGGAAGACACTTTGAAACCACCTTAGCCTACCCGTTTGAAGGGAAAGGCACCCCGATAAGCCATGAGAAAATCACGGATTTCTAATTTTTTTCTATTCTCCAGCTGGATCTGTGTCAAGGCAAGCACCGTGCCGCTGCCGCAGCCAACCCAAAGGAAAGTCGCATGATCCGTGTGCGTTTCGCCCGGTGCCAAAGCGACTGAGGTAGGTACCACTTCCACTTTAAATAGTTTCAACCGGTCTCCAGCCAGTTTAGTTTCCGCTACGGGCCACGGTTGAAGGGCACGCACAGCGAAACGGATGCGAGACGCTTCAAGCGTCCAGTCGACAGCGCTTTCTTCTCGGCTGAGCTTTGGGGCGTAAGTTGCTTCCGCTTCGTTTTGCGGAGTGAAACGAGCGGTCCCGCCTTCGACAAGCTGCACCGCTTCGACTAAGGCTTCCCCGCCCAAACGGCTCAGCTTTTCAAAAAGATCTCCGGAAGTATCCTCTTCTCCTACCGGGATGGTGCGCGTGAGTAAGATTTCCCCCGCATCCATTCGCAGCGCCATTTTTTGGATCGTGACTCCTGCTGTTTTCTCACCCGCCAGAAGCGCTCGCTGAATGGGGGCCGCTCCCCGCCATTTCGGAAGCAACGATCCGTGCACGTTCAAGCTAAACTGTATCGGTATTGCAAGGACCTCTTTTTTTAGGATCTGCCCAAACGCTGCGACTAAAAAAACATCCGCGCCAAACGCTTTCAGTTTCAGAATACTTTCGGGGGTGTTGATGCTTTCAGCAGCCAGAACGGGAATCCCCTTTTCTCTGGCAAGCAACTCAACCGCGCAGGGCTGTTCCTTCAAGCCTCGGCCCGTGGCCCGGGCCGGCTGACAAACCACTGCGATGGGCGGATGACCGGCCACCACCAGCGCTTCTAAAATCGCCGCGGCAAAAGGGGGCGTTCCCATGAACACAGTGCGTAACACAGGCAAGAATATCCCATTCTCCAGGTAGAGAAGTAAATGGGGTTAGAACGAGCCTCGTACCGGTTGCTTTACGAGGGCACGCTCTAAAAACTTAGTGGGTCGTGTTGTCTTCCACTGGCAGTGGGTTCGAGATCACGATCGGGTTACTTTGAAACCAAAGGTTCGATTTGCCCGTCATGGTGCGCGTCGAAAGGCTCAGGGCGTTCGTTTCGATTTCGACAGTCTCCCATCTAGCCCCTTTACTGCATTCGTCTTTTCTAGTGCGCACTAGGGTCACTAGCTGCCGCGCGCCGTCTTGAGCTACTTTCACTTCGAAGTCTTTTCCCTCGGTGCAGCCATTGCTTTGGACTTTTATTTTGAGCGTCGTTGTGGGAGTCGCTCGTGCCTCCGGGCCAGGCCCCAGACCCGGCATGAAATCCCCTGACTGAGCGATTTTCTCTACGTGCACCGGTTCCAGTTCAGGCGCTGGCGCAGGTGTCTCGGCAAAGCAAATTCCTGTTGAGATAAGCGCGGCTAACGAAATTAAAACGGCATTCATTTTTTTCTCCATCAAAGTGTTTCGCCAAGACACTACCGAAGCTTGCGGGAGTCAAATCGGTTCCCGATTTAACCTATTCGTGTGTCTTCAGCTCCAAGGCGATGCCCGGCTGTCGAAAACTTGTCTTTCGCCGGCCGCTACAGCTAGCGTAGAGGGATGATGAAATCTTTAATGACGTTCCCCTTTTTCTTTCTAGTTTGTACGGTGGGCGCCGCCGAGCACGTCACCCACGGCCATTTAGAGGCCGATAGAGCTGCCGCGCATGGAGGGGTCCTTGTAGAGAACTACTATTACCACCTTCCGATGTTTGCGCAGAAGCCATTGGAAAACCCGCACACTTACCAAGGAGTTTGGAAAGTACACTATAAAGATGGCCGACTAAACGTGACCAAGGCTACTTTGCTCAAGTTTTCGCAAGAGCGTGCAAAAGCGGATTTCAAAAAATTCCTCTTCGGCATCTTTACAGTCGATCCTCAGCCTTTCGTTCTAGATCAGTTTGGATCGTCCGTCGCTGAAGTCAGCGCAAAGCTCTTTGCGGGGCATTTTGAAGTACGGGGCCAGCACCGCGACATAACCAGCGAAATTGCATCCACGCAATTTGCCCTGGAAGCGGATGGCCCGCCCTTACTGCTCCATCGGCTCGATCCCACTAAGCTCATTCGCCCAAAGTCGCTGACCTATTTTGCTTTTGGCGGCAAGTACCTTGCGAAGTGGTTAACCGTGGGCCCCGACTCGGATCATATTGTAGAAGTAGAAGTCGCCGGGGCTCCTGTGAATCTGAAAGACGGTGTACAAGTTGTCTTTAAAGCGATCCCTCATTCTTCGTCAGACTTCCTTAAGGTGGGTGGTACTGAAGACGCCGAAATTTTAGAGCTGCCCGTCGAGTCCGGACAGCCCGCGGTATTAGAGTCGGTACGTTTGCGGGTGGTGTCGCAGGTTTTCAAAAACGATGTTTTGGAGTAGGCAACGTTACCTAGCTAAATAGCTGAGAAATAAGGGGACGGCATCGGCATTTTTGCCATCAGGCATCCTCATTTTGGAGTCGCGGCAGGAATCGACTAAGGACATGGCGACGTTCATAGCGCTCCCTTCAAAACGCATATTCACCGCGAACTTTTCAACATGGACAACCGGTTGCAGAGCCTCGATAAAAAAATGATGCCTTTGTGCAACGGTTAAAGAGGAGAAATACTCTGCGATCAAATTGATTGCGTCATATTGTTTAGCGGTTGACCAAGTCTCCATTAAATCCTGCGCTCGGCGTTTCATTTCAATGGACGGAATGGGCACGGCAGAGGAGCGCCAGGTTTCTACCTCTTGGCGCAGCATCGCCAACGACGTTTCCAGTGCGGCATGCTTTTCTTTGAGGTCAGTTAGTTCTTGCATGCACCGCTGCAAATCATCTGCCGACGAGCTGGGTTCGGCTATGCCTGAAAAACTCGCCGCTACTAGCAGCGCAACCATTCCGGGAAAGTACTTAAAGAACTTCAAAAGTTTCATTGACGGTGCAGCGAGCAGATTTTCCGAAGTCGATTCGTCTTGTTTCAAATGTCTTGGACGAGATCTCGGTTATCCCCTGAATGAGAAATTCCACCTGGTGGGCCGTCGACTTTTCCGACAGGCGCTTAAGGGAAATCTTCAATGAAGTATTTTTATCGGCTGGGTCCTGGCAACCGAGCGCGACGGAGAAAGGGGTGAAAGTGCAGCTCTCTAAGGGGAAAGCATGGCGGACTTTGGCGACCAAAGTAGATTTCGATGCGGCAGTATCTACCCAACTCTCCACCAGTAAGAGTTCGGACTCGTTGATTTCTACTGAGTAGGTATGCCCCGAAACCGGAAAGCACCGAAGGCTTTTAAGACCGTGCGAGTTCCCGAATAAGTTGGCACCCGCTAAAAAAGATAAAGTCCACACAACCACTGTCTTCATTGATTCGCCCCTTTGTTCGACGTTCTCCCAAACGTGAGTCGCTGTCAAAGCCGGCCCCCTATTTTTTAAAGCGCGTCGGCAAGAACCAAGAAAGCCCGGAAGTCCACGTAGTATGGCGCCGACATCCGGGCCCACTATCACGAGTGTGCCCCCCAATCCCCCAACGCCCACTCCCCGGTCCCTTCTCCTCTCCTTCCCAAAACCTTAAAAAACTAAAAAAAGAACGAGAGCGTCAGTAAGAACGAACAAGTCCCCCAACAAAACGCGGCAGCGGGCAAGCCCTCAAGGCAAAGTCGGGGCAGAACGACAAAGAGCAAAGTCCGCTTGAGAAAATCAAACACCCCATGCCACGGGCGTACGAGCAGGACGTAAACAGGTAAGGCCACCTAAGTGCCGAGGCAAAAGACACAGGTTCGAACGACAGTGAGCAGCCCCATCCCACTGATCGAGTC
>JANPJT010000273.1:0-3494 GCA_031425635.1 Pseudomonadota bacterium
CGGCGGTAACGGTTTCTAAGCAATGGAGTTTGGGCTCAAAGCCTCTACCGTTCCTTTAGGCAAATAACGTAAAAACATTTGGTGAAAAAAGCGGTCGAGGCTTTGGGGTGGTTGGTGTGGAGCCTTTTTTTAAAACCGTTACCGCCGGCAAGGGGCGCTTAGTAGGCGCCAACTCAATCGGCGGTACGAGCGCCACCGATACAGTAGAAGGCAAAACCCGTTCGCGTGTTTTTAAAAAAAGGCTCCACACAGACCGCCCCAAAGCCGTCGGCCACAAAGGATGGCGGGTGTTTTGTACAACGGCTTTTGATTCTGGTGGTTCCACAAGAAAAACTAGCGCAATTCAAACTGAGGGTGCCGCCTTACTAGCGATTCCACTTGCGCCTGCTCCACGGAATCCATGCCGGCAGGAAACTTCGCGCCACTTCGGTTCCACCGAGCAAACCAATCAGATCCCAAGAGCGTGTGTTTGTCGGATAGCGGCTGGGTGAGAGCAATGGTCGTTTCTTTTTTGGGGCCGGTGCCTACGCCCCCCGCAACATAAAAGCCTGCCGATAGCAAAGCGGATCGGACTGCCGTCGAGGCGGAATAAGTGAAAAGCTCTACCGAGTGGTTTCCAAAGTGCGCGCGGAGCTGTCGAAACACGTCGAGCGCCCAAAGTTCCGGATCCGTCTTAAATGAAAAAGGATCGTAAAAAACACAATCGGGCACGGCTTGGTCTCGAAAAGTCTCCGCAAAGTTTCCCTGTACCAGCGTCCACCGAATATTTCCGCAAGGAGACTGCCAGAGGCCCGTTCGAAGGAGTGCGGGTGGGGCAGCATGGCAGAGGTGGGGGAATTTTCCTGGGTGGGTTAGGCCAAGGCGAAGCGAATCTAAATCGTTTTCAAAACTCACGATTTCGACGGGGCACCCTGGGCCCTGCGCATACGCGTTCTCTAAGCACCGGATCGCTGCCATCGCGTTGGTGGCAGCTCCCAAGCCAACGTCCCAGAGTCGCAGGACGCCGGTCTGGGTTCGAACCCTTGACTCCAAGTGCGATTGCTCGACGTAAAGTCGGTTGGCTTCGTCGCAAGGGTTAGATACCGAGTGCATTGTTTCCTGGCTGCTCGTTTGCCGAACGCTGAAGTACCCTTGGGAGGATTCCACGAGTTCGTAGTTTCCTATCGAGCGGATTTCTTTGCTCGCTCGTTTCGGGGGGGCAGAGAGCTCGGTATTGTCGGAAAGCGCCAGGGCTTCCCTTCTTTCGCGGTAAAACCCTTCAAAAGTCCCCTGCAAAATAGTCGCACGGATATCGGCCATCAGTCGGTGGTAGAAAGTGAGGTTATGAGACGTTAGAAGCGTCCAACCGAGCGTTTCGTTGGCCTTGTACAAATGGTGCAAATAAGCCTTCGAATAGTGCGCGCAAGTGGGGCAAGGGCAGGATGCATCGAGCGGCTCATCTGCGAATTTATAAAGGCTGCGCCGAAGCTGCAGTTTGCCTTTGGAGGTATAAGCACCTCCGCGCTGAGCGAGCTGGGAGGGCATAATGCAGTCGAACATGTCGACGCCTCGGTAGACCGCTTCCAGAATATCGAGCGGCGTACCTACTCCCATGAGGTAGCGGGGCAAATGCGAGGGGAGTTTGGAGGCAGTCAGCTCGGTAAAATCTTCCCTTTGCGCCTTGCTTTCACCGACGGCTAGCCCCCCAATGGCGAAGCCGTCAAAATCGAGTGCGGTGAGAAAATCGGCGCTTTCGCGACGGAGATCTTCAAAACAAGCGCCCTGAACAATCCCAAAAAGAGACTGGGGAGATTCCCCTCGAGCGGCAAGGCTGCGCTTTGCCCATCGGTGGGTGAGATGCATTGCGGCAATTGCTTCGGGCCGGTCTGCCGTCGAAGGAATGCACTGGTCGAGCACCATCATGATGTCGCTCCCAATGGCTTTTTGCATTTCAATGCTCACTTCGGGAGAGAAAAGGTGGGATGTACCGTCGAGGTAGCTTTGGAAAACAGCCCCCTCCTCCCGCATTTGTCTCGAGTGAGGCAGTGAAAAAATTTGGAATCCCCCGGAATCCGTTAGCACTGGGCCTTTCCAGTTCATGAACCGATGGATGCCGCCCATGCGCCGGAACACTTCGGCGCCCGGGCGCAAGTAAAGGTGGTACGTATTAGCAAGCAGAACACGCGAACCAGCCGCTTCCAAACCCTCTACCGTCTGGCTTTTTACAGTGGCCTGAGTGCCCACGGGCATGAAAATAGGCGTTTGCACTCGCCCATGCAGAGTGTGCAAAACGGCGGCGCGCGCGTTTTTTTCCGTTTTCTCAAGGGTAAAATCGAGTTTCGACACAGGGCAAATGGTTTAGCACAAGATGAAGAAACTCAATAATTCAATGTACGTTATGAAAAATCACCTTATTATACGTAGAAGATACGAAACACCTTAATTGGGGGATTCAATGGCTAAGAAAACGGCAAAGACAAAATCAAAGACAGCAAAAAAAACGACCAAAACGACTAAGACGGCAAAAGCAAAAACGAAGCGCAAACCAAGCGCAGCGTTCATGGCTCCAATGCAACCGAGCGAAGCGCTCAGCAAAGTGGTGGGAACGAAGCCCATTCCACGTACCGAAGTAGTCAAAAAACTTTGGCTCTACATCAAGAAGAACAACCTTCAAGATCCAAAAAACCGCCGCAATGTCCGCGCTGACGGCGCGTTGACCAAAGTTTTCAACGGAAAAGCAGTCGTTTCGATGTTCGAAATGACCAAATTGGTTAGCAAGCACCTCAAAGCCGCAACGTAAGGCTCTTGCTCTTTCATTTCGTAAGGCCGCCCGAGAGAAATTTCGGGCGGCTTTTTTTATTCTGGTAAAACGCCGATAAGACGGCGTTACACCATGCAAAAAGCGTTACTCAATAGCCTGCTCCTTATCGGGATACTGTGCGCTCCTGCGCGGGGATTTGCCGAGTCCACCACGACTTGCAGCGGGCCCATTTCCGCGCTTGCCGCTGGCACCCATTCGCGCTCCACCATGGCGCCAGACGAACTGGCTAGCCCTCAACCGTACGTTTTATCGCCTCAAGAAGCCGCTTTAAAAGCGACTGCGGTGCTTCAATCGCAAGGGTATACGGAGGTCTCGGAGCTAGGCTCGGGGGGAATGGGGGCCGTGGTTCGCGCGAAAAATCCCGAAGGGCACTGGAAAGCCATTAAATTTCTTTTGAAGTGGGAGCCGAGCCGGATCGCTGCGGTGGATGCCGAGGCGAAAGTGATGAATTACCTCGCCGAACGGGACCCGCGCTTTCTCCGGGCCCAACGCAGGGCTTTCCAAACCCCGGTCGGCGATACGCTTGAAGCGATAGAAATGCCTTTGGTTCGGGCACAGTCATTGGACTACTTGCTCAAAAACGGCCTTTTGTCTTCTCCCGAGCAGAGAAATAAAGTCCAAAGGGCAGTCCACGATCTCGTCGAAACAGCGCACCGCTTAGGGATCTGGCACCTCGATCTCAAGCCCGCCAACA
>JANPJT010000274.1:0-9614 GCA_031425635.1 Pseudomonadota bacterium
GTACAGCCCCTAGGCCCGTTACCGCTTTTCGATGGCAACGTACTCGCGCTCTTTCGAGCCAGTATAAATCTGTCTGGGTCGACCAATTTTGGTTGCCGAATCGTCGTTCATTTCTTTCCACTGGGCTATCCACCCCGGCAGCCGTCCCAAAGCAAACAAGACGGTGAACATATCGGTTGGAATCCCGATCGCGCGGTAGATGATGCCGCTATAAAAATCGACGTTCGGGTAAAGCTTTCGCGATACAAAGTACTCATCTGCAAGCGCAGCTTCTTCCAACCGTTTAGCAATTTCCAACATAGGGTCGTTGATGCCGAGCTTTTGCAAAATCGAGTCACAGGCGATTTTGATAATCTTCGCGCGAGGATCAAAGTTTTTATACACTCGGTGCCCAAAGCCCATCAGCCGTGCGCCTTCCTCTTTGTTCTTCACTCGGTTCACAAACGTTTTAACGTCCCCGCCCTGCTTCTGAATATCCTGGAGCATTTCCACCACGGCTTGGTTCGCACCACCATGGAGAGGGCCCCAAAGAGCGGAGATTGCCGCGCTCACCGATGCGTAGAGGTTCGCTTTGCTGCTGCCCACCAAACGTACCGTGGACGTACTGCAGTTTTGTTCGTGGTCTGCATGGAGGATCAGCAGAAGGTCCATCGCTTTCGCAACGACAGGATCCACTTGGTATTCTTCCGCCGGAACCGAGAACATCATTTTTAGAAAGTTGGAGCAGTAATTTAAAGAGTTCGTTGGGTAGACGAAAGGCTGGCCAATCGTTTTTTTGTAGGAAAAGGCCGCAATCGTCGGCGCTTTGGCAAGAAGTCTAAAAATCGAAAGCTGTTCGTCATGCTCGTCCTGATAAAACGTGGAGAGCGTGTTGACCGCCGCGGACAAAGTGGCCATCGGGTGCGCGTCCCGCGGAAACCCATCGTAGAAGCGCTTCATGTCTTCGTGGAGCATCGTGTGGCGGGTCAGTCTTTGGGAGAAAGAGGCAAGCTCTGGCGCCGTTGGAAGCCGCCCGTAAATCAACAGATAGCTTGTTTCAACGAACGACGACTTCTCAGCGAGTTGCTCGATGGGGTAGCCGCGGTAGCGAAGGATCCCTTTTTCTCCATCCAAAAAAGTGATCGCGCTCTGGCAAGACCCCGTGTTCATGTAGCCAGAATCCAAAGTCACGAGGCCGGTCTGGGCCCGCAGAGCCGAGATATCAATGGCAAGCTCACCTTCGCTACCTTTGATCACGTTAAACTCAAACTCTTTGCCGTCGTAAACCAGCTTTGCCTTGTTACCCATGGATTCCCTCGCTCGTTGTTGAGGCCTGCAGCCGAACAGTGCTTCAAGCCCCTATTTTCTAAAAATACTTCGCCCGGAAGCTCCCGGCGAATTAAATTTCAATCAAGACTGGAAAGCTGCGCCGCGCGGCGCGTGGCTTGGACCACTGCTTTGACCAAAGTCACTCGAAGTTTTCCTTCTTCCAACTCCATTAAACCGTCAATCGTGCAGCCCGCCGGCGTGGTGACGTCGTCTTTGAGAGACGCAGGGTGGCGGCCCGTCGCAATCAGCATCTTCACCGCGCCGAGCACAGTCTGAGAAGCCAGGGTCGTGGCAAGCTCGCGAGGGAGCCCTACCTTGATTCCGGCATCCGTGAGGGACTCGAGCACGACGTAAATGTAAGCTGGACCGCAGCCGCTAAGGCCCGTCACTGCGTTCATGTGCTTTTCTTCCACCCGGACTACCATTCCCAGCGGCTCGAAAACCGATTCCGCACGCTCCCAGTCCCGGTCTTCGGCGCAGCTTCCCGCGCACAGCGCAGTCACTCCGGCGCGCACGAGGGCGGGAGTGTTCGGCATTGCCCGAATGACTCTGGCGCTTTTACCCAGCACCCCTTCCATCGCCTCAGTCGTGCTGCTCGCGACGATAGAGACGAAGGTGTGGTTTGACGTGACGGCAGGGCGGATTTCCTGGAGCACTGCCTGCAAGTTTTGAGGCTTCACGGCTAACAGAACGGTTTCACAGCGCTGGACCAGCTCTAAGTTGCTTGCACAGCGAACCAGACCAAACTCTTTCGAAGCTTTTTCCGACGAACCAGGTTCCCGAGTGGTAAATCCAATGGAACCGCGGAGCGCTTTCTTGGCTTCTACCAGACCTGCCACAATGCACTGCCCCATCGTACCAAGCCCGATGATCCCGACGCTCAATTTTGAAGCCATGGTGTGTTTGCTCGCGGAGTTAAATCGAAGGACACTTTAGAGTACCAATTCTTACGAAGATCGGCAATGATTGCCCCGGTTTTTGGGGCGGATAGCTCAGTTGGTTAGAGCGTCGGCTTTACACGCCGAAGGTCACAGGTTCGAGGCCTGTTCCGCCTACCAGAAAACTCAGGACCGCGAAAAAATGCTCTTTTGGTTTCGTTTTTTCAAAGCAAAGCTCCTTGCGGGCTCAGGCCCGCGCCTTTCCCCCCCTTGCGTTAGCGTCGCTCTCGTTCCGGGTGGGCTGGAGCGAAACGCTTTTAGGCGTAGCCATCAATTCCCGCTACCTTGATTACATGGAAATTGGGCGGGTGGCGTGGATGGAGCTCAGGCCTTTTCCATTTGGCGGCGAAAGAAAAATGGCTGCCGCTCGTTGCGTCCCAAACTATCACCTATAAAAAGCCGTTGCGCCGCTGGGAGCGGGCCACTCTGGATACTCGGCTGGTTTGTTGGGATGAGCGCTGGCTCTATAGCGAACATATTTTTAAGCGAGGGGGTACGGTGGTGGCGTCGGCCGTTTCGCGAGCGTGCGTCAGAAGCAAAGAAGGCCTCGTGCGCCCGGATGCCGTGCTCGCCAAGCTAGGGGTCAGCGTGCACTCACCTGAAATGCCATCGAGTATCGCGCAGTGGGCGGCCGCAGAGAAAGCTCTCGCCGCTCCGACTGTTTTCTAGTCAAATTCCCAGAATAACCTGCTGTTAATGCTAGGTAATTCTCCAGAAATGTCAAAATGGACATAATTCTATGAGCTTAGAATATTATAATAGCAATCAAACTGTCTTCTATTCGCCATTCAATCTGAGGCCCCCTAAATGCGGTCTAGAATTGCCAAATTTTTAGCCGCCACGCTGGTTTTATCGGGCTGCGGTCTCGGACTATTCCCGAGCGGGGGCGCGGGCATTCGGCTGGCCTTTTCCACTAGGGGATTGGCGTCTATTCGTAAGAACGATTGCACTGGGGTAGAAGTGACCTTGCTCCGCAAAAGGAGGACGGGTCCAAGCTCAGTGACCGTTTCGGTATCGGTTTCGGCGGGAGCCAAAACTTATCGCAGTTTAGCCGGTTGCCAAACCTACGATAGCGGCAACGAGAGCACCACAGTCGTCGTAGATTCCGTGAGCTTAACCGGCACCCTCTACGTGCGCACAGATACCCCTGACACTTTGGTGATCTCGGCTTCGGCTCCCGGTTCTGGACTATCCGCCAGCCCACTTTCCGTGCCGGTGCGAGTCGAAAGTCTTTCCACGCCTACCGGCCTATCGGACAATGTTTACTGTTTGGCGGTAGGTACCGACGACCTCCTTTACGCCGGCGGAACTTTTCTGACCGCCAACGACAAATACGTTGCGCGTGTCGCCCGATTTTCAACCGATAGTACTTTCGATCCGAGTTTTTTACCTACCGGCACGGGGTTGAACTCGAGCGTGTCTGCGATTGCGGTCCAAGCGGATGGAAAAGTGATCGTAGGTGGCGCTTTTACTTCTTACAACGGCATTTCTCGGCCCTACCTTGCTCGCCTCAACACCGAGGGAAGCCTGGACACCGGGTTCGTAACCACTGGCTCGGGATTAAACGCTGCGGTCTACGCGATAGCGCTCCAAGCCGACGGACAAATCTTAGTGGGAGGTAGTTTCACGCAATATAATGGGGCGGCGGTTCCCTACCTAACGCGGCTCAACACCGACGGAACGTTGGATCCCTCTTTTTCCCAAACTGGAACCGGTTTATCTAGTGTTGTTACCGCGATCGCGGTTCAAAGTGATGGGAAGATTTTGGTCGGCGGCGCTTTTACAGACTACAACGGGAGCAGCAGAATTAGGCTAGCGCGATTGAACTCGAATGGGACACTCGACGGTTCTCTTACCTTAACTGGTACGGGCTTTAATTCGACGGTACTCTCGTTGGCGGTCCAACCGGACGGAAAGATCATCGTGGGCGGGGATTTCACCACTTACAATGTCACCAGCCGGAACTTCATAGCACGGTTAAATGCGGATGGAACGCTGGATGCCACTTTTGTGGTGGGTACAGGATTTAATTTAGATGTGAGCTCTTTAGTTTTGCAGCCAGACGGCAAGGTCTTAGCGGCCGGTACTTATAGTCAATATCAGAGCGTAGCCGTCCGAGGGCTGGTCCGTTTAAATTCGGACGGGAGTCGAGACTCTAGTTTCGTGCCCAATGGCGTAGGCGGGAATGCTTTTTCAGTCGCCAGAAGGAGTGACGGCAGTGTCGCAGTCGGAGGAGACTTCACAAGTTACGGAACTTCCGCGGCGCCCTATCTCGCTTTTTTCGATAGCGCGGGCAGCTTTGTTGCCCAATCGACTCAAAACACGGTCGCCCCGAATGGCCGAGTGGAAGCGGTGGCCACCCAACCCGACGGCAAAACTCTGCTGGGAGGTGCGTTTACGGCCTTCGATGGTGCATCCGCTCCCTATTTAATGCGGTTGAATGCCGACGGCAGCCGCGACCCGAGTTTTTCGCTCACCGGAACGGGTTTTGATTTGGGTGTGTTACGTATCGCGATTCAACCGGATGGCAAAATTGTCGTGGGTGGCTACTTTACTTCGTATAACGGTACAGCGCGACCGGCGGTGGCACGGCTCAACGGCGATGGGTCACTCGATACCTCGTTTGTGCAAACTGGCACGGGCTTGAACAGCTGGGTTTACGCTTTAGACATACAACCCGACGGCAAAGTACTGGTGGGTGGAATCTTTAATTCGTACAATGGCACTGCTAGATCTTCTATCGCTCGGCTCAATGCGGACGGCAGCTTAGATACTTCGTTTGTCGTGGGTACCGGTTTGAACTCGGCTCCCACGACCATTAAAGTGCAGCCCGATGGAAAGATTCTGGTCGCCGGGTACTTTTCTCAGTACAACGGATCCGCGGTAAACTATCTGGTTCGCTTGAACTCAGACGGGACGAGGGATGGAACGCTTACTCAAACCGGTGCCGGTTTCAACTCATTTCTGTTTGATGTCGGAGTGCAGAGCGATGGAAAAATTCTAGCGGCAGGTGCGTTCACCCAGTACGCGGGTACTAGTGTGGTCCGCATCGCGAGACTCAATGGCGATGGAACACTCGATAGCGGATTTATTCAAACCGGAACGGGTTTGAACAGTTCGGTCCGAACGCTCGCCGTAGAAAGCAGTGGTAAAATAGCGGTAGGCGGGAGTTTTTCCAGCTACAACGGAACAACGGTCGGTTCATTCGCCCGCTTGAATTCCGACGGTAGCTTGGACTCACTTATTTCACCAACGGGCACTGGACTATCGCAATCGGTGTACTCGATTGCCCCTCAGTCGGACGGAAAGTACCTCGTAGGCGGAAACTTCGGCTACTACGACACGGTTTCTGCGGCCAATCTAGCCCGCTTAACCTACATCGGCACGCTAGACTAACCGTTCACTCTAATTAGCCACCTGAACCTTCTAAGTTACCTTTATTACCAAGCAATTCCCCCGAACTGCCCGGACATAATTCAGTCACTTTTGACCGCTATACTAAAATCTCACGTTGAGCTGTTTATCGATGCCAAACTACCTGAAACTTTGCGGAACTTTTCCGAGCTACCTACTGCTTTGCCTTTGTGCTTTCGGGTGCACAAAAATCACTTTCAATAATTCTAAGACTCCCAACCAAAGCGTGCGAGTTTCTCCGCCTGTGGGCCTCGCCTTAACGGGTTTGGAAGCTGGAGGAACGATCTCCGTTCTGCGGGGCGTTTCAATCGACTACCCCGCTACCTTAGTCTCGGGAGACGCTCCTTTGTCCTACGCTGTTTCGCCTTCACTACCCAGCGGGTTTGCTTTGGACAGCGCCAGCGGAAGGCTCACCGGCAGCTCACCCACGGTAGTAACCAAAACCCCCTTTAGAATCAGCGTAACGAATTCGGCTGGAGAAAACCGAGTCGACTTTTTTCTTGAAGTAAGCCCTGGCCCTCCGCCGACCCTTACATCGGTGAACCCTCAAGCAGTGAAACTGAATTCCGTCACTCAGTTTACCCTGCGCGGCACTCGCTTTGAGGGCGGCATGACGGCATCCATTGGCGGGCAAGCCTGTGGTTCGCTTGCCGTGATCTCTGCCACTGAGCTGACTTGCCAGGTGGCGATTGCTTCTGAGGGCAAAAAAGATGTGGCCGTTTCGTCGGTTGCGGGCACTGCCACGCTGGCCGGTGCAATCGAGTCACTCGGCATCCCTCGGGTGAACTCGGTTTCGCCAGCACGCGGACCCGTCGCTGGGGGAACCACTCTGCGCATTGTCGGGAATGGCTTCGGGCCAGCCCCCACGGTGTCTATTGGCAATCGACCGTGCCTCAATCGCCTGCTCGTTGCTGAAAATACGGTCACCTGCGTTACCTCGGAAAACACTGCCGGATCGTACCCGGTAACCGTCGAATCGATTGGCGGAACAGGCGCAGGACCGGCTACTTTTACGTACGCCCCCGCGTTCCTTTCTCGCTGGAAGACCGATCACGTAGGGATCAGTAACCCCAACCAACTTCGGCTGCCGCTCGTCGCTTCGGGGATCTACGACTTCACGGTCTTCTGGGGCGATCAATCGTTTAGCGAAATCACCCGCTTTGATAGCCCCGACAGAGTGCATGCCTACGCTCAGCCCGGGACCTATGACATTTCCATTGTGGGGAGGCTGGAAGGCTTCCAGTTCGGTGTCAATGAAGCCGCTTCCGATTCAAAAAAGATCATCGAAATATCCCAGTTTGGCCCGCTTCGGCTAGGAAACGACGGCGCTTATTTTGGGAACGCTCGAAATTTAGTGCTTACCGCCACCGACCCGTTGAACTTCACAGGGACAACAAACCTCACCATGATGTTCCGCAATTGTACTTCCCTGGTAGAAGCGCCCAGCATGCGGACGTGGGATACGTCGCAAGTAACCAATATGGAATCCGTGTTTTGGGGTGCTACCAATTTCAACGAAGACATTGGCGATTGGAATACTTCAAAAGTGACTTCGATGATTATTATGTTTTACAACGCTGCAAGTTTCAACCAGCCCATTGGCCGCTGGAACACCTCTCAAGTCACTACCATGCAATCCATGTTTTCGGGTGCCACCGCATTTGACCAACCGATCGGAAACTGGGACACCAGCAAAGTCACGTCGTTCGAGCGACTGTTTAACCATGCGGCCAACTTCAACCAGCCCATTGGAAATTGGAACACATCTCAAGTGAGGTCAATGCGCGGTACTTTTTCCAATGCCAAAAAATTCAACCAGCCAGTCGACCGCTGGGACATTTCGAAATTGACCAATTTGGATGAGATATTTTACGGTGCCGCTGCGTTTAACCAACCACTCGCGAACTGGGATACCTCCCGCATCCTTACGATGAATGGGACATTCCAGCTGGCTACTTCGTTTAACCAACCGATCGAAAACTGGGACGTGTCTCAAGTGCTTTACATGGCTTACCTTTTTTCTAGTGCGACAAGCTTCAACCAGCCGCTAGGAAGCTGGAACACAGCCAGCTTAAAAGGGACTACTTCTCAGTTTGAGGGAGCGACCAGTTTTGATCAGGTACTCAATAGTTGGCAGGTATCAAAGGTAACCGACATGCGATCCATGTTCCGAGGGGCGACCAAATTCAATCAGTCGCTTGCCGCCTGGAACGTCGAGTCTTTGGAGATGGCGCAAGATTTTGCTACGAATGCTGGAATATCGACGGCCAACTACGATGCGACTCTGAACGCGTGGATAACCCGGTCGCTCAAACCGAATGTGCCTATTTCTTTTGGCCGCACTAAATACACTCCGGCGATTGCTGGGCCAGCGCGAGCTCAGTTGGTGGGCGCGCCTTTGCTTTGGCGCATCACCGACGGCGGCCCCTTGTAACGGGTGACGCTCCAGACCTGGTTTTTTTATTTCTTAATGAGAGTGCCAATATTCGGAGCGCAGGCGTCAAAATCGCTTGAGAGAGTGACCGGCGTTTTTGCGACGAACTTTTGGTCAAAGGAATTAAAAAGGCTGGGATCAAACTTTCCCGGCTGCATGCCGTGCATAATGTCGAGCGCTTGGGCCGGGCTTGTTGCTTCGTGGTACGAGCGCTTCGTTGTCAAAGCGTCAAAAACATCCGCAATGGCTACCACACGGGAAAGCTTAGAAATATTTTCGCCTGAAAGCCCGTTCGGGTAACCGGTGCCATCAAAGTTTTCGTGGTGCTGGTGCACAATATTTTTTGCTTCTTGGGGAACATTCGAAAGCTCTTTCAAATACTCCATTCCATAGGTGGGGTGGTTTTTTACTTCTGCCCATTCAGTGGAAGTCAGCGCGCCTTGTTTATTGATGATGGCTAAATCAATGCGGCGTTTGCCGATATCGTGCAAAAACCCGCCTAAACCGGCTTGTATCAGAAGTTCTTTATTATCCGAGCCAAAGATTTTCTTCGCTAAAACGATCGAGTACACAGCCACATCCACCGAGTGGTTGTACGTGTAGTAGTCGTGAGCGGACAGGCGCATGAGGCTACTCACGGCAGCGACGTCAGTCGATACAAAAGACACCATGTCCTCAACGAGAGAACGGGCTTCGACAATCACAGGCTGGATATCTTTTTTGGTAAAAAGGTCGTGAATATGGAGGTAAGCGGTTTCCTTGATCAGCGTGCTTTTTTCTTCCGTTTTTACTCCGTCGTCTTTGACTGCGGACTTGAGGCTATCTAGATAGACCGATCGCTGATCTTCGGGGATGAGGAGCGTCAATTCGGAGTGGGACCGAAGCTGGCTTGCCCGATCCAACGAAACCAGATCCCCTTTTTTTCGAAAAAGGACCGGCTGCCCGCTAATGAGCAAAAACAGATCGTAAGGCAGCGCACGCCCAATGATCATCGAGCCAAGCCGCACTTCGAAAAACTGTGGCTTCTTATGCGTGGTTTCCTGCGGAGCAATCGCCATGGGTGAACTCACCTCAAGCTCTGTTCGGAAGAAGTGCGCCCCCACTTTAGGCGCTTTCAGCCTGCACCCGCAGAAGCAGGCTCACTGAGGGCTGCGAAGGTTCTACTGGCACATAACTGGCATTAGACCACTTTGATGAGTTTAGTAGACGCAATCTTGGCGAAAACTTTATCAAGACTAAAGACGGGGCACCCGCTGATCTGCGCTTGGGCGGCAATCAGCAAGTCGACCGCTCCCACCGTGATTCCCTTGGGTCGAATGGCCTCTAAAATCTGTTCCGCGGCCAAAAATACTTCCTGGTTTGGATCGTCTCGGAGCGCAATGAGACCGCTTAGCACTCGATCCAAGCGCGTACGCTCATTCTTCCTCGCCCCCACCATGAGCTCCAAACGGACAAAGCGCGAAAGAACAACTCTGTTCTCGGCAACCAAGCTTTCGAAAAGGGGGACCGGCTTTCCCCGG
>JANPJT010000275.1:0-6874 GCA_031425635.1 Pseudomonadota bacterium
CTTACCAACCCAAGCAGCGGGTGCATTTCACCGTGCCCTTTGAGAACCCAGGAACGCACCACATTATCACTGGTCGAGATAAGCACCGCTCCTGCCCCTACAATCACTGCAGTAACCCAGGAGCCCGACACCAAATGGAAAATAATTCCGCCCATGAGAATGGGCGCAACTCCGATCACCGGGACCATTCCCATGATAATCCCTGACAGTCCCCACAAAAGAGCGTTGGGCGTTTGGGTCAGAGCAAAAATAACCGCAATGAGAAACCCTTGCGCGAGCGATGCTGCAAGCATTCCCAAGACCACTCCGCGGCAGGAGCTGGAAAAGGCTTCGAAAAGTTCCTGCGATTTTTTTGGCTTCAAAGGCGAAATGGTTTGCAGAAAACGAGTAAAGCGTCTGCCGTCCACGATGAAAAAATAAGTGGCAATCAAAACGACGGCGCCTCCGAGTAGGAGGCCGGGTATTTGCCCTAGAAATGCCGCCGAAAGTTCGGAGAGTATTCCCACGATCTTCTGCGCGAGCGCTAGCGCTTGTTCATTGAGCCACTGCCGTTCCATGGGGATCCAAGGGGGCACTTTTGCCAGCCAGCCTGCAATCATCGGGTTGTGTCGGAAATCTGCAAGACTCGAGAGGTCCGGCAAACGCACTTGTCGCACGAGAGATCCGAGTCGATAAGCAACGCTCACGCCAACTGCCCCAAGGGGGATGAGGATCAAAAGAGAAACACCCAGTGTCAGGAGCACGCCCGAAAGCCACGTCGGGAAGTGGCGCTGAAGGAGCGCTCGGTGGAGTGGAAAACATAGCAAAGCGATAATGGCTCCGAGCACTAAGGCAATAACGAAAGGCGCTAAAGTATAGACGAACAAAATCCCCAGAGCGAGGCCAAGTAGCGCAGTTCCGATGCCACTCCATTTTTCGGGTGTAGAAATCATGTCCGGACTATAGCTTGGCTAAGCCATTTATGCTACTCCAGGTCTATGGTCGGTCTAGCTCAGCTCCCTATTGGCGTTTTTGATTCAGGCCTCGGGGGCCTCACGGTGCTCAAGGCACTGAGAGAGAGCTTGCCTCGCGAAGACTTTGTTTATCTGGGCGATGTGGCGAGACTGCCCTACGGATCGAAATCGCAGGCCGTTGTCCAATCGTATGCGCGCAGTTGCGTAAACTTTCTCCTCGCACAGCCAGTGAAAGCGGTCGTGATTGCTTGCAATACCGCGAGCGCAATGGCTTTAGAAACGTTGGTGCCGGAATTTGAAAGGCCTCTTTTCGGCGTCGTTGAGTCGGGAGTGCTTGCGGGGCTTTCTCAATGTGGGAACAAGCGTTCGGTCCTCGTTCTGGGAACCGAAGCCACCGTTCGAAGCGAGGCCTACTTGAAAGGGTTTGCCCGAGCGGCGCCCGATATAAAGGTGGTTCAGCTTTCCTGTCCGCTCTTGGTGGCGCTTGCTGAGGAGGGTTGGTTCGACCACAGCGTGACTGAATCCGTGATCCGCCACTACTTATCGAGCGTCGATTTGAATGCGTTTGGAGCGGTGGTCTTAGGTTGCACCCATTTTCCGCTGCTCGCGCCCAGCTTCCACCGTGTTTTGCCGCCCGATGTGTCGCTCACGCACGGTGCTCGTTTTTTAGCCGAGCAAGTGCAGAGAGAGCTGGGTTTGAGGAAAGAATTAGGCGCTTCCGAAAACCCAAAAGTAAAACTGCTTGCTACCGATCGCATACAGCTAAAGCCCGCGCTCCTTGAAGGGTGGTTCTCGAACGCGTCTGAGTTCCAGGTAGTGTCCTCTCTGGCAGGCGTCGCTAACGCATGAAATCTTTTTTGGCCGCGGTTTTGATCGCTTCTGTGTCGCAAGCAGAAGTCTCCTTGAACGTACCAGCCGGTTCGCAAGCTTACGAATACCTGGAGCGACTCGAAGCGCTCGGGTGCGCACTGCCGACCCTACGAAGCGTGGGCCCTCAGTCGGCTGCCGACATCAGTGCGGCGCTCGGCGGAAGCTCCGCTCGTTGCAAAGCGCCCGAATGGCTTTTGGATGAACGCCAAGTCCTCGTTCGCCCGATTCCCCCCACCGAGATTCGAGTGGACGGCTTTGGAGCGGTTTCGGATCGGGTTCAGCTGGTTGGGTTACCCGCTTTTCTTTGGCCCCTTTTTCCCCAACGGCAGAACCGTCCGACCGTGAACGGAATGAATCTTTCAACCGAGCTTGCGCTTGGCATGAGTTCGAGCTCGGAGGTGTGGGGCTACGCTGTGGCGGTAACCCCCGGATGGTACTTTGGCAGAGATTCCAACTCGAGTTTGTTTGGCAGGTTTTATGTGCAAGAGGGTTACTTTAAACTCGGCCATCGGTTCTCCGAATTGACGGTTGGTCGATTTAGCCGAAGGTTTGGCCATTCTCGCCACGGCTCGCTCCTTTACTCGGGCGCAATGGCCCCGATGGATCAGTTGGAGTACGCGTTGCGGCCCGTCGTCCCATCCTCGCTTTCGTTCCTGGGCCCCACCACGTTTCGGGCATGGTTCGCTACCCAATCCGAGTCCGTCGGCCCGGCTTCCACTAAACTCCTCGGTGCCGAGTGGGGCATGCGCCCTTTGCGAGCTTGGGAACTGGCTCTTGCTGAAGTGACTCAGGTCGGGGGTGAGGGGGTCGTTGACGGTAGGGTAGGGGTGAGTCTGGCGCTTTCCTCGAGTCTTTGGATGTTCAATCGCCTGGTCAAACTCTCAGGACAAACGCTCATCGAGCGCCTCACGGTCCCCGGTCCAACGCCGTTTTCTTTTCAAGGGGGTCTTTGGTTCCCTAATATTGGAAACACGAGCGTGAGTTTTGAGTTTGCTAAGACTTCCGCCCAGAGTTACCAAGACCCGGTTTGGGTTCAAGGCCTCACCTACCGAGACTCACCCTTAGGGCACCCTTTGGGCCCTGACGCTCAAGGTGCCTATTTGGATATTGGACTACCGCCCCTCTTTACCTGGTGGAGAGCGGAGCTGGCTGGCCTCTATGAATCGCGCGGCGTATCTCTGTCCGGCGCGAGGGCGCCAGAAACGCGGGTTGGCGGCGAGCTGAGTGTGGGCAGGCGTTTTGGACTGTCGGACATCCGCTTGAAGGTGGCTTTTCACTCGATCCAAAGCCCGCAATCCATCCCCAACACGGAGGCGGACTCTCTGGGGTTAGGCGCAGTCTACCGCTATACGTTTATGTATTAACTCGCCGTTCTAGTGCAGGCCTTAGGATCTCAAAAAAAAAGCCGAGCCCAAAGGCCCGGCTTTTTAAACCAGAAGTCCTTCCAAAGCTTAACGCTTGGAGAACTGGAAGCGCTTTCTCGCGCCTTTCTGACCGTATTTCTTTCGTTCTTTCATTCGAGGATCGCGAGTTAACAGACCGTCTTTCTTAAGCGTGCCGCGCATCGCGAGGTCAACTTTCAGAAGGCAGCGGCTAATGCCGTGAGAAATCGCACCCGCTTGAGCTGAAATCCCACCGCCGTCGACCAACGTATCCACACTGAAGTCCCGAGCCTTGTCGGTGAGCATCAACGGACGGAGCACTACCGCTCGCAGAGTGTCTCTCGGAAAATATTCCTCGAGGGTGCGCCCGTTAATCCGCACATTGCCTTCGCCGCCCGTGATCAATCGCACTCGCGCGATTGCGGTTTTTCTGCGGCCTGTTGCCTGAAGCTTTTCTGTCGTCGCCATTTTTTGCTTATTTCCCTTTCAAGAAACTATTTACTGAACTTCACAGGTTCAGGTTGCTGGGCCTGGTGAGGGTGTTCTGTTCCCGCGTAGACCTTCAATTTGCTAAACCAATGCCTGCCCATGTGCCCATGCGGGAGCATGCGCCATACTGCCTTTTCGATCAAGCGGTTCGGGTGGTTTTCACGAATATATTCTGCTGTGTAAGTTTTAATCCCGCCGGGAAAGCCCGTATGGTGCTGGTACACCTTTTCTTGCCATTTTTTACCGGTCAGGTTGATTTTGTCTGCGTTGATAACGACGACGAAGTCCCCTGTGTCCACCGACCGAGTGTAGGTCGGCTTGTCTTTTCCCATCAGGGCAGTGGCGAGGTAAGTCGCCAGTCTTCCAAGGGTTTGCCCGTTCGCGTCTACGAGGCGCCACTTCGGAGTTAATTCTCCGGTCTTTGCGAAAAAGGTCTTTTCCATTAGCGGCTTACGTACGTAGCCAGTCCGTTTGGCTGGCTTCACTGCCACGTCAGAGACTTCTTTACTGCGGGTTTTCATCGCGGGCTTTTTTGCCGATTTTGCGGTCTTTTTCTTCACGATTTTGGACGCTGGTTTCGCTTTTTTTGACTTTGTTTTCTTATCCGTGGCCATGCTTCGCCTTATTTCCTCTAGTACACAATACGAGACCCGCTACTTACTAATAGGGGTGAAATAAAGTCAATGAATTTATCGGGATGGAAGGGGCTCTAGTCTAGGTTCCGAAAAAGGGCCTTGAAAGCCTGTTTCGCCTTCTCCGCTTCGGTCGGCGACGCTTCTTGGGATTGGTTCGGCGAGGGGGCGTGGCTGGATCGGAACTCGAAAAAGGGGCACTCGTTGTTCGCTAAACGGTCGCTTACCCAGGGGCTCTCTGGCTCCTTGCAGGCAGTCGTTTCGTTCTCGGCAAAGTGGACGCAATTTTTGCAGGAGTGGAGATCGGTGCTGCAACCGGGGCAAAGCGTGTGCTTGGCCTGCATTTCCAACGACAAAGGCAGACGGCAGTAGTGACAACGCCACATAAGGGTCCCTTTGTATTGAGTTACAGCGATTAACGTTAGTATCGCACCGACGGCCGGTGAAAGCAGCGAAAAACTAGGGCGGGCTCTCAATGACTAGAAGACGCACTTCGCCAGATTGGGGACACGCCCTAGAGAGGCGTTCGAAAGCCCAGGTAAAAGTCTCCGTCGAGACTATCGAAATTACGCAGGGAATAGTTCACTTGGAGCTCGGCGCCCTCACCCACGGGAAACCGCGCTTCGACCGCGGCCCAAACCCACTGATCAACGGCTTTGGAATTCGACGCTCCCGCGAATTCATGGTAGCCGCGCTGCTTCCAGGACAAAGGCACCCGCAACGAGGCCCCTGCCGAGCCAAGAGGGAGCTGAGCGCCGAAAACCAGCTCGTTCTCAAAGCTCGGGTTAGCAAGCAGCCCTTCCGCCCAATAAGCGCCTGGCTGCGACGACACATAAACCCACGAGCGGTTTTCCAGAAAGACGTGAGCTGCTTTTCCCAGGCTCCACTCGGCGCGGAGCTCATTGTGGATCAGAAACGCAAGGCCGCTATGGTATTCGGCGTAAGAGCCGGTGGGGATAAGTGTTGTGCGGTTGGCTGCTCGCACGGTTTCCAGCGAGAACCCCCACTCTTTACCAAGGGACCATGAAGGTTCCGCGAGGTTGAAACGGTCCAGCAGCGAGGAGTTGAGGTGATTTTGCCAGCGTAACGCGGGTGCGCGTAGTTGGCTGGCTTCCCCCTGAGGCTCCACTCGATAGGGTGCGCGCAGGACGTACGTGGGTTGAGCGGCAGATACCACTAAACCGAAGCCATACGGCAAGATTGCCAAAAAGAGGGATCGCTTTGTTTTTCCCACGGGGCGGCACAATGCCTGAAATCGCTATTTTTTTCTACCCCAAATATCGCGCGCTGAGATTGCCGTTTTCGATTGGTACCTCTACAATCCAGAACGATATCCACTATTTTCGAAGGGTGATGACGATGAAAGCTTGGGTTGGGAAAGAGCAAAGCCGAAGAGTTGCGGTGGTTGCGGCGGCAAGAACGCCTTTCGCTAAAGCGGGGATGGCGTTGAAAGACTGCTCCGCAGTGCACTTAGGGGTGACCGCGGCTCGAGAGGCGCTCGCCCGTTTTGATGGGGATCCGGCGTCAATCGACGAAGTCGTGTTTGGGAACGCCGGCACGCCGGCCGATGCGGCCAATATCGCCCGCGTGATAGGCCTCCGGGTGGGCTTACCGGAAAGTACCCCTGCGTTTTCCGTCCATCGAAATTGCGCTTCAGCCATGGAGGCAGTGGCTCAAGGGTGCATCAAAATTGGGGCGGGCCTTGCCGAGACCATGCTGGTCGGTGGCACTGAGAGCATGAGCAACATGCCGCTTTTGTTTAATAAAAAGATGACCGAGTTTTTTGCTCGCTTGAACCAGGCCAAAACGACCGCGAGCAAGCTCTCCGTCTTCGCCTCATTCCGCCCTGAGATGCTAAAACCTATTATTGCGATTATGGAGGGGTTAACCGACCCCATTTCCGGCATGAATATGGGGCAAACTGCCGAAGTGCTCGCACGCGACTTTGTGATTTCACGGGCGGAGCAAGACGCCTTCGCCCTGCGCTCCCACCAGCGCACCATCGACGCCCAGAAACAAGGGCGTTTGGACGCAGAGATCGTTCCGATCCTGCTTGAACCCCGATTTTCAGAAAGCCTCGCCAAAGACGTCGGGCCGCGAGAAGGCCAGAGCCTGGCTCAGCTAGCGAAACTTCGGCCATTTTTTGATAGGGAAAATGGCACCGTTACCGCGGGGAACGCGTGCCCTATCACGGACGGGGCCGGCGCCATGGTGCTGATGAATGAAGACAAAGCCCGCAGCGAAGGGCGAGCCATTTTGGGAACCATTAGCGCGTTCTCCTTTACCGGGTGTGAACCTAAGCGGATGGGGCTCGGGCCGATTTTTAGCACCAGCAAAGTACTCAAAGCGTTGGGGATGGATATGAAACAAATCGGCCTCGTGGAGCTCAACGAAGCGTTTGCGGCGCAAGTGATTGCAAACCAAAGGGCCTTTGCTTCCAAAAAGTACGCCGAAGAAAAGCTCGGTCGAACGGAAGCCCTTGGCGAAATTCGGGATGAGATCCTGAACGTCAACGGAGGCGCTGTCGCGCTTGGGCACCCCGTGGGTG
>JANPJT010000276.1:0-2864 GCA_031425635.1 Pseudomonadota bacterium
CGTTCATGTATCCTCCACGAACTGATGAAATAACCAATGAAGATCAAGTATATTTATTTCTCTCTTGATATAAAAAATAATTCTTTCTATTTCTTAAGGTTCCTATTTTTGTTCAATCTCTTGGTTCTCTTATCCGAAAAAGTAAACAACGAGTATCAAACTTAAATGTTGATAATGATAGTCGTATATTATCATGTCATGTAAATTAGTTTTTTTTAAAAGTAAATTTCAATTGTTATATTTTATTTCTTTATTTAGGGTGTTGAATCATTCGGTGAATTTTTTCGTATATCAACTATTGATGAAGTTCGTACACGTCTTCGAAAACGTTTAGCAAAAGCACGAAAACGAAAAGTCCTCCGAGGCTGCTCACATAACCACCGCGGCTGACGGAAAGCACAAGGCCGACGACACACATCGCAGCTCCATAACCCACTACGATTCTTCCCCATACCTTCCACCGGCCCCACCAAGCTGAAGATATGCCTAGCAGCAAGCCCAGTTCAAGAAACCCCGCGAGTTGATTGGGATTCCCAAATAGGCCGCTCGCGCGAGGCCCGTAGTCCGCCCGCGGCAGGAAATTGAGCACCATGAAGTTCTCACCCTTGAAGTATTGAATAGCGCCAATAATTCCGTTCGCGATACCGAGGACGAGTAGGAATCCAATGAGGTACGAGCGAAGCCGAGGCGACGTTCCAAAAAAGACGAGCGTGAGGTAGATGACCGGCGCTGCTAAGAGGATGAAACGGTCGGGCCGCGCTAAGTGCTCGACCGGGGCGAGGAACGCCCGGACGAGCATGTAGGAGAAGAAAATGGCCGTCGTAACGAGCGGAGCGATTGCCATTTTGGGGAGTTCAATCCTTCCAAACCGGAAGCAACTCAGCAAGCCGACCACAGCAATCATCCCATACACAGGAAGACTATAGGCAAATGTCCACCCGCCTTTGAGAAGTTGCATCGCAGCGATTGTGACTGCGATCAGGGAGATGAGCAGGGGTTGCACAGTTCGAACCGAATAGATTTCAAAAAAAAGCCCCGGACGCAATTACGTCCGGGGCTTTTTGTTTTATTATTTTTTGTGGGTCTGTTCCGACTGGACTACGGGCTAGTCGGGCAAGGCCCAAGAGTTGTCCCCAGAACCGACTGATAACGAGGGAGCAGGTAGAGAGGGACTAAAATGGTCCGGTTACGGAAACAGATCGTTTGAAGGTCTGTCGGGTCAGCCGCTGCACGGAGCGGAGCGATGATGGAGAAGGCCGAGGCGCCCGCCACCAACGCGCACAAGAACGATACGGAGCGTTTGGATTTGTTCATGTTTTATGTTTCAGAGCACTCAAAGAGTGACCTCACCTCGCAATCAAGCCTGTTGAGCGGCGCGATTTTTGCGGAGGCGGCTGCTAGCGCAGACGCTGATCATTGCCAGACCGAAGAGGACGGTCGAAGGCTCGGGAATCGGAGCAAAGGCTCCCACCTCACCCGTTCCGCCGCCGGCTGACAAAACGCTGACAACGCCACTAAGGGTGTAGTCGTTGTAATTGGTGCGAAGTACGAGCCAGTTGCTATTTTGCCCCGAGTCAATGTTTGCGGGGGTGTTTGTGCCGCCATTCGGTGGCGAGGGGAAGTTATCCGTATTGAAGAATTGCGCCGAATCAAAGTAGAAGGCAGCTCCACCGCCGTTAAACGTTGCGGAATTCATGGCAGGATCGCGATCTGCACTGAAGACAGAACCAGCGCCCCCTTTGTTTGGCGTAAGTGTCGACGTGAATGCTACAGGAACTCCAACAAGCGCTGAAATCGTCGCGACCCCGTCATTGAGCCAAGTTGCGTCAACCGTAAACGCGCCTTGGCCGTAGCCCGGGATAGCGAGCCGGAAAATATCATCCCCAAATCCCGCCGCCGTGCTGCTGGTATTGATCACTTGGTAGTAGAAATCGTAGCCTGAACCGGTATCGACGACCATTGAGCGGAGAGTTCCAAACAAGGTGTTTCCGGAAATCGACCCGGCGAAATTGTTCGACATCGAATCCAAAACGGTCCCAGTCAAGCCACTCGTGCCAGCTCCGAGGGGTAATCCAGGACTCTCTGGGGTGTTAGGCGCGACGCTTACAAAAGCTGCTTGCGCTGAGGAGACTACTAGGAGGGAAGCCACGCCAAAGGCGGTGCTGAGGATTTTTGCTGTGAGGAGTTGGGGTGTCATCATGTTTGAATTGCTAGTTTGAGGAGGATTGTTTGGCTGGCTGGGAGAAAGGTTTACCGGTATTACTTGGGATGGCGTGTTTTGTAAAAGATATAAAAACGAGTGTCCAGTTAATTACTGGCGACAATTGCGGAGAATTGGCGGTTGGGGGAGTTGCGGTCTGGTCTGGGGCTTAAAGCGAAACGCATCGCCCTAAAGATTCCTTTATCAAAATGACCAATTTGTGTCCACAAGTTTCTGCGAAAATCTGCGTCGATCATTCTCTGGGATGAACGACGCATGATCTTCGCGTGGATTTCTCGAGACTCTCGATTCGGGGGGCCTACCGCTGTCCGCTGCCATTTCCCCACCGGGGGCGCGGCTCGATCCAGCGAGGCATGAACGCTTGATTGCCGTCGCAGCGCGTAGTATCAGCCGACCCGCGCTATTCCATTCCACGCGCAGGTTCCGCACGTCGAGTCTTACCCGCACACGCTCTCCCAATGCCCATCTACGAGTTTTTCTGCCCCGGGAATAATAAAATCTACTCCTTCTTTGCCCGCAGCCTCGCGTACTCGACCAAGATCCCGAGCTGCCCTGATAATGCAGAACTTCCGATGGAGCGGATGATCTCGAATTTTGCCTTCATCGGGAAAGCCAGGGAAGAGAAGCCTGCTCGGCAGCCGAA
>JANPJT010000277.1:0-5821 GCA_031425635.1 Pseudomonadota bacterium
CCCCGCGAAGCGGCAGCTCCCCGATCCGAAGTCGGCCCGCAAAGCGGCAGCCCTCCCATCCGAAGGCGGCCCGCGAAGCGGCAGCTCCCCGATCCGAAGGCGGCCCGCAAAGCGGCAGCCCTCCCATCCGAAGGCGGCCCGCGAAGCGGCAGCCCCCAGCCCCTACCACGAGGGGAACCATTTTCCCCGATTTTGGTCTCAATCGAGGAGCGCGAGGCGAAGGAGCGCACGCGTACTTCATGTACGCGGAAGCGACGCCGCCGAAGCAGCGACGAAGAGTGAGGCCAAAAGCGGGGAAAATGGTGTGCTCGGAGAGAGACTCGAACTCTCACGGTTTTACCCACAGGCTTCTGAGACCTGCGTGTCTACCAATTCCACCATCCGAGCGAGACGTTTTTACTTAACTGGTCCGGGGACGGTTGTCTATGATGGAGCCATGCGAGCAAAGAAGGTTCCGGGGGTGTTTCTCACTTTTGAAGGCGGGGAAGGGTCGGGTAAATCGACTCAGGCAAAACGCCTCCAGGCCTGGCTCGAAGCTCGGGGCCACTCGGTGGTCTTGACTCGGGAGCCCGGCGGCACGCCGCTAGGGGTGCGCGTCCGGCAGCTTTTGCTGGAGAGCTCCGAGCCATTGGGAGATCGGGCCGAGCTGCTGTTGTATGAAGCGGACCGAGCCCACCATGTGGACACCAAAGTCCTGCCGGCATTAAAAGCCGGGAAAATCGTGTTGTGCGATCGCTTTACGGACTCCTCCTTAGTGTACCAAGGCATGTGCCGAGGCATCGGCGTGGCCCAAACCGAGGCTCTGAACCGCTTTGCCACGGGCGGGCTAGCCCCCGACCTCGTGTTTCTCCTCGATATCCCAGCGCCCCTCGGCCTAGAACGGGTTCGGGCAAGGCAGGTGAAGATGGATCGGATGGAGCGAGAGCAGCTCAGCTTCCATAAAAAGGTCCGGTCTGGGTTCTTGAAGCTCGCACGGAAAGCTGCTTCGCGGTATGTGGTACTAGACGCGCGCTTAAAAGAGCCCGAACTGGAGCTCCAGATCCAAGCGCTCGTCACTCGAAAGCTCAAACGGAGAGGCCTTTGGAAGTCCTGACAACCGACAAAATGGAAAGAAAGCTCCTTGCCTATGTGGCAGGCGACAAAGTGCACCCTGCCCTGATTTTGGGTGGCCCGGGCTCCGAAACCAAAGCCAAAGTCGTGCGCCGGATGGCTAAAGCTTTGCTTTGCCCCAAAAGGCAAAGCCTCCCCCCTTTTTGTGGCATTTGCTCGACGTGCCGGCGCGTAGAAGCCGGTACCCACCCGGACGTCCTCTGGCTCGCCCCCACCGAAGAGAGTTTGAAAATCGATAGCGTGCGCGAACTTTGCCACCAGATGGAACTGACTCCGGTGGAAGGGGGGCATAAAATTGCGGTGATCGAAGACTGCCACCGAATGAACACCGCGAGCAGCAACGCTTTTTTAAAGAGCCTCGAAGAGCCCGGACCCAACAGGCACTTCTGGCTTTTAACACCGCTTCTAAGCTCCCTTTTGCCGACGGTAGTCTCCCGCTGCTTAGTGTTCCATTTTCCGCCTCCCGCAGAAGCGCTTTCTGAGAACGCTGAAATGGAGAACCTCCTAACGGAAGTCGCCAAAAGCGGCGATTTCCACGCGTTGGCCGCGCAGTTAAAAGATAAAGATAAATGCTTGGAGTTAGTGAACTACCTGCAGGTCCAATGGCGGCTCACGGCACTCCACCCTTTTGTCGGGCAGAACCCGGCGCAGGTATTCCAGTCGGCGTCGCTTTGGGAAGCGCTGATCTTGTTTGAAGAGGCAGTCCAGCTGGAGGGGAGACTCCGATCCAACGCCAGTTCGGCATTGCTCGTAGAAAGCCATTTGCGGAGCACTTTCGCGGAGCGCTTCCAGTGAAGCAAGCGCTCTACGTCACTACCCCCATCTACTACGTCACCGACAAGCCCCACATTGGGCACCTCTACACGACGCTTGCGGCCGATATTTCCGCGCGCTACCACCGACTGCTCGGCGAACCCGTTTGGTTCCTCACCGGAACCGACGAACACGGCCAAAAAATTGAAAAGAAAGCGAAAGAAACGGGTGAAACACCGGGACAGCTCGCCGATCGCGTGGTCGAGCGGTACAAAGAAGCGTGGAAACTGTACGGAGTGCAGTACGATGATTTTATTCGGACCACGGAGCCTCGCCATAAAAAACTGGTCCAAAAGCTCGTCCAGAAACTCATGGACTCCGGCGATATTTATTTAGGGACTTACGAGGGCTGGTACTGCGTTCCCGATGAAGCGTATTGGTCGGAGTCGCAGCTCAATGATGGAAAGTGCCCTGACTGCGGACGAGTCGTTGAAAGGCTCCAAGAAGAAAGCTATTTTTTTAAGCTCTCCAAATACGCTCCTTTGATTGCGGAGCATATCCAAAAGAATCCCGACTTTATTTCTCCCGAATCCCGTCGCAACGAAGTACTGGGTTTTTTAAAGCAAGACGTCCGAGATATTAGCGCTAGCCGAACAACAATCGAATGGGGGATCCCCTTTCCAAAGGGTTCGGCAAGTAAATCCCACACTGTTTATGTTTGGTTTGATGCATTAACGAACTACCTTTCGGCGCTGCCCGGCAACTTCGCCGAGTTTTCAGACCGCACAGTCCATTTGGTGGGCAAAGATATTTTGCGGTTCCACGCTGTGTATTGGCCCGGTTTTTTAATGGCGCTGGGCTTGCCGCTCCCCAACCAAATTGTAGCGCATGGGTGGCTCACCGATGCCAACCGAAAAATTGGAAAGTCGTTAGGAAACGCAGTGGACCCTCTCGCGCTTGCGGAAGAAGTGGGCGTGGACGGGGTCCGGTACTTCCTTTTTCGCGAATTCATTTTTGGAAGCGACGGGGAATATACCAAGCAAACGCTCTACAACCGGATCAACGCTGATCTCGCAAATGACTACGGCAACTGTTTGAGCCGAGTAGCCAACATGATCCCGAAGTATTTCGGGGCAGAACCATTTGAAACGGCGGCTGTTCTCTCGCAAGACTCGATTCTAAAGCAGACTGTGGAAGTCCAAGTGCCCCTTTTCCATTCAGCCATGCAAGCTTTTCATTTCGATAAAGCGCTCGCTGCCGCCTGGAAAATCACGGCAGAAACCAATAAGTACATTGAAGACAGCGCCCCGTGGGCACTTGCCAAAACGGGCAAAGCCGAAGATTTGGAGACTCTACGAAAAGTCCTCGCGCACTGCCACGAAGCCCTTCGGGTAGTGAGCTTACTGGCGTACGCGTTTATCCCTACTTCGGCAGCCAAAGCCCTTGAAGTGCTGGGAGTGGAGACCGGCGACCTCAATCTCAAAACCGCTGAGTGGGCAAAAGGGCCCCACAAAGTGGTGGTTCGAAAATCGACTCCCCTTTTCCCTCGGGTCGAGTGGAAAGAGCCTTAGGCCGTGGAGTTCATCGATACCCACGCGCACTTGCCTTTGCTGAAAGACTCGTCGGGCGACGTTTTAGAGCGCGCTCAAAAGGCGGGCGTTCTAAAGCTTGTGACGGTGGCTACTGAAGCATCGAATTGGGAAAGCAGCCGGCAAGCGGCGGCAGATTTTGAGAACGTCTTTTATACTTTAGGCCTCCACCCGCACCAAGCCGATCAGTGGGCAGCTTGCGCGATCTCGCTTGAGGAAATTTTTCTAAAGGGGATCCCCCCTAAATGCGTCGGTATTGGCGAAATGGGTTTTGATTTCCACTACAACTACGCAAGCCGCGAACACCAGTCGGTGGCGCTGGAAGCACAGCTGCGCTTTGCTAAAAAGTGGGACTTACCGGTAGTGATCCACTGCCGCGAAGCTTTCAGCGAGCTATTCGAACTCGTCCGAAAGATCGGCCTTTCCAGCACCGGTGGAGTGATGCACTGTTTTACAGGCAGTGCACCGGACGCAAAGGCTGCGCTGGACCTAGGCTTCAAAATTTCGTTTTCCGGCATCCTCACTTTTAAAAACGCCGACGACTTACGATCTGCCGCTCGTTCCATACCGCTCACTGAGACCGTCCTGGAGACCGACTGCCCTTTTCTGACTCCCATGCCCTACCGAGGAAAGCCCAACGAGCCTTTTTACTTGCCTCACACGGCAGCTTGCCTTGCCGAAGTGCACGGCCTGCGAGTCGAAGCGATTGCCGAGCAAACGACTAGGAACGCCGAGAGTTTGTTTAGGATTTAGAGTACAATCCTTCGTATGGACCGAGTTCTTATCGTAGGTATTTCAAGCCTCGTGGGATCGCATTTGGCGCTCCGACTGCGCGATCGCTACAATGTCGTCGGCACGTTTGACCGCCACCGCCCGCCTCTGGATTCAGTTCCGCTTATCCGCCTGAGTTTGCGCAGAGACATCGACTGGGGTGGGATTTTCGAAAGGCTTCGCCCCCAGGCAGTTTTTTATTGCGCTGCGGAAAGAGACGAAAAGCTTTGCCAAGATCAGCCGATCAGCGCGCTTGCAGTCAATGCAGAGATCCCGGCGAACATTGCTTCGGTGGCAGAGGGGCTAGGAATCCGGACGATTTACTATTCCAGCTCGAAAGTCTTCTCTGGAGATCAGGGCGATTACGTTGAAACCGCAACGGTCGATCCAGCAGGGCACTATGGAATGAGCAAAGTGCGCGCAGAAGAACTTCTAGCGGCGTACAACGGAGTGTTTACCATCCGCTTAGGGACACTCTACGGCCTGGGACCCGTCCCGCAGCGTTCGCTCTTGAATCAAATGCGAAACAACTTACTTTCAGGCTCGCCTTTCCCTTTGATCGACGACGAGTTTCGAAGTTTTCAATCCGCCGAATGGGTAGCCGAAGCAAGTGAGCGTTTGATGCATGCCGAATGGAATCAGGGAGGCATTTACCATTTGCCCTCGCCGCCGAAAGAATCCCACTTTTCTTTTGGAAGCTTGTTGTCTCTGGCGTTGGGAAAAGGGAGCGACAACATCCAGCGCGTCAGTGGGGACGAATACTCGACTCGGCACCCGGGGGCCGCAACGAGGGGAAAAGATACTTCGCTGGACGGCAAATTGTTTGAATCGACGTTCGGTATTCGGCCTAAAAGCAATGCCCATTATTTGAAGAAAACTGCTTTGAGTTTAGCAGACGGGACTTTCTAGTTCGGCGCGATGAATGGCTCCCAGGGCTAATCGCCCATTTTCGGGAAGTTTACGCTGCTACTTTTCGCAGCATATCGCGCGCGATGTTTATTGCGGTTTTGGGGGTTGCTAGTGATCGATCCTTCCGCGCGGTTGAGTCTCTTGCTCGTCCCGAGGCTCATCGCCCGCTTGGAACCCTACGCCATTCGGCTACGGGTCTGGTTTTGGGAAAAGGGACATCTTTCGCGCGATGTGGGAAGTCTCTTTGTGCAGCGAACAAGTTGTGGGCTCGGCAAAGCAGCCGCAAGTTCGTAGGGTCCCAGCTACTCCCTCCTTTTGCCCAAGGCCTTATGTGATCGATTTGAAGGTGTGCCGTTTGGTTGCACTGGGTGCCGGAGGTGGATTTGAAAGTACAAGTGTTCGAACTCTCCGACCGTACTATGCGGGCAATGGCCCGAGGGACATACCGGGTGTGCCTGCGGGGCGCTGACGGGCTACTTGGGTTTTTTGTCCCGGCAGCAGAGGCAGGCCGACCCGTCTTTGGCTTTTTCACCAAGAATTTCTTCAAAACTCTTTTTAACAAAACCACTTCGTTCTTCTCAGAAAGCTCCCGGCCGGCTAGCGCCAAAAGCTCTTTGAGCTCGGCATCGAGGCGGACTTTCAAAAACTCTTCCTGAGGCCGGGCTTCGGGAAACCGTTGATCTAAAATC
>JANPJT010000278.1:0-3288 GCA_031425635.1 Pseudomonadota bacterium
GATTTTAGATCAACGGTTTCCCGAAGCCCGGCCTCAGGAAGAGTTTTTGAAAGTCCGCCTCGATGCCGAGCTCAAAGAGCTTTTGGCGCTAGCCGGCCGGGAGCTTTCTGAGAAGAACGAAGTGGTTTTGTTAAAAAGAGTCCTGAAGAAATTCTTAATGAAGAAACCAAAAACGAGTCGGCCTGCCTCTGCTGCCGGGACAAAAAGCCCACGTAGCCCGTCAGCGCCCCGCAAGCACACGCGCTATGTCCCTCGCGCCATTGCGCGCATAGTACGCTCTGAGAGTTCGAACGCTTGTACTTTTAAATCCCTCTCCGGCACCCAGTGCAACCAAACGGCACACCTTCAAATCGATCACATAAGGCCTTGGGCAAAAGGGGGGAGTAGCTGGGACCCTACGAACTTGCGACTGCTTTGCCGAGCCCACAACTTATTCGCCGCACAAAGAGACTTCCCGCATCGCGCGAAAGATGTGCCTTTTTCCGAAAAGCCGACCCGTAGCCGAATGGCGTAGGGTTCCAAGCGGGCGACCAGCCACGGGATGAGCAAAACACTAGACCGCGCGGAAGGGCCAAGCACTAGCAAACCTCGTTGAAAAAATCTTATGAACATCGCGCGCGATACGACAGGTTGCAGAGCACTCGGCTAAGGCTGATTTTTGGGCACCCAAATCCCATGAAAGCTGACAGGCAAAGCCCAAGATAGCTCAAGCCAAGCCACGGGCCCGGCTTTTAAGCTGGCCGATTCGAAAATGGCTAGCATGGATTTTGCGGATTTTGCGTCGAAGACTTCAACGAGTAACCAACCGCTCGTTTCGTCGAAGCTGTCTGGCTGGGGCACGAAGACGGGTTCCATGCAGTATTGATTTGCTTCGAAAGTATAGTGTTCTAGTTCGCCAAGCGCGTAGTCCACACGAGTGACGCCTTGGAAAAAGGCAGTGCCTTTTTCTTGTCGCGCAAAAAAGCCAAAGCGGTGAGGCCGCGCGTGGAACGCTGGGTGGAGAGCAGGGAAGTCGTAATTGGCGTCCCGTGTGAGGATGGTTTCTCTCAGGCTTCGAGTTTCCCATTCTACTTCGTAGCGCCGGATAAACGATGAGTTTTCCCGTGGTGTCGCTGGTTTGCCCCGGATGAGATCCCCGAAGCGAGATCCCTTGCCGCTAAAACTTTCGCCCAAGTGGTTAGCGGAGAAGTCGATGACAGGCCCCGTAGCCCCATCATAAGCGTTGAGGATGTGCCACACCTGGGCACCCTCGGCTTCGAACACTCTAGCCGCAGATGGATCGTTGCGGGGCACAACCCACACAAAGTTGCTTTTGTTCGGAGTAAAGTTGAAACTTTCAGAGATGGCGTTGAGCCCGAGGCCGGCGCCTAGAAAACGCCAAACATTGGCTACAATCGGGTGTAAAACAAAGAGGTAGTACTTTGGTGTCACTGCCCAATCGTGGATGTAGGAAGTGCGTGGGGGATCTAATCGAAGTTTGCTTAAGATAGCTCCCGTTTCGTCGGCTGTTCGAATTATAAAGTGGGTTTTTCTTCCGGGCACGAATGAAAGCAAGTGCTTCAGGTTGCCGTCTATTCGGTAGTGGACTTGGTATTTTTGCTTTGGCGTGTTCGCGTCGAGAGAAGCTTCCCCCAAGCTGCTCAGGTTTTCCAGGTCGATCTCGACTGCAACTTGCATTTCGTCCAAAGCGTAGAGGCGTTCGTTGAGCGCCAGTAAGCTCACTCCCGCCTGGTTTGTTGTGTTCCAGAGCAAGTTGCGGCGCCATGCGGGACTGAGTGTGGTCCAGGTCGGGTGGATAAACTGGCCTGCCTTTTCTTCTTCAAGCCATTTTTCGGTTTCGATCATTCTGGCTCGAAAGCGCACTTTTCCGTCGCTAAACTGGAATTGCCGTAGGAAGCCATCGGCGTCTAAGAGGGAATTCTTTGATTGCTCACCGCGGGTAAAGACTCCGGGGCCGTTGCGGTAGAGCGAACCTTCCAAACCCAAAGGGATTTTGCCAAAGACAAGTTGCGGTTGTGCCGCGATCTTATTCCCTACGGCATTTTGGAAAAGACTCTGTGGGAAAAGCGGATCTTGCGAAAGTAGGTACTGGCAGTTCTCGGCCGCGAACAGGGTGGAAAAAGAGCATAGAATAAAAAGTACGAGATACCGCAAGCCAGACCCCCTTTAAAACCCGTGTACACCCTCTCGAATTCCCGACGGGTTGTAAAGAAGCGCTAGAGTTGTTTATAGTGGTCGAGCGTTTCCGCAAAAGCGCGCTCGTAGTGGAAACGAGTCTGGTGAAGCAAACGCCCTTTGTCACCCATCTGGGAGCGAAGGCTGCTGTTCTCAGCGAGATCGGAAATAGCATGCACGAGTGCGGCAGGGTTCAAAGACTCTAACCGCACGCCGAAGGACCCTTCCGCAAGTACCTTTTTGAAGTCCTCCCCTGGGCCGACGACCACCGGGACTCCGCAGGCCATGGCCTCGAACAGTTTGTTTGACGCAGTGGCTTGGTATTTTGCTCGAATGTTGAGGGGCCTGTACACACAGTAAGCTGCGTCCAGCCCCGATAGCCATTCCCACTTGTTTTCGTCGAGGGGATCGTAGAAGTGCACTCGGTTCCCCACCCGGTGGGTGCGCGCGATTCGACGCAGACTCTGCAAGTAGAGGGGGTCTCCCCAACCCGCTAAAAGAAAGTGCACTTTGGGAAGCCGTGGAAGAGTCTGAATGACCAAGTCCAGGGCGTTGAGCTCACCGATCCCACCGAGGTAACCCAGAAGGAACGCATCGGCTGACAGCTCCAGCTCTCCCCGGAAAGCGCGGGGTTCTGCAATCGGCCGCTTTCGAGGGCAATTGAAAGCTATCAACGCAGGGTTCTTCAAAGCGTACTTGGAATGCAAGAGTGCCCGCCGTTTTTCCTCGGGGAAAACGGTTAATTTCGCCACCCGCAGAGCCGCTGGCTCTATCAAAAACAAGATTCGGTTCAGTCGGCTGAGCTGATCCTTCTCAAACGGTTCGTGCACGTGCACGGTGAACGGGACTCTAAAGAGGAGGTGATACGCGTAAGCGAGAGCTTGTTCCTGCAGGCCATGCACCACGAGCAGCTTGGGTCGGCCTCGCAATACCGTCGCTGTGGTAAGCCAGCAAAAAGCGTGGAGAAGACCTAATAGGGGCCCGAACGGGGTTTTAGAAACTAGCGGGAGAGGTAAGCGTACCCTTTCGAATTGGTTTTGAGGCTTGGGTGGGCGGGACGAGATTTCCCCAAACTCGAGCACCAGGATCCGAAAGCCCGGCAGATTCTGAATC
>JANPJT010000279.1:0-1820 GCA_031425635.1 Pseudomonadota bacterium
TCAAAGTCCACCACAGCTCTCAAAACCCCATGCCAAGAAAAGCCCTTCCCATTTTTCCGAAAAACAGACCCGTAGCCGAACGGCGTAGGGTTCCAAGCGGGCAACAAACAAAGACACAAGAACCAACCAACCCGCGCGGAAGGACCAAGCCCCAACAAACCCCGAAACCGCAATGAACATCGCGCGCGATATGTATTCTGCGCTAGAACGGCCACAACTTCCTTCGCATCGACCACTTAAGCTTGGGTAGAGCCTTCTACTTCCTTTTGGCGTCGCCGGCTTTTTGCTCCGCTAGAGGGAGATAGAATTCCAGATAAGCCATCAAACGCTCTTCGCCAACTTGGCTATCTGACTTAGCTTTCGTGCCCGCGCTTTTTCCTTGAGCGATCAGCTTCTTGGCATGCTCTGGTGGCATGCCCGAGGTTTGGAGAGCCGCCTCAAAAGCTTGCGACCCCTCGGGGCCGGCTACAATCGCCTGTCCAAAGGCTTTGCTGAGGCTAGAAAAAGTAGACTTCACCATAAAGTCCTCGTTGGCTTTTTTCAGCTCCCGAGCCCGCTCATCTACCGCACGCCAGGCAGTTGGGTCGAAGTCTTTGTCTCCCTTGAAGTCGGCAAGCAACTTCTCCGACTTGGTCGAAACGTGCTTTTTCTGGTTTGCTGCCTCATAGGCCTTTTGAAAGCCCGTGCCCGCAGTCACATAAAACTGGTTGAGTTTGTTTAGAATATAAGCGAGCTGAGTCCGGATCGGTGGGCCGTCGGACTCTTTGTGGATCGCTTCGGCCGCCTTACCCGCTTCGGAAGCTAACGAGCCGAATGCCTTCCCACCGTTGCGGATAAGCACAGCTTCCAGGGACGAAAGCTTTGCCCAGGCCCCCTCTTTCCCCTGCTTCGCCTCTTTGTTTGCGTTCTCCACCATCTTTTTTAGCGTTGCGGCAATCTTGCTGGGTTTCGTAAAGAGCTTCTCGATTTGGAGTTCATACTGGTTCCGAAGATAACTCTGACTGTCGCGCCATTGGGGATTGAGAAAGAAAAACTTCTCTAACTCCTTTTTCTGCTCTTCGGGAGAAAGCTTGGCGAATTCGGCGTTCTTCTTCAGCGCATCGACGGCGGTCTGCGTGGCCCTAGTTGCCAGGTTCGGCTCTTGGAACAAGGGCACAAGGTCCTTTCCCCCCGCCTGGAGGTACGCATCGATGAAACGTTCGTAAACCGGCAGCTGTTCGTCGGTCAACCGGCCGTCCATGGCGTTGATCCGCTCGACGAGGGTTAGTTTACGCTTGGCGGGTACCGCCTCGCGATTTTCCGGCCTCCCTTTGGCGGGCGGCCCGTCGGAGTGCCCGCCGGTGGGCTCCGCTCCAATTTGGTAGTTTAAGAATAGCGCCAAAAGAAACAACACCGCGTGGTAGGAAAAGAACATCTATCGCCCCCTTGGAAAGACAGCCAGATCCTTAGTATAACCCGCCCATCCGCGCTCGCGAAGTTGATTCCGGGATAGGTACGGGGCTACTTTTGAGGAGTGCGCGCGGAAACGCGCGATAAGAATCGAGCCTACAAAAATGCGGCAGAACACCGGGCGGAGTTCTCTTGATGCCGGCATTTTCGTAGTTGTATTTGTATCAGCGAACCGGGAAACCACTTTCGTATGGTTAGTGCCTATCAGTCGACATGGGCACTAAAACTTTTCGCCCGAATCCAGGCTCTCAATCGTCATACTCTTGCGACCCTTCACACCGAACTTGCAGGTAGTCCGCCAACTTTTGCCCTATTTTGGCATCCTTCGGGGGCTTTCCACGTGTCTCGCTGAGCCTTAGTTTGGCCGTTCC
>JANPJT010000280.1:0-7388 GCA_031425635.1 Pseudomonadota bacterium
GCTCTCGTATTCCACGTGGCAGGTCGCAATCGTAATCCCGCGAGCTTTCTCTTCCGGGGCGGCGTCAATCTGCGCGTAGCTTCGGGCTTCGGCCTTACCTGTCTTAGCTAAAACCGTAGTGATAGCGGAGGTTAATGTCGTTTTACCATGATCCACATGGCCAATGGTTCCCACGTTTACGTGGGGTTTATTTCTCTCAAACTTCGCTTTCGACATTTATTTTCCTCCTGAAACTTTCGAAACAATCTCGTTTGCAACACTCTGTGGGACCGGTTCGTAGTGGCTAAATTCCATCGTGTACGTTGCTCTTCCCTGCGACAAAGAGCGAACTTGTGTAGCATAGCCAAACATCTCTGCCAAGGGGACTTGAGCCTGAATAACTTGAATTCCCTGGCGAGGATCCATTTGCATGATCTTCCCGCGCCGCGAGTTCAAATCTCCAATGACGTCACCCATGTAGTTATCCGGCACCTCGACCTCAGTTTTCATGATCGGCTCGAGAATGATTGCGCCAGCTCGGCGGCAACCATCTTTGAACGCCATGGAGGCCGCGATTTTAAAGGCAATTTCGCTGGAGTCAACGTCATGATACGAGCCGTCAAAAATACCTACTTTGACATCGACCACTTGGTAACCGGCCTGGATACCGCTGTCCAAAGCTTCTTTGATGCCTTTATCTACCGCAGGAATAAATTCTCTTGGGACCGTTCCGCCCACCACGTTGTTTTCAAAGACGTAGCCGCCACCGGGTGGGAGAGGCTCAATCGTTAGCCAAACGTGGCCATATTGGCCTCGTCCGCCTGTTTGCTTGATGTACTTGCCTTCTTGCTCGATCTTTTTCGTGATGGTTTCTTTGTAAGCAACCTGTGGTTTGCCCACGTTTGCTTCCACTTTGAATTCACGAAGCAACCGGTCCACGATAATTTCCAGGTGGAGCTCGCCCATGCCTGCAATGATCGTTTGGTTGGTTTCCGTGTTCACTGAAAGCCTAAAAGAAGGATCTTCCACTGCCAGCTTCTGGAGCGAAACGCCGAGTTTCTCTTGGTCCGCTTTCGATTTTGGCTCGATAGCGACCGAAATGACTGGCTCAGGAAAATGCATCGATTCTAAGGAGATTGGATGGCCTTCATCGCACAGCGTATCTCCTGTGCGAGTATATTTTAGGCCAACCGCTGCGGCGATGTCCCCGGTCTTGACCGATTTGATATCGCTTTGCTTGTTTGCATGCATTTGCAGTAGCCGGCCAATGCGTTCTTTTTTATCTTGGCGGCTATTGAGGACGTACGACCCCGAATTCAGCATTCCCGAATAAACGCGGAAGAACGTCAATTGCCCTACATAAGGATCAGTCAAAATCTTAAACGCTAACGCGCTAAAAGGAGCTCCTGGATCCACTGATCGCTCCAAGACTTCGTCGGTATTGCCCGGGTTAACGCCCTTTACAGGAGGTTTGTCGAGGGGGCTCGGCAAGAAATCAAGGACTGCGTCCAAAAGGGTTTGAACCCCTTTATTCTTAAAGGCGGACCCTGCAAACGTTGGGTGAATTTTCGAAGCAAGGACGGCTTTTCGAGCCGCTGATTTAATTTCTGCGATCGAGACTTCTTTCCCGTCCAGGTACTTTTCTAGGAGAGCTTCGTCTTCTTCTGCTACTGCATCGATAAGTTTTTCTCTGAGTTCTTCGATTTTATCGACGAGATCCGCCGGTACTTCTGCTTCACGGAAATCGTCGCCTTTTCCGGGAAGGTCCCAGATGTAGGATTTTCTGGTGATGACATCGACAACGCCGACGAACTTGTCTTCTGCCCCAATGGGGTAGTTGAACATAATCGGGTTGCCCGCGAGTTTTTCTTTAATAGAAAGCACTGCCTTGTCGTAATCGGCTCCCACCCTATCCATCTTATTGATGAACGTGATCCGAGGGACTTTATAACGGTTGGCTTGGCGCCATACCGTTTCCGACTGGGGCTGAACCCCAGCGACGGCATCGAACAAAACGCACGCACCATCTAACACGCGAAGAGAGCGTTCCACTTCAATGGTGAAGTCAACGTGCCCTGGGGTATCGATGATGTTAATTCGGTGATCTTTCCAGAAGCAGTGGGTAGCGGCAGAGGTGATCGTAATCCCTCTTTCTTGCTCCTGGACCATGTAATCCATCGTGGCTTCGCCGTCGTGGACTTCTCCAATGCTGTGAGAAACCCCGGTGTAGTAAAGAATACGTTCCGTACACGTGGTCTTGCCTGCATCAATGTGGGCGCAGATTCCAATGTTTCGGATTTTTTTAAGTTCAGTGGAGCTAGCTTCAGCCATTTTGTATTACCAACGGTAGTGAGCGAAAGCTTTGTTAGCTTCAGCCATGCGGTGCACGTCTTCGCGTTTTTTAACAGCTTCTCCCCGGTTCTCTGCGGCGTCGAAGAGTTCCGAAGCAAGTTTTTCAACCATGGACTGCCCTCGCCTGCTTTGAGCGAAGCTGGTGATCCATCGTAGCCCCAGAGCGTTGCGTCTTTCTGGCCGAACTTCTACAGGCACCTGGTACGTCGAGCCGCCCACCCGGCGAGACTTCACTTCAAGTGAAGGACGCACGTTGGAAAGGGCCTTTTTAAAGACCTTCATCGGGTCGTCTTTGGTTTTTTGGTGGATGATTTCCAATGCACCGTAAACAATCTTTTCGGCTGTGCTCTTTTTCCCATCACTCATGATGGTGTTGATAAACTTTGTGACAATTTTTTCGTTGTACTTTGAGTCCGGAAGAACGTCCCGGTGCTGAGCAACATGTCCTCTTCTAGGCATTGGTTCTATTTCCCTGCTTTGGCGCCGTATTTCGAACGGCTTTGTTTACGTTTGTCGACTCCCGTGGTGTCCAAGGACCCACGGACGATGTGGTAGCGGACTCCGGGAAGATCCTTCACTCGGCCCCCGCGTACGAGTACGACGGAATGCTCCTGAAGGTTATGCCCTTCTCCTGGGATGTACGAAGTGATTTCGTACCCATTGGTCAGTCTCACACGGGCAACTTTACGCAGCGCCGAGTTTGGCTTTTTAGGAGTGGTTGTGTACACGCGAACGCAAACGCCGCGCCGCTGAGGGCACGATGCGAGCGCTGGGGACTTTGTCTTAACGCGGGCTTTGTTTCTGCCCTGACGAACGAGTTGGTTAATTGTCGGCATTTAAGGCCTATCTCAATCAGTTAAAATTCAAAAGAGGGAGCTATCCCCGGTTTAATAAACTAAGGACTGGTAACAAAAGGCATTTTTGAAGTCAAACCTTTTTCGAAGAGTTTGCTGCGCTGAATCGGCTTGGAGAGACTTGCAGGGCAAAGCTTTCCAGCGGGCCTAGTCAGTCAGTTGAAAAGGAGCCCCACCATGTTAGTGTCGCCCCCATGTCAAAAACTACTCGAGTACGTTTCGCCCCGTCTCCGACAGGCTTCCTCCACATTGGAGGGGCCCGTACGGCGTTGTTTAACTGGCTATTCGCGAAAGCGACGGGAGGCAAGTTTCTTCTGAGGATTGAGGACACCGATACGGAAAGATCCGAGGAAAGGTTCACCAAAGACATTTTTGAGTCGCTTCAGTGGTTAGGCCTCCACTGGGACGAGGAGCCGGTTTACCAGTCGGCCCGGTTTGATCGCTACCAAAGCATAGCGGCCGGGTTGATGGCAAAAGGGGAGGCCTATCGGTGCCGGTGCACTTCGGCCGAGCTCGACGCCATTCGGGCCGAATGCACAAAGCAAAAGCGCCCGTTTCGGTACCCGGGCACGTGCCGAGAAAAGGGCATTACCGACCCAGGGGCAGTCATTAGAGTCCGCGTTCCTCGAACGGGCGAGACTGGGTTTACAGATCTCATTCGCGGGCCGATTTCTTTTAAAAACCAAGATTTGGATGACTGGGTCATTTTGAGAGGGAACCAAAGCCCCACTTACAACTTTAGCGTCGTAGTAGACGACCACGATTTGGCTATCACGCATGTCTTGCGCGGCGAAGACCACATTAATAACACCCCAAAACAGATCCTTCTTTATAGGACCTTGGGGTACGAAGTACCTGAGTTTGCTCATTTACCGATGATTTTGGGTCCTGACAGGTCGAAGTTAAGCAAACGGCACGGCGCGGCTTCTACCTTAGAGTACCGGGGGATGGGTTTTCTACCGATTGCTTTGATCAACTTTTTGGCCCGGTTGGGCTGGAGCCATGGAGACCAAGAGATTTTCACTTTGAACGAACTCCAAGCGGCGTTCTCCCTAGAGCACATTGGTAAAGCAAACGCCGTATTTGGGATCGATAAACTCAATTGGATGGGCGGCAAAATGATGGAGCTTGTGCCTCAAGGCGAGCTTTTCGACTACTTAGGCCGCTATTTTTCGGTCGAAACCCAGTTTCTGAAGGACTACCCAAAGCCCACTGTCGAAGCAGGGATTGGGATCATTCAAGGCAAAGTCAAAAACGTACTGGACCTGATTGAGCAGCTGGGTTGCTTGTTCGGGGAAGATCCCGTGTTTAACCGTGCCGCTCTTAAAGAAGCTGAAGTGCCCTCGGTGAAAGAGATTTTGGAAGGCGCCGTGGCGGAGCTCGAGGGCTCGGACTTTAGCAAAGGGGATCTCGAGAGCCGGCTGAGAGCCTATGCTGCGAAAAAGCAAATCAAGCTCACTCCCGTGGCCCAGGCGGTTCGTTTCGGGGTGACAGGCGGCAAAGTAAGTCCTGGCCTCTTTGAAATGCTCGAACTGCAGGGCAAAGAGAGAGTCCTCCGGCGGATTGCACTCGCTGTCGAAGCACTGAAAAGTTGAGTGGTGGTATGAACCAAAAGCCGCTCATCATTAGAGACGAGATACACGGCGATATCACTCTGGGGTGGGTGGAGCGAGCGGTCGTCGATCACCCTAGTTTTCAGCGGCTGCGCAGTATTAAGCAGTTGGGGCTTGCGGAGTATGTTTTCCCTTGCGCCACCCACACCCGTTTCCAGCACTCCTTGGGGGCCGCCTTTCTGGCCAGGCAGTATTTCGATAGTCTTTTGGAGACCGTTCCGGAGTGGGACTTTGTCGCTAGTAGCTTTCAATCGACGGAGTTCCTGGCCGCGGAGACAAAAGAGTGTTTTTCGGCCGTCGCCTCGGATTCGGCTTCAAGAAGCTTTTGGGCTACCGTGTCTACTCTGGCGGGAATGCTCCACGATTTGGGCCACGGGCCGTGGAGCCATACTTTTGAATACTTGGATTTAAAGCAAGATTTCACCGGGCCTGTCTCTGAGCTCCAGGGGGCGGTGCGGGCTTATTTTGATAGAGCGAAAAGCCTTGGGGAAAATCTCCACCACGAGGACATTTCCGTTCTGTACCTTTACCGCATCCTGACGGATCTGGCTCGGTCAGGCGATGTTCCAAACGCGCTTTGCTTTTTTCTTCCGGTTGCTTTGCTCGTGAATAAACGCATGCTGGAGTTTAACTTCAGGGATTCCTTTGAGCGTGAAGTAAACGACACGCTTGGCAAGTTTGGGGTGATCGGGGGCAATCGAATGCTCCAGCTGCTCGCTCCTTTGATCTCAGGGCCATTTGACGTCGATCGAGCCGACTACCTCCAGAGGGACGGTCGAAACTGTGGCGTTTCTTTGGGCGGGATCGAATGGAAGCGGATCGTGAGAAAAGTAGTCCCTTGTTTGGTGCGTAGGCCCGACGGCCGAACGGGTGTCGTGCTGGTAAGTAATTTACGTACCCAGCACGTCCTAGACGACTTTATTTTTAGCCTTTTCCAAATGTACGCCCAAGTCTACTTGCACCCGAAAATTGTCGCGTTTGAAGAAGAGGTTCGGCGGGAGCTCGGCCAGGGATTGGTCCAGAGCGAACGGCCCGTCGTGACCTTTGAGTTGCACCAGTCCTTTAGTGACGAGGGCTTCATGCTCTGGCTGGAAACCCAGTTTGGGGCGAAAAACATTCGGTCTACTTTATTTCGGCAGAGCGGTAAGCGGTTTCAGTCGGTAGGGTTACCCGATGAAATGGGTGCGGCAGCAGGTCTCCCCAAAGCCGGGTACCGCAGTGTGGCCTCGCATGAGCGGTGGATGTTGAGTGATCCGCTCGAAGTATTCCTTTACTCCAATGCCGGGGAAGGAAAAACGTCGGCGGTTGCGCGGTGGAAAGACTGTTCGCCTATTGCCAACCACTTCCAATCCATCCGCCATTCTTCGGAAATCTGGATTCGTCCGGAGCCTATTCTACCTACTTCGTGATAAACTACTTCGATGGAATGGTTTACGCTGCTTTTGTCTACTTTCGGTCTTATCTTTGCGCTGATTGATCCACCCGGGTACTTGCCACTTTTTCTAGCGATGACTGCTCAAGACAGCGAAGAAGGGCGTCGCCGTATTTTGCGGCGGGCTTGTACTGCGGCTTTCATCGTGCTTTTCGTCTTCACGTTTCTGGGGAACTACCTGCTGCAGTTTTTTGCGATCTCCATTCCTGCGCTCCAGATTTCGGGCGGCTTGATTATGCTGCTCATCGGTTTCGAAATGCTCAATATGCTGCCGCGAGGCGAGAAAATCACGCGGACGGAACAAAGCGAAGCTACGACGAAAGACGATGTGTCGATCATTCCGCTCGCGATCCCCATGCTTTCGGGGCCTGCTAGCATCGTGGCAGTCATTGTGCTGGCCGCACGAGAGGCTTCGTTTTCCAACTATTCATCTATTTTGGTTTCTATTGGGATTACACTCGCCATCACCTATGGAGTCCTTCAACACTCGACTCGAATTTTGCGCTTGATCGGGGTGACGGGGCTGAGAGTCCTTACCCGGGTGATGGGTCTTCTGCTTTGCGCAATGGCGGTGCAGTTTGTGATTGATGGCTATCAAGCGGTAAAGTGATATCCGGCGGCGCAAGTGTCCACGCTCGAATAGCTCTTTCATATTTGCGCATCCGCAATCCCCCCGGATCCGGTTCTTTGTCGTAACGAAGCCGGATCAATTCCAGCACCGATTTCCTGAAAGGTTCTCGGTTCGAATCGTTTAAATGCCAGTCCGAGAAAAATGCGGTCACCCAGTCGGCGTATTCGGGCTCAGAGAGTTCGAGATCGGGGTACTTGGTCAGTACATCGGAGAGTGCGACTGCCAATAAGCCTGCGCTCCGCCGGAGAAAGCGACGGTGCGTCTCGCCAACCTGCGGTTGGCAGGCGAGAGAGGCCAAACTCACTTGGTAAATACCCACTCGGTCGGTATCTCGGCCTTCCATTTCGGTGGTGGACCGTAACCCTTGGGAACGTTTGTAAATCTCCAAATGCCTTTGGGACTCATAGCCTCGGTCGGAATCGTTGACGGAACGGTCCGCCGCAAAGCCTTTGCGTCTTAGGTTTTCGAACGACACGTCCAATCGGGCCCCGCCCGCTTTGGTGATGAAAATGGTCCCAATGACCGTG
>JANPJT010000281.1:0-4649 GCA_031425635.1 Pseudomonadota bacterium
AAAACTCAATGCGGGTTTTCAACCTGAATTTGGGTGTCAACGGGTGCTCCTATGATGATTACTACGCACACGAGATGCACAAGTAAATGGATAAGAACTTGTTTCTTAATGATATCAATCAGCGCAAGAATGTCCCGAGCTTTTGCGCCTCCCTTGTTCAAGATAAAATTTGCGTGCTTTAAGGAAACTTCAGCGCCCCCCACCCGAGTTCCTTTGAGCCCAGCCCGCTCAATCAGCCGACCCGCGGACGGGCCTGAGGGCGGGTTCTTGAAAGTGGAGCCACAGCTTGGGTAATCCAAAGGCTGTTTTTCAGCACGCTCTTGAATAATCCTGTCGACTTCTTTTCGGAGCGCTGTTGAGTCACCTTTCTTTAAGCGAAGTTCTAAGGAAACCACGAGGGAATCTCCCACCCCTGTTTCGCGGTAGCCAAAGTAGAGATCTTTTCGCTCCACTTGCCGTAACCCACTTTTAAAATCAAAAAGCTCAAGGCGCTCGAGAATGTCGGCGTAGCAGCCATACTTGGTGCCGGCGTTCATGAAAACGCCGCCGCCCAGAGTGCCTGGTACTCCGGCGCTGAACTCCAGACCGGCAAGGCCTTCCCCGATAACCCATTCCAATAAGGCACTTTTTTTAACGCCCGCCCCCGCCTTTACGACAACGTCCCCCTGCCAGCGGATCACTTCGGTTTCTTGGAATGCGTGAAGGAGCGAAACCACCACCCCGCGAAGCCCTTCATCCAGGACAAGCAAGTTGGTTCCCGTGCCCACGACGGTGACGGGGAGATCAAACTCTGCACAGAGCGCCGACAGGTGCTGAAGGTCGCTTGCGCACCGAGGAAAGACCAAAATGTCGGCAGGGCCTCCGATACCGTAGGCTAGGTAGGGAGCAAGCGCTTCATCGAACCGAACGAAGTCCCCGAAGTGCGCAGCAAAGCACGCTCTGGCAACTCCCGTGACCACGCCCTTCCCCGGGCGCGACTCAAAAGAAGTTCTGGTAGACATTGGGTAAGTCGCCTGCCCCCAAAGTGAGAATGATGTCTCCGGATTTACATTCATCCATGCAGCTTTGCAGGGCGTCTATCGATTTATCAAACGCAGAGACCTGCTTATTGGTTTTTTCGGACAAAGTGGCCGCAAAGTGCTTCCCACTAATTCCGTCGAGTGGTGTCTCTCCAGCAGCGTAGACTGAGGTCACGGCGATTTGGTCACAGTCTCCGAAGGAGTCTGAAAATTCCGACCAGAGATCCGAAAGGCGGGTGTAGCGGTGCGGTTGGAAAACGACGCCAATTTTTTTGCCGGGGAATCGTTCTCGCGCTGCTGAAAGAGTCGCGCGGATCTCGGTGGGGTGGTGAGCATAGTCATCGTAAAAATGGACCCCTGCTCGCTCGCCCCGAAACTGGAAACGCCGCGCGACGCCACGAAAGCCCTTCAGTGCCTCCACGGTTTTCTCGCGGGAAACGCCCAGTTCGTCGGCTACCGCGAGCGCCGCCACCGCATTCAATGCGTTGTGCTTGCCCGGTACTTGCAATTCAATTTCAACCGTTCCCTTTTTGGTAACCACTTCAAACTGAGAGCCGTTGCCATGGGCAGTGTAACTTTGAAGGCGGTAATGGCTGGAAGGGTGAAAGCCATAGCTTCGTTTTCTGCGGAGTATTTCCGGCTGGAGCTTCTGCAAGTACGGATCGTCAGCGCAGTAAACAGTAAGGCCATAGAAAGGGACTTTGTTGGCGAAAGTAAGAAAAGCCCGTTCCAAAACTTCCATCGAACCGTAGTGATCCAGATGCTCTCGGTCTAGGTTCGTGATCACGGCAATGGAGGGGCTCAGCCGGTTAAACGACCCATCGCTTTCATCGGCTTCGACCACCATGAATTCGCCCTGGCCCAGGCGGGCGTTCGTCCCGCCAAAGTTGTCCACCCGTCCCCCTACCACCACGGTGGGGTCCATCGCCGCATGAGCGAGGACGACGCCGGTCATCGAAGTCGTGGTTGTTTTCCCGTGTGCACCGGCGACGGCTACTCCGTACTTCAGTCGCATCAGCTCAGCGAGCATTTCAGCTCGAGTAATCGCCAGGATCTCGCTCTGTCTAGCGGCTAAACGCTCTGGGTTTTCGGGTGAGATAGCGGAGGAATAAACAATCAGTTCAGCCCCCCGAATATGGAGGGGATCGTGGCCTTGAAAAACCTGGATGCCAGCAGCTTCCAAAGCCCGCACAGACTCGCCCCGGCCTAGATCAGACCCCGTTACTCGGTAGCCATTTTGAACGAGCAAGTGTCCCAGGCCACTCATTCCAATGCCGCCGATACCGATCAGGTGAATATTTTGGATCTTGTTATACATTTTCTTGGCTAGGCCAGGAGCTCTCCCTCAATCAAGTCGCAAATCGTAGCAATTGCGGGGGGGCGCCGCAATGCAGAAAACCGGGCTTCCATTGCCTTGAGCACTCCCGCCTCCTGCAGTTTATTCCATGCGGCCCAGAAGCGTTCAGCGAAACCTTCCCCCTGTTCCACTACCACAGCCACCCCGTGGCTTGCCAGAAGCTGGGCGTTGTCCGTTTGGTCATTTTGTCCCTGGCGGGGAAACGGCACTAGGAGGCAAGGCCTACCCACCTGGATAAGCTCAGAGACGGTAATGGCCCCTGAACGTGACACCACGATGGAGGCCGATTGCATAGCGGTTGCGATATCGTCAATAAAAGCCGAGACCGAAGCTTTCCCTTTAAAGCCCACTTCGTATTGAAGCTTCGTGCTTTCGGCATCCGATGCACCAGTTTGGTGAGTGACTTCATATCCTTGGCCAATCCGCTCAAGGTTCTGGGAGACCACTTGGTTGATCGCTTTGGCGCCTTGGCTTCCCCCCAGGACGAGCAAGTGCTTGTGGTCAGGACTGTAAGGCTTCGCCGGTAAAAAAAACTCTTTGCGAATGGGGTTGCCAGTGAAAACGCTTTTGCCCGGGGCAAAAAAGCGAGCGGCTTCCGAAAAACCTAAAAAGACTTTCCTGCTAATCCTCCCCAGGAACCGGTTGGCGATTCCGACAGAAACGTTCTGTTCCTGCAGGAAAACCGGGATCCTTAAGATAAAAGCAGCCACACATACGGGGACGGAAATATACCCGCCCACCCCCACGACAGCGTCTGCCTTTTCTTTGCGTAACAACCAAATCGACCAAGCGATGGCTCGGGCGAGTTGAAAAAAAGTCCTAATCAAACGCGTGATTTTCTGGTTTTTTACGGGGCCGGTGCGGACGCAAATAAAGCGAAGCTGTTTTTGGGGGGCAAGCTTTGCTTCTAACCCACGGTCGGAGCCGACATAGAGGATTTCATTCCCTCTGGCCTTGAGTTCTTCAGCGAGGGCAAGGGCCGGAAAAACATGCCCTCCGGTCCCTCCGCCGGTGATGACGATTCGCTTCATGACTGTGTTCTAGCATCTCCCGATTGCCGGACGATGTTCAAAAGAATTCCTAAGGTAAATAAATTCACAAGGAGCGCCGAACGCCCCCAAGAGAGAAAAGGCAGAGGCAAACCCTTGATGGGAATCAGGCCTGTGACGCCTCCCAAGTTCACTGAAATTTGAAGCATCAGCCCAATGGCAATCCCAAAGCCCAAGAGCCTTCCTAATCGGTCGCGGGCCGATAGAGCGCCCTTCAGCGCCAGAAAAGCAAAGCCCGCGTAAAGGCACAAGAGGAGGAAGGCTCCAATGAACCCCAACTCCTCCCCCACCAACGCAAAAATGAAATCGGTGTGCACTTCTGGCAAAAAGAAAAGCTTGCTGTTGCCGTTCCCAAGCCCCACGCCAAAGAGTTTACCCCAGTGGAAGGAAATGAAAGATTGGAGTGTCTGGAAGCCTGAGCCTTGGGGGTCTTCCCAGGGGTTCAAGAAAGCGAAAAACCGCCGCCTGCGGTAGCCGGACTGCATCATGATGACTGCAAAGATCCCGATAGCCCCACCGGCAAAGGAGTAAAGGTACGCGGGCCGTAGCCCCGCCATGAACAGCATTCCGAGCATCACGCTACACACTAGGATGGTCGTGCCCATGTCGGGTTGGCTGAGAATCAAGGCAAGTAGGATCCCGACAGGCGTCAGGTGGGCCAGCCACTGGGGCCCCGAAAGCTGTTTTGGGAGTGTGAGCAGGCGAGCCAAGTACAGAGTGACGCTTATTTTAGCAAGCTCACTCGGTTGAAAGGCTATCCAAGGGGTCTTCAGCCAACGGCTGGCACCTTGGGCGGTGTGCCCAAACCCCGAGAAGAGCGTGAGGGCAATGAGCGCAATTTGAAACCACAACAGAGGCTGAGCTAAGCGCGTCCAAAACTGGTACCGAATGCGGGACACGCAGAAAAGAACGAAAACCCCGACCGCCACTGCTGCAGAGTGGCGTTGAAAATACCAAAACTCGGACCCATAACGGTCAAGGCCCAGAACCCCGGTGGCGCTGAACAAAAGCACTTCGCCAATGAGCAAAAAGACGAGCGTGAGTGAGAAGAGTTTTCGGTATAAAGAGGGGGGCGACGGGCTCACCCTCCCATTCTACCATAGCGCCGAGGGCTGTCCTCATTATGAGGACGGCCCCTAGGGGCCGTACCTTTATGTGGATAACTCATTTCACGGGTGCTTTTTGTGCCTAGATTCGCCACGCCTTCTCCGCGTACAAAGAGTA
>JANPJT010000282.1:0-3455 GCA_031425635.1 Pseudomonadota bacterium
CCCATTAGGCGCCATGGCGTACAAAAAAAAAGCTGGATGAAATCAAGTACCACTACCCATACCAAAAACACTAGGCGCCCATATGAAAAGACTTAGAGAATTTTTCAAAAATGCTGCAAGCTGCAGCCTTGCTCTTTTCGGGCAACCGAGGATCGTCGGCGGAGGAGTGGAGCTCCGTGAAGACCAATGTCGTCCCAGAGCACCTGAAAGGAACCCCCGAGGCCGAGTTGATCAAACGTCAAAAGCTGGACAACTCGCAGCCATTGCAGTTTGCTGCGCAGAGCGGAGCCTCAACACGAGAGGACGCTGGCCCGTCGTGCGCCCGCGATGCCTCGCCGACCGCGGACGTGCGCGAAACATCCGCAGAAGGGGACGCGAATATTCGGGAACCGTGGATGCCTGAATTTGCAGCAGCGATCAAGCTCCCACGGCTCTTCGAGATGGTGACGAAGGACCAGACGACCTATTCGATGTGCTTTGACGAGGCGCAATGCAGCGCGCTTGAAAGTGAGATCATGGAACTCCAGCCCGGCTGCAAGAAGGAAAGACCGGTGCAAGTGCACAAAGCAAGCGATTCCAAGGTCCACAAGTTCGGGGAGGTGCCACTAGGGGCCTTATCAGGAGCAGGCAGGCACCCGCGGGCGACTTATCTGCCGCCAATCACGTGGACGCTGACGTACGTCTGCAAGCATGTGCTCGTCCACAAGCACCCCGAGCGACCACCGCCCGCCAAGACCAAGAAGACACATGTGCTTCCGGGCTGCGACTGTCCTTTCTCGGTCTCGCTTCGAGGCTTTGACCATGGCGACAAGAAGTACGTGCTCGTCACCGTGACAGAGAGCTCATGGCTGCATCGATGCCCCCAGAGCAAGGCCCACCGAGCGCCGTTAACTCCGCGGATGGTCCGGACGCTGATGCGCTGGCTGCTGGACGAGAAGACGCCGGAGGACGTCTTTAAGAACCGGATCGTGCCGCTCAACAACTCGGTGAACCCTCTCGAGGAGACATTCTCTCGTCTCGCCACGATGACCCAGGCCGAAATCACCAAGTTTGCCAAGAAGCGAGCGCTCCACAAGAAGATCAAGCCGGGCGAGGAGGATTTCAAGGAGCTGCATCGAGTGCTCGATGAGCTTCGGCACGACGGTGCCAGGGTGGCGCTCAAACTCCCAGGCCAGACTGTCGACTCGTGTGCTTCGCTGGACGATTCCGCGAAGCAGTTTTTCAAGGAGAAAGACTTCTTCCTCTTTGTACAGACCGAGGTCCAAGCTGCCTTGCTCTCCCAGTTCGGTACCTGCATCGGCACCGATGGGACGCACGCGACCGTCTCGTACAACAACGTCAAGCTCATCACCGTTCACGTCTCCTCCTTCGGCGTCAAGGACGTCCAGGAGCGCGGCTTTCCCGTGGCGTTCATTCTGACCACGTCCGAGCGGACGGATATCCACAAGGCCATCGTCGCCCACATCCGCGCCGGCGCCATGCCCGGCTGGGAGCCCAAGCTTCTCATGAGCGACATGGCCTTTGGTGCCTACAACGCCTGGGTTGAATGCTTCCCCAACCTCCGCTGGCTCTGGTGCGCCTTCCACGTTTGGCAAGCTTGGGAACGCAGGATCAGGCGCTGCCCCCGCCCCGACGGCATCACCCAGGACGAGTTCACTCAGGTCAAGGACCAGCTTCTCCAGGGGTTCAAGTTCCTCATCTGCCCGCCCGACTACCGGCTGACGTGGGAGGAGTTCGACGAGCGAGCAGCGCGACTCTCACGGCTGCTTTGGGGCAAGCGGCTCTGCCAACTCGCTCGGAGCTTCGACGAAGACTACGTCAAGCGCAAGTCCATGTGGGCGCCCCCCGCCCGCCGCGAGGTCGTCAAGATAGCATTGGGCTCGGACGAGTTACTCCCCATGCTTGCTCGAAGCAACAACGTGGTCGAGAGGTTCCACGGCGTCGTGAAACACGTCCTGCTCAAGGGTACGTGCGCGCTGACGTTCGTTGTGCTCTTGCAGAACTGGATCCAGTATCAAGGGCGCATCCGCATCAACGCCATCCGCTGTGGACTCTGCCTGCGCGAGTTGATTCTCGCCCACCAATCTCGCGTGGGCGCCGCCGTTTCGAGCAACGACGTCCAGCTGCTCAGCGAGTCCCCGGCCAACGACGACGAGCAAGAAGAAGCCGATTATAGCGACGACGACGTTGAGGACGTAGACGAGGATGATGACGAGGACGACGACGCTGACGGCGACGAGAAGAACGCGGGCATTTGCGACCAAGTCCTGGCCTCGGGCGCATCATCCAAGGCCGAGACCCCGCGGGAGCGCACCATCGACGTCGCCGCAGCGCAGCATGCACGCCTCGACTCCCAAATCCGCAAGCGCATGGGCGAGCTCGAGCAGGCGTTCCAGAACATCCGAGTCTCGGACTCGAACTCGTTGGAGTCCAAGAAGACCTTTCACAAGATGCTCGCGCAGACGGCGGAGGCCGCGCACGTCTACGTGACGGCGGAGCAGACAACCATCGACGTTGGGGAGCTCGGGACTGTGGTAGTTCGCAAGTTCATCAAGCAAGCTGACAACTGGGGCACATCCGCGGCGGTCACCGCGGATATCGTTGAGGCGTCCGCTGCGGAGCTGTACAAGCAGAGCAAGCCCCGCAAGGCGACCAGGTCCTCGGAGAACGCGCCGGCCGAGTCGTTCGATTGCTACCTCGACCGCGTCTTCGCAGCGGAAGGATTCGAAGCCGCAGTTCAAGAAGCCAAAGCTGGAGCCTCAAGCACGAACCTGCCCTCGCTCCGCTCGTGGTTAAGCAAGAACAACCAGCCGCGCATCCGAGCTTTCGGGAAGAGCCTCCTCGACCTCAATTTGCCAGCGAGCAATCTGAAGGACCGAAACATCGACGCAATCATTTGCGCGGTTGAGGGTCGTCTGGGTCTGCGTGATTTTGCGGACGGAGCTCTGATCGGGGATGTCGCAGTTGTCACCTCCCCGTGCGCCGAGCTCTATCCGCAGGATCTGGTCTGCCTGAAGGTGAATGCGATGGACAATTTGGGGGATCCGTGTGTCGAAAAGTGCGAAAATCTGGTTGGCTGGGTGGTTCGCGGCTCCAAGCTCGTCGAGGTGGAAGTGGAGCTCGCGCGGATCAAGTGGGGCTGCTTGTCCGAGAAGCGAAAGGATGTGTCCGACCTGATTCAATCGAGGTGATTTTGCGCATTCTGTGTCCGTGTTTGAGTTTCAAAGACCTGTGAATAGTGAAACGACTGCAACAGATGCCCTAGATAACCACGGAAGCATTGCTGGCACAATCACATTGATGCTCGACCGCCAAGCAGCAGCCCTCCTTTGTGTGTGCTGCATTCCCGAAAATTTTTATACAAGTCTTTTCATATGGGCGCCTAGTGTTTTTGGTATGGGTAGTGGTACTTGATTTCATCCAGCTTTTTTTTTGTACGCCATGGCGCCTAATGG
>JANPJT010000283.1:0-3363 GCA_031425635.1 Pseudomonadota bacterium
TTTACTCAAGCCTCTGCCGGCGATTCGCCGCTGAATTGGGCAAGCCATGGCAACGATCCGCTGCATTTCCATTTAGACAACAACCATACATGGGGCCCGAATCGCGGTCGGGTTTTTACCATAGGCCTGAAAGCGGAAATATGAACCAAATCGTCGTCTTTTTCTTTGCGGCAGCGGCGCCCCTTGCAAACGCCCTTTTTCTGGAGAACCTTGCGACGCAAAGCTTGGTGTCTTTCGACTTTACCAAGCGCCCCGCGCTTTTCACTTTTGTTCAGCCTCGGTGTGCGCCATGCAAAGTGCAGTTGAAAAGCCTTGAGTGTGTGTTTGGTAAGTTTAAAGACCAAGCGCATATTTTCGCCGTGCAGGCTACCGGCGATCCCGGTGAGCTAGCTCGTTCGTTGAAGCCACTCAGGCTCGCGGTCCCGCTCTTTGCATCAAACGGAACGTTTTTGGATCAGTACGACGGACGCAAAGGAACGCCTCGCACTGTGCTCCTCGGCCGTGGCGGAAAAGTTTTGCAAAAAGTCGACGGGGCACGTGAGTGCGCCTTTTGGGAAAAAGCCCTGCAGGAGGCGATGGATGCCGACGGAAAGTAAATCCGAGCCCGCGCGAGACATTTTGCAGCGCTTGGATCTCAAAGTGACCAAGAGCCGGCTAGCCCTGCTCCATGCGCTTCGAGAAGGGCACGGACCCTTTTCGCCAGAAGATCTTTTTAAAAAACTGGGGGACTCGCTTTGCGATCTGGTAACCGTATACCGGATGCTGACAGTCTTTGAAGAAAAGGGCTTGGTTCGCCGCTGCGTTTTTGGCGATGGGAAGATGCGCTATGAGTTCGACGATAACGAGCACCACCACCACCACTTGGTTTGCCGGAAGTGCCATTCAGTCAAACCGCTTCCGGACTGCGTGATGAAAAAGACCGAGGAATCCCTTTCGGCTTTGGGGTACCGAAACCTCACCCACGCTCTCGAATTCTTCGGCACGTGCCCCGCTTGTGCTGGCATTGACGGAAGTGCAGGGGCCCGCTAACCCTTAAGGGGTGAACGGCTTACTCGTAAAACTTTCCCTGATAGTTCTTTTGGCGGCTGGTATCTTCGGCGCTTTGTTTGCTAACTACGTCGGCTACTTCAAAACCATCCAAGTGAGCGAAACCGATTTAGGGCCTCTTGTCCTCCTGTACGTCGATCATAAAGGGACTTATGTAGAGGCTGGAAAACTCGTGGCGCAAGTTGCTCGCTCGGTCCACTCTTTGGGGATAGGAGAAGTCCAAGGCTTCGCCCTTTTTAACGAAGAGCCTGGGCAGCAGGAAACGCTCAGCGGCGAAGTGGGGGTTGTTTTAAAACCCACCGATGTTGCTCGCGTTGCTGGACTGTTAAAACGCTACAAAGTGCGCGATTTCCCCCAAACCCGCGCTTTCACGGCCGAGTTTCCTTCTCAAAGCTCGGCAAGTTTGTTTCTCGGGCAAAAACGAGTGTACCCGCTTTTGCGGCGCGCTGCGGAGGCGGGCGGGCAGCAGAGCCCGTACCATTTCGAAATCTACGATTTCGCAGTGCGAACTCGGTATTTTATTCCGGTAGGGGGCCGTTGATAGCCGGATGGACTTTGTTTTAAAGCGGCGGCATCGAGTGCCGAAAGGGTTTTGGGTTTTCTGTACGCTTGTTTTCACTTCGGCAGTTTCCGGAGCGTCAGACCCAAGCGCAAAAGATCTGGTCAACCTGGTGCTTCGCAGCGGCGAATCGCCTCTGCCGCAATCTCAGTCGAGCGGGTGCCAAATGGAAGATCTTGGGAAGCAGCCCAAAATCCGATCCTATCTTGCGTTTTTGCTCGCCACGCTTGCGGAGGCGGGAAAAACAGACCTTCAAAAAGTCCGAGCAGTCTGCACCGATTCAAAAAAAACGGGCCGGCGGCAGTGCGAGCTAGGGTTTCGGGTTTCCGATCCGGCTGGCGAATCGCCTTGGGATTATGGACTCCGTTTCGAGGTGGTCAAAAAGGGAACAGAGATCGACCTTAAAACGGTTGCTTGTTTTGGGGCTGGGTAAAGGGTGTTCTCCTAGGGTCCGCGCACGTTTTTAATAGCCCAAAGAAATCAGCCCCGCGTAACGGGTGCCGCCGCCATCACCTACTACGAAAGTTCTCGTCCAGCGGTCGCTAAGCGCAGTCCAGCAACGGTGGAAATCTTTTTGAAGATCCCATCCCGGGAGCTAAGATAGGCGTCGAGGTCTAGAGCGCATTGGGCAATATGGGCGTCCGGTGTAGACACTTTGAACCCCGCTTTAGCACAGAGGGCTCTCAGCTCACCTACTTTTACCCAATGCTCGAACGGACAAACGCAAAGAGGTAGCTCATGCAGCATTTCCTGAAGGTTGAGGCGATCCTTCGGCGATAGTTTCGCGCTCAGTAGCTCCGAAAGAACGAGCGGCGGGAGCCAAACCCTTGCCTCTGCAAGCGCACTATCTACCCAATCTAAAGGTACCCCGGCTAAGTAATCAACCCAAACAGAAGTATCAACGATGAGTGCGTTCACGGCTGGTTTCCAAGTCGATTTTAAGTTTCAACTTTCCCTTCAGCTTCTGCGCCTTTCCAAAAGCCGCAGTCCTCTTTACCATCTGGAGTCCCTCAATCAGGGTCTCCGTAAGGTTTTTTCCAGTGATAGAGATTGCCTGCTGCACAAGCGATTCTGGAAGGTTCGCAGTAATGCGCTTTATTTTATCCATCCCCTTATATTGACACAGATACATATCACGGTCAATACCAGCCAGGTTCCGCCGCTGAATGGTCTTGAGGAGCTTTCCCAAGCCGCCAAAGCTAACCCCGAGTCCGCGCGTTCTTTTGGATTTTATCCATCGATTTCTTAGCTTCTTTTTCTTTTTCCGAGGCCCGCTTGTCGTGTGACTTTTTGCCCTTGCCTAGCCCGATCTCCACTTTGCAGAGCCCTTTTTTGAAGTAGAGTTTTAAAGGGACTAGGCTGTAACCACGGATTTCAATTTTGCTCCAAAGTTTGCTGATTTCTTCGGCTTTCATCAGCAGCTTTCGGCTGCGCAATGGCTCATGGTTTTGAATATTGCCATGGGCGTAGGGAGATATATGGGAGTTGATGAGAAAAAGTTCTCCGTTTTTAAATACGGCATAGGCATCGAGTAAGTTTGCTTTCCCGTCTCGTAGCGACTTCACTTCCGTGCCGGTCAAAACGATCCCCGCTTCAAAACGATCTTCGATGAAGTAATTGTGGCGCGCCTTACGGTTCTCGCAAACTATCTTGATGCCATCTTCGGTCTTCATTTGGAAGCGGGTTCTCCCACCGGTTCATCGAGGCTGACGATTCCCATGGAAACCACAATCTTGAACGCTTCCTGAACCGATATA
>JANPJT010000284.1:0-6838 GCA_031425635.1 Pseudomonadota bacterium
GGCGGAATGAAAATGCGGGTTTCACTTGCGCGCGCCCTTTGCACAAGCCCCACGCTTTTGCTCCTCGACGAGCCTTTTGCCGCCCTTGACGAGCTAAGCCGAGTGCAGCTTGAAGAGCAGCTTCGAAGCCTTTGGATCCGCAGCGGGATGACCGTTGTCCTCGTGACGCACTCGTTTACGGAGGCAGTCTTCTTGTCCGATCGGATTGTTGTACTCGATCCACACAAAGGCGGCATTCGGGATTCTATGGTCATAGGTCTGGGAGAACGCGATGAAGCACTGAGAGCGAAGCCTGAGTTTTCAGCCGCTGTGCGCGATTGCCGATTGCGGTTCGAACGCACCCAACCGCCGCTAGGAGATGCTCGTGGCCGCCTATAGCCTGCCCTTTGTCGCGCTCGTGTTTTTTTTGGGTGGCTGGGAAATCGCCTACGACCTCGGATGGGTAAGCCCGTACCTGGTAGCCGCCCCTTCGCAAGTCGCAGTGAGTTTAGTTCGAGATAGGGCCGAGCTTTGGCCAGCCTTTGTGGCAACTTCACTTTGCGCGATTGCCGGTTTTGTCTTAAGCGCTTGCTCAGGCGTATTCGTTGCGGTTGCTCTTTACTCTTTTCAGTGGGCTCGTTTTGCTTTTTACCCGTACGCAGTCGTCCTTCAAACCGTACCCATTGTCGCAATCGCCCCTTTGCTGGTGATATGGTTTGGGTTTGGTGCGCCGACGGTGATCGCGTCAGCCGCACTGGCTTGCTTGTTCCCCATCATTATGTCGACGCTGAATGGGCTTGGAGCGACTGGCCCCGAGCTAAAAGACCTGTTTCGACTGTACCGTTCCTCGAAAAAAGATCGGCTGTTCAAACTCTTGCTCCCGATGGCGCTGCCCGAGATCCTAACGGGCCTTCGGATAGCGTCGGGCCTTGCGGTCATCGGCGCCATCGTTGGCGAGTTTGTAGGTGGTGGGGGGCTTGGTAGCGTCGTCGACGCGGCTCGCACCCAGCAGCGGCTTGACGTTGTTTTCGCTGCCGTGTTTCTAGCTTCGACATTGGGTGGCTTGTCTGTTTTGGGGATCGATTTGGTCAACTGGGTAGTGCTAAGAAGGTGGAACCCTAGGGTTCAAAAGGAGTAGTGAGAAGTGAAAATGTTTGTCGCTTTGGCGGTGTTTCTAACAGTGAACTCGGCTTTCGCAAGCACGCGGCTTGTTCTTAACTGGAAGCCGGAAGCAGAGTTTGGCGGGTTTTATGCGGCCCTACTTTCGGGTGCTTACGAAAAGGAAGGGTTGAAAGTAGAAATCTTGCCTGGCGGAGTCGGCACGCCGGCAGTCCAAATGGTGGCTTCAGGTCAGGCGGAGTACGGGATATCTTCTGCCGATGAAGTGGTTCTCTCTCAAGATCGCGGTGCGGATGTGGTGGGACTGTACGCTGTTTACCAGACGAACCCTCATGGGTTCATGTTCTCGGCGGAGAAGAAATGGACCAAAGTCAGTGAAGTCTTGGAAGCCCCTGGGCTACTCGCGGTGCAAAAAGGGCTGCCCTATTTTTTATTTTTAGAGAAAACCGTCGGAAAAGCGCGCGCCAAAGTGGTTCCGTACCTGGGTGGGATTTCGCAGATAGCGGAAAATCCCCAGTTGGTTCAGCAGTGTTTTGTGACTTCGGAACCGATCCTTGCCGAGAAAAAAGGACTCAAAGTAAAGACCGTGCTTGTTGCTGAAGCGGGTTTTAACCCCTACACGACATTGGTCGTTGTTCGACGGAGCTTTGCGGAAAAAAATAAGGAAAAAGTGGCAGCGTTCAAGCGAGCCATCGACTCGGGCTGGAAGCAGTACTTGGCGAACCCCGAAGAAGCGAACCGCCGCATGCATGTGCTGAACCCTTCGATGGACATGGAAACGCTCTCAAAAAGTGCTGAGATCCAAAAAACATTGATTGAAACGCCGGAGACTAAAACCGCCGGGATGGGTTCCATGACGGACGCGCGGTGGGCGACGATTGCTTCTCAGATCCAAACAACGGGCCTCGTAAAAAAAGTGAAACCGTCTGCTGAGTACCAGTGGAAATGATGCCCCTCCGGCTCGTGCTAACGGATTGCGACGGCGTGCTGACGGACGGTTCGGTTTACTACGGCGAACAGGGCGAAGCGTTGAAAAAGTTCCACATACGCGACGGCATGGGGGTGAAGCTGCTTCAGGCCCAATCCATCGAAGTGGGAGTGGTTACTGGAGAGAGGTCGCCCTCGCTGGTGCGTCGGTGTGAAAAGCTGGGAATCAGCGAAGTGCACTTGGGCGCGCAGAATAAGCTCGAAGTCGTGAGTCGTATTCTGGAGCGGCTCGGAGTGGAGTGGCGGGAACTCGCGTATATCGGTGACGATGTGAACGATCTGGAAGTTTTAGAACGTGCTGGTTTCTCAGCCTGCCCATCCGACGCACACTCGGCCGTTCAGGGCGCCGTGGGCCGGGTTCTAAAGTCCCCGGGGGGGCACGGCGCTTTTCGCGAGTTTTCGGATCTTATTCTGCAGGGACAAAAGGCTGCGGAATAAGCTTCAGCGCTTCATCCAGCGCCTGCTTGTAATCGTCAAAAGGGATTTCTTTTGCCCCTAGCGATTGCAAGTGGGGAGTGAGGTACTGGACTTCAAGCAAAGTGAACCCGCACGATTTTAAGCGATTCACCAGCGTGTATAGGGCGGCTTTTGACGCATCCGTTGCGGTGTGGAACATGCTTTCAGCGCAAAAGGCCCCGCCCAAAGCGACTCCATAAACCCCTCCGACTAAAACATTTTGCTTCCAAACCTCCACTGAGTGCGCTTTGTTTTGGCGTTGGAGCGCGCTGTAAACATCCACGAATTCGTCCGAGATCCAGCTCCCCTCAGGCCGATCGGCACACTTGCGCATCACTTCGGAAAACGATCGGTCAAAAGAGTAAGTGAATTCCACTCGCTGGATCCGTTTTGCTAAGCTTCGGGAGACATGAAAACCGTTCAGTGGCAGGACCGCTCGCGGATCAGGGCAATACCACCCAATTTCGCCCGTGTCCGGATCGCCCATCGGGAAATACCCTTGGCGGTAAGCGAAGTCGACCACTCGTGGGGTAAAAGGCACGGGCTTCACTGGGGGGCGCTTTCCGGAAAAAGGTAATCTAAAGTAAGTTTAGCTAAGTCGGTCTTCAAGCCTTTGCCAAGGTACTTTGGGGGGCTGCCTTCCCGAAGCACCCAAATTTCGTTGCTTTCACTTTCCGGCCCCCATCCCAGTGCGATCGGGTTGACGACAATGGCTTGCGCCTTCTTTTTCTGCCGCTTTTTTTCCGCCCGCACCAGAATTTCGTCTACCGACCCAGTTTCAGCAGCAAATGCAATGACCTTTTGGTGGCTTTTCTTCTCGCGGCCTGCCCAAGCTGCGAAGTCGGGGACGGGTTTGATAGGGAGCGTGAGCGTGTCGCCAAAGTCTTCCCGACCCCATTTTCCGGAAACCGTGGCACACTCAAAATCCAAGACTGCCGCAACCGAGAAGAAAACATCGCACTGAGGGAAAGTCGTTTCCAATCCCCGCTGGTACTCCGCAGGGCTTTCGTACCTGGTGGGGTTCCAAGCCGAAAATGCTTCTTCGATTTTCGAATCCACCGGCCCCAGAAGGATAGTCGGTTTCGCCGACCGCCGCACGGCTTCCTGCACGAGAGCGAGCCCCATGCGCCCGGAAGAACGATTTTGAATATAGCGCGCCGAATCTAAGCGGGTGCGCATGGGGCCAATAGAGAAAAGCCAAGAGGGGCATTGCATGCGGAGCAGTGTAGCGTTGAAAGGGCGTGGGTCAATCGTCGCGTGGATTCCAAAGTTGCGATACACTACTAACTTGGCACCCAAACTTCAGAAAAAGCGCTTAAACCTTTTGAAACCTTTGTGTTTCTTAGGGGTGGCAATGGCCCTCGCCGCCGCTAGCGGGCGTTTAGCGAGCTGGCGCCAATCGGGCAAAGTCGAGCGGGCGCTGGTGGCCCAAAGCGTCGGACCGGCCCTGAAGCAAGGCGCGTTTCCCCTGGAGGTCGAACTGGGCTCTTTAGGGCGCGCTGCCGCCAGGTACACTATCGACCCCGTCCACCAAAGTAGGATCGAGAAGCTTTTGCAACAGTACCGTCCTGACTACGGCGCCTTTGTGGCCTTAGACGCTTTGACCGGGAAGGTTTTAGTGCTGGTAAGCTATAACCATGGAAAACAAAGCAACGAAAATTTAGCGCTGAAAGCTTCTTTCCCTGCCGCGTCCATCTTTAAAATTGTGACGGCGGCTGCTGCGTTGGATCAAGGGGTTTTAAGTGCCGATACCGTGATTCCTTTTAACGGCGCGTCGCACACGCTTTACCGTCGGAACGTGACGGATCAAAGCGTCGGGCGTTGGACACGGCAAATTACTTTGAGAGACGCGTTCGCTCGATCGGTGAACACAGTGTTTGCTAAAATCGGGATGTTTGTCCTGGAGCCTCTCCAGCTTCGGGACTACGCCGAGCGTTTCCATTTCAACAAAGACATTGCGTCAGACGTGCCGATTGAGCGCGGCCAGTTTGAGCTCGATGCAGCCGAACCCTGGGGTATCGGAGAAGTCGCGTCGGGCTTTAACCGAGTTTCTTCGATGAGCCCCTTGCAGGGCGCGCTTATCGCTTCGGCGGTAGCGAACGACGGCCTGATGATGGAACCCTATATTGTCGAGAGCCTCTTGGTTGCGGGCCAGCCGGTCTACCAGGGCATCCCCCGTTCCGCGTCGACTACCATGAAAGTGGAAACCGCTGCCGAGCTACGGCGCCTGATGGTCGAGACGATCCGAACAGGGACTTCGCGGCAAGCGTTCCGGACGTTGCTCACCAAGCCGAAATATAAGTCGTTAGAAATGGGCGGTAAAACCGGTTCCCTCAAAGGGCTATCTCCCAAAGGCAAGTGCGACTGGTTCGTGGGGTTTGTTCGCGGCGCCGATAAGCGCATCGCGATTGCAGCCCTTACCGTGAACGAAGATCTTTGGCGAGTGAAAGCTTCCCACCTTGCTAGAGTGTTCGTTGAGGAGTACTTTCGCCCCCGATGAGTTCTGCATACGGTATCCACTGGTTCAGGCGCGATCTCAGAGTCGCAGGTAATCCGGCGCTGCAAGCCAATTGGAAAAAGCACCAAGGAAGAGTCGTCGGGCTCTTTTGTTTTGACCCTATCTTTCTTTCTCGCCCCGACTTTTCACCAGACCGCTTTCGCTTTTTTTTGGAAACTTTGAGCGCTTTGAAACTCGAGCTCGAAGAGCTGGGTTCGGATTTACTAGTGCTCGACGAGGGCCCCGACAAAACGTTCCAGCACCTTTTTGAGGAGTTCTCTCGAGCGGGTGTGGCAAAACCTTCGCTCGTTACTTTCAATCGGGACTATGAGCCCTTTGCGCGGGAGCGAGACGCCAGAGTCACTCGGCTTCTCGAGTCTGAGCTGGGCTGCGAAGTGCTGAGCGACGCCGATCACGCTTTGGTGGAGCCCTCCGAAATCGTGCGTCCCGACAAGCCTTACCAGGTTTTTTCTCCCTACAAGCGCAAGTGGCTAGAAATTTTCGAGACCGAAACGATACAGGCGCGCGTCCGTCGCCAAAAACTGGGGTTGGAGTATTTGGAAAAACGCGCGAAAGGCGAAACCCCTCACCTTTTTCACCTCACTTGGAGCGATCTGAAAAATCGATCGACAGGGTGCTTAGAAAAATACCAGTCGTCGGTGGTTTCCAGAGTGCCTGTTCCCCCTGCCGGTTCTCTTGCTGCGCTGGCTGCGCTAAAAGCGTTTGCACCTAAGGTGACTGCGTACGGCGAGACGCGAGACCTCCCGGCCGCCCAAGGGACATCGCGCTTATCGATATACTTTAAGAATGGTTCGCTCACGATTGCCCAAGCCATCGCGTATTTTGGTTTTTCCGCAGTGGGCCCGAAGGACACAAGCTCCCGCGCGAAGTTCCTGTCGGAGTTAATCTGGCGCGAATTTTATTATTATATTCTTTATCACCACCCGAGCGTGGAACACGAAGCGTTCCAAGAGCGTTTCAGAGACATTCAGTGGGAGAACCGAGAAGATTATTTTGAAGCTTGGAAAGCCGGGCACACCGGGTTCCCACTAGTCGATGCGGGCATGCGGGAGCTTGCGACCACGGGGTGGATGCACAATCGAGTGCGCATGGTTGTCGCTTCGTTTTTGACCAAAGATCTTTTGATCGACTGGAAATGGGGCGAGCGCTACTTCATGGAGCGCTTGCTCGACGGAGATCTTGCGCCCAATAACGGAGGCTGGCAGTGGGCTGCGTCGACAGGCTGCGACCCTCAGCCGTATTTTCGAATTTTCAACCCAACGCTGCAAAGCGAAAAGTTTGATCCCGAGGGAGCGTACATCCGCAAGTTTGTGCCCGAACTCCGAAACGTTCCAGCGCGCGAAATCCACGCGCCAAAGAATGTTCCGGGCTACCCGGCCCCGATCGTGGAGCATTCCGTTCAACGAGCCAAAGCCCTCGCCCTTTTTAAAGGAGAATAGGTGTAGTTTATGAGAAAGCCCACGTGCCTCGGTTTAAAACACGCTGCTCTAGAATGTTCTTCTTTGGAAAAGTCGCTCGCTTTTTACCAGGAGCACTTTGGAATGGAACCCTACCTCATTGGCGATTCCGATTGGGCCATGCTCCAGCTGGGGGATACCTATTTGAGCTTAGTGCCCGTCCCTCAACTGGCCCAAAAGTCGACAGCCGCTGGATCGCATGAAAGCCACTTGGGACTCGTGTTTTTGCAGAAATCGGACATCGAATCTTTGCACGCCACTTTTACGGCAAAAAGCGTGGGCCCACTCGGCAAACCCACTCTCCACCGCGATGGGAGTTTTG
>JANPJT010000285.1:0-7559 GCA_031425635.1 Pseudomonadota bacterium
GACTTTAGTCAGCCTGCAGGGGCAGGCAAACCGGCGATACTTGACCCGCCACACTCCCTACCAATAGCTCGCAGTGACTTCACAGTCTTTCCATACCGCCGTCCGGCAACTGACTCGATCAGTCTCCGGCCGCCCTTCGCGTTTCAGCAAAGCACGCTCTTTGGGCGTCTGTTTGGAAAGCCCGTCCGCTCCGGCCAAAACCTTCATATTGCATTTGCCGCAAATAAATTCCAAACCGCACGACGCGGCAACGGGTAAGCCGACCTGAATAGCGGCGTCATACAAAGTCGTTCCCGCTTTGATGTCGACGAATTTGCCGGAAGGAAGGAAGATAACTCTTGGCATGGTTTTAATTTAGCCTTTTGACCGCCCAGAAACCAAGGAGCAGTTTTGGCACCTCTAGACGCACCACACCAAGAAGTCATCGAGCGATCCGCAAAAGAACTTAAAAAAGTTCTCGAAGAAGTGGCGAAAGTCATTGTGGGGCAAGTGGGAATGAACGAGGCCCTTCTGATTGGAATGATCACGGGCGGGCACGTTTTACTGGAAGGCCTACCGGGCCTTGCAAAAACCCTTGCGGTAAAGACCTTGGCCAAGTCGCTCGATTGCAAGTTCCAGCGCGTGCAGTTCACGCCCGACCTTCTGCCGAGCGACTTGATCGGAACCATCATTTACCGTGAAAAAACCGGAGAGTTTGTCCCTAAAATGGGGCCCGTTTTCACGAATATTTTGCTGGCAGACGAAATCAACCGAGCGCCAGCAAAAGTCCAAAGCGCATTGTTGGAAGCGATGGCAGAAAAGCAGGTCACGATTGGCGAAACCACTTACCCCGTCGAAGACCCCTTTCTGGTTCTGGCCACCCAAAACCCCATCGAACAGGAAGGGACGTACCCCCTTCCCGAAGCCCAACTCGATCGTTTTCTTTTCAAACTCCGCGTCTCCTACCCTTCCCGAGAAGAAGAGAAACTCATTTTGGAACGCATGACGCTTCCGGAGCTTCCGGAAGCAGCCCCCGTGCTGACAAAGCAAAGCATTTTAGAAATTCGAAAGTCGGTCCACCATGTGTACTTAGACGAGCGGATCAAAGAATACATTCTGCGACTAGTGCTCGCTACTCGCCGCGACGGCGAGCTCTTACCGGGAGAAACGACGGGGAAAAACCTCGCCACACTCCGCAATGCGCTGCGCATTGGCGCTTCACCGCGAGCGACCCTCTTTTTGAACTCGGCCTCCAAAGCTCGAGCGCTTATCCAATCGCGCTCTTTTGTGATTCCCGACGACGTGAAAGCCGTCGCTGCCGATATCTTGCGCCACCGCCTCTTACTGACTTTTGAAGCGGAAGCGCAGGGACTTTCTACAGACGACGTCATTGGCCAACTGCTCGAAACGGTTTGCGTTCCTTAAAAGGAAGGAAGGCTAATGGACCCTTTCAGTGACAAGCTCTTGCGCGCTGCGGCGCAAATTGAAATACGCCCTCGTCGCCGAGCTGCGGCTTTGCTTTCAGGGAATTTTCGCAGCGCTTTTCGCGGCAGCGGAATGCATTTCAAAGAGTTTCGAAGCTACGAGCTGGGAGATGATATCCGGCACATGAGCTGGCAAGTCACCGCGCGGACGCAAAAAGCCACGGTCAAAGTTTACGAAGAGGAACGAGAGCTCAATGCAGTGGTTATCGCCGACGTGAGCGGTTCGACACTGGTCGGCGCTGGGGGAAAGCGAAAGAATGATTTTTTTATCGACGTCGCGGCTTTGATTGGACTCGCGGCCACTAAGGCGGGAGATCCGTTCAGCCTTTTTCTCTTTACCGACGCAGTGAAAGCTTACTTTCCTCCAAAGCGAACCAAAAGCCATGTTCGGGCCTGCCTTTCGCACATGCGCTCCGAGCCCTACGTTGGATCGCGCACCGATCTTCGGCCTGCGCTGATGAGGGCTCGCCGCGTGTTAAAATCGAGGTCGCTCATTTATGTGCTGAGTGATTTCGAAGGGCCCCCTTTTGATGCGGAGCTTCGAACACTCGCCGCTCGCCACGAAGTCACTTTGATCCGAGGGACTGCGCCTGTAGAGAAAGGCGAATCCCTCGACGGGGTCTACCCAAGTTTTGATCCGGAAACCGGTGAATCGCTTCTCGTGGACGGAGGGTCAGCGGCGACGCGGGACCGCTTAAAAGAACATTCGAACAGCGTGGAGCTAAGGCTTCGACAGGTGTCACAACTTGCGGGCGTAGATTACCTTTCGCTCAGCGTGGAGGACGACTATCTCAACCAGCTGGTTACTTTTTTTGGCAGCGGCGCTCTTCGCTAGCGGAAGCTCGCAGGCTGCTTTTCGTTTTTCGTTGGAACCTCGGGTGATTCAACCCGGCCAAAGCGCCGTGTTGCGCTTTGAGCTCGACGAATCCGACCTCGTGCGCCCCGAAGGCCAAGACGAAGAGCAGGTGTTTCCGGAAAGCCAAGACGAAGCCCTATTGAAGTTGGACGGCTTAGAGCTCCTGGATCAGAACTACCGGAAAGAAAATGGCACTTATGTTTGGCGCTACCGCTTTACAGCTTATGCTTTCGGCACGTACTCCCTCCCACCGATTTTAGTTTCTATGGGGCCACAAACTTTCTCCAGTGAGAAAATGGCGCTCGAGGTGCAAGGGTCTTTCCCTACACAGACAATGCCGGACGCGGGCCCGATGCGGGCCCCAATCCCTTGGTTGAAATGGCTCGGGTGGGTTTTCCTGGCGGCACTCCTTGCTCTAGGGTTTTGGCGTCTGAAAAGCCGTCTCAAACTCCCTGTCCCCAAGCGCCCTGATCCGAGCCCAGAAAAACAGCAAGAACTTCCCCGTGTTTGGTTACGAAACCAGCTTCGCATTCTAGCCTACCGGTTGGAGTCTCTGGACGACCTTGCCAACGCTCCGGATTGTTGGAGTGCCATTGTAAAAGAGTTTTTAGAACGAGAAAATGCCACACCGGCCAGAGCGTGGACTTCCACCGATCTCCGATCCCAATCCAAGGATTTTCCTGAAAGAGAAGGTTTGCTGGCGATCCTGGGGCAGTGCGAACTTTACCAGTTCTCGCCTGCATTTCGCAAAGACCGCCACGCTAAGCGCCTGACCCTCGAGTGGATCTCGCAGATCGAGAGGCTTTTCGTATGAGCTGGCACTTCGTCAATCCCGACGCTTTCTATTGGGCCATTCTCCCTTTAGCCATTGCAGCTAGCTTTCTTTTACGCAAAAGAAAGGTTCGGGCACTTACCGCCTTCTCAGGGGAAACCGTCCGCACCCAGTCTAGAAAAGCCAAAACCGTTTTTCGGCTGCTTTTCATCTTTTTCGCTCTCGGCTTAGTGGCACTCACCGTTGCCGCAGCGCGCCCCGTCCTCCGCCTTTCCTGGACGGAGAAATCGTCGGAAGGGATCGATCTCGTTTTTACCCTCGATGTCTCAGAGAGCATGGACGCTGACGACTTTAGACCCACGCGCATTCGGGTAGCAAAGGACATGGTTTCTGACTTTATTCGGAAACGGGAGTCAGATCGGATCGGTTTCAATGTTTTTGCGGGGGAATCGGTGACCAAAAGCCCGCTCACTCGCGATCACGAATTTGTTTTGAACCAGGTTGAAAGCATTGAACTTCGAGAGCTCAAGCAGGGAACTGCGATCGGTATGGGGCTTATGAACGCCATCCTTCGCTTAAAAGGCTCCGAGTCCAAAACGAAAATTATCGTGCTCCTCACGGATGGGGACAGCAACGTAGGATCCATCAACCCTATCTCGGCGGCAATGCTCGCAAAACAGGAGGGGATCAAAATCTACACGATCGGGATGGGCCAAAAGAACCGAGTCATCATCCCGATTTATCAGTACGACGACCAAGGCAGAAAAGGCCCCCTGATGGCGCGCATCCCGTCGTATTTGAACCCGGCGCTGTTGCGGGAGGTTGCGGTCTTGACTGGCGGGCAGTCCTACATGGCTCGGGACTCGGGAATGCTCAACCGGGTTTTACAGGAGATCGATTCGCTGGAGCGGACCCGGATCCGAATGCTGCCCAAACAAAAACAAGAAGAAAAATTCTTTTGGCCCGCTGCCATTTCTCTTGGGATTCTGTACTTGGTCTTTCTGCTTTTAGAAACACGTTACCGGAAGGGGGGAAAGACCCATGTCATACCGGCTTGAGAACCCCGCAGCACTTTGGCTACTCATTGCGCTGATGCCGCTTATGTTTCTCGCTTGGCGCGGCCGAGCGCAAAAAGGGCGTTTTGGTTTGCCTTACGCCTTTTTTACTTTGCTTGGTTTCACTTGCTGTGTGGTTGCCTTAGCGCGCCCGCAGGGTGGGCGCTACTCTACCACCCAAAGAGCACTGAAAGGAGATCTGTACCTCGCGGTGGATGTTTCCAATAGCATGCGGGCCCAGGACCTTTCGCCGTCTCGGCTCGAGTTCGCTGCGCTATTTGGACAAAAAGTCTTAAGCCAGATCCCCGGGGTGCGCGTAGCGCTTTTTCCTTTTGCCGCGGACGGGTACCTGCAAATGCCCGTCAGTCTGGATCACGAAGCGGTGTCGGATCTTCTTTTGTCGCTCTCGCCCTCGTTCACGACGAACCAAGGCACGGACTTCGGAACTTCGCTCGCAACCCTACTCACCACCATCCAAAGAAAGAACGCTATCGAAACCGCCCCTGCGCGCGTGCTTTTATTCTCAGATGGCGAAACCCACGATTCGCTGAGCGACTCCGTGTTAAGCAAGTACCGCTCGCTCCAGATCCCCATTGATACCGTCGGTGTGGGGAGCGCTCAAGGAGCGTCGATCCCGATGCCCGATCGATCGGGGTTTGGGATGGAGTCGCTCCGCGATAGCTCGGGTAAGAAAGTGCTCACCAAGCTAGTACCTGACTCACTGGTTAAAATGTCTCAAGCGACGGGCGGCAATTACTACCAGCCGAAGCTTGCGGAGTCTGGCGCCATCGCCCAAAGGATTCTGCAGGGGATGGCCTTTGGAAAACTGCAAACGACTTTCAAGCTGGAGCGAGAGTACTTCCCGGCCCTTTTTATTGCGGGGCTCAGCTTTCTTTCTGCCACGTTCCTCATGGGCCAATGGCATTTGTTTGTAAGGTGCCTGCTCATGGCGCTCACTTTCGCGTCGCACATAGCTTCAGCGAAAAGCCCGTCCGTAGGCTTTGACCAATACAACGCGGCCCTGCGGCTGGTGGAAGAAGGGAAACAGCAGGAAGCAGCCGACTTGTTTCACGAAAGCGCCTCTCAAGCCACTCACGATGAGCTCAAAAAGAAAGCGCTCTACAACCTTGGCAACACGCTTCTGCGCCTTCAGGATCCCGCCCAGGCGGTCAGCGCCTACCAGCGGGCGTACGATATTGCGCTCACCAACAAGCAAACCGAAAAAGCGCTGAACGATTCTCTTTCAAACAACATTCTGGTCGCTAGAAAGCAGCAGCAGGAACAAGAGGCCCAGCAAAAAGAGCAGCAAGAAGGAGAAGGCGAAGGGGATAAACCGAAAGCCGCTTCGGATCCCGGTAAGGCGAAGAGCTTTGAAGGGCAAACGTTTAGTGAATCGCAAAAGAAACGCCTTTTCGAAGCGGTTAGCAACGAAGAGCAACAGATTCTCCAAAAACTTCAAAACCGCAATTCAAAGCCTTCGAAAGAAATGAGGGCCCAGCAATGGTAGCGCTGACACTGCTGGCCCTTTTGGCTTTGGGCCCAATGAACGCCCACGCCGGCCTTCGGCTGGTCGCGGAAGTATCCAAAGCGAAAGTCTACCGAGGCGAAACCTTTAATTGCCAATTCGTGCTGTACGCGGACGCTTCGAGTCTAGAAACCGAAGTTTCCAAGTTCCCCGAGTTCCGGGGCTACTGGAGCGAGAACACGACGCTTCGGCAGGGGCCCACTTTCCTTCTCCCTGACCCCTTTAACCCCACGGTGCGAAAAACGGTGATTGGAAGCTACAACCTCACTGCCATGCTCGGAAACTCGGGCGTGCAAATTTCGCCCATGAAGCTGGTAGTCAAGATCCTGACTGCGGCGGGGGACGTTGAAACGTCCCTGACTTCGGAAAGCTCCCCTCTCACAGTGCTTCCGCTCCCCCCCGTCCCATCCAGTTTAGCGGAAAGCTTTCAAGGGGCAGTGGGCAACCTTCTATTGACCGCCCAAACGGAACGCGATCGTTTTTACCCCCAGGAGCCTGTCGTCGTACGGCACTTCTTAACCGGCACGGGAAACTTCCCCGACGTGGGTTCGCTCCGCCTTAAACTCCCTCCCGAAGCCCGTTTAGTGAACCAAAAGAGCGTTGTTCGAAATATGCCGGGAACGACAGCCAAAGTGTTTGAGACCACACTTTTGATAGAGGCCACCAAGAACATCACGATCCCCGGCGCCGAATTCACTCGTTTCAACACGGATCGGGGCCAGTACGAAACAACGCAAACCGAACCGATTTTGCTGGAGTATTCTGAGCGCCCGCCCGCCCCTGCGGATCTATCGGCTCTCGATTTAGGCCCCTTGCTTCCGTTTAAAGGCGAACCCAGCCCGTGGATTTTCCGGTCTTTAAACTTTTTATTGGCAGCGATTTGGCTCACCCTCCTCGGTGTTAAAGGTGCCCGCAGTCGGCAGCGGAAGCGGCAGTCCGATCCCCGGATCCAACTTAAACGGCGTTGGGACGAGACCCTAAAAAGCCCTTCGAGCGATCTGGCTTGGTGGGTCCAAGTCGAGAACTTGATTTTCCAAACGCTGAAATTCCGCTTTCCCGAGGCAGTCACCCGCGAATCTGCCCTTCGAAAGGCGGCCGCACTGTGGGGGCCGCGAACGGCTGGTTACTTAAGCGAAGTCTGCCGCTTCGTATCCCACGCCGAGTTTAGTGGCTCTCCGGCGGGTCCCGTTCCCGATCGTGAACCGCTTCAGCAAACCACCAGGCGGCTCCTCAGCAAACGGCCCAAGAAAGAGCCTTGACTATCCCAGTCATTACCATAGTATAAGCGACACTTAAGTACCTGAAGAAGAGGAGTCCGCGCGTGGCAAGAGTAACCGTTGAAGATTGTTTGGAAAAGATCCCGAATCGGTTTGAACTCATCCATATTGCGACAAAGCGGGTTAAACAGATGGCTAAGGGTTCCAAGCCATTGGTCGGCGGCTTTCAAAATAAGCCTGCTGTCATGGCCTTAAGAGAAATCGCCGGCGGATTCATTCAAAAAGCGCCCGCTGAGGACGAAAACGGAACCCCAGCTTAACTCCGACTTCTTCCCTTCTTACTTCTTACGGGGGAGAAAATGAAAAAAAGCGTCAACACCACTGCACTGCTACTCATCCTGCTTATCGGGTTAGCCGCCTGGTACCAGTTTTACGAAAAGAGCTACCGACCGTCCAACCGCGAAAAAGAAGAACAAACGAAAGTCTTGCTTTCTACCCCCAATACCAGCGTTCAAGAGCTTTCTGTCCAGCAACAGAAAGAGGGTAAATACACCCAGTTTCGCTTTAAAAAGACAGGATCGGACTGGAATATTGTTGAGCCGATCGAAGATTTAGCCGAAGCCGGGGCCGTAAGTGGGATGGTGACCACCCTAACGGCGGCCAAGCAAGAG
>JANPJT010000286.1:0-9814 GCA_031425635.1 Pseudomonadota bacterium
GAACATGACAACGCAAACTCAGCCTGTTTTTGGGAGATCGGCTTCGCGCTTTGTGCGCCGAGTGATCGATTTTATCCGGCCTCGCCCTCGGTACCTGCCCCTCACTGTCGATGATATTCTCAAATCGGAGAAATCGCGCAACATTGTCGATAGCTTCAACGACCTTTATTACAGCGGCGGAACCGCCCGTTCGTTGAACTGGCGCGGCTCTGAAATGATTAAATCGCCCTGCGATCTTTGGGTGATGGTGGAAATCATGCAGTCGCTTTCTCCTTCGGTGATTGTCGAGACGGGAACACACCGCGGAGGTTCCGCAAGTTTCTTTGCCGATATCGCCCGTTTGATGAATCTCTCGTGCCGAGTCATCACCGTCGATCCCAACCCAAAATGGTCGTTCGAACCCGAAACTAAAGGGATTAGCTCGGTGGTGGGGTACTCGACTGACCCAGCGACTTTCAAAAAAGTCGAAAACGAAGTCCGAGCCCAGTTGCGGCAAGTTCCCGGACCGGTCATTGTGTTGCTTGACTCCGATCATTCAGAAGCCAATGTCACTGCAGAATTGAAGCTGTATTCGCGCTTGGTCTCAGTGGGTTCCTACTTGATTGTCGAAGATACCAACGTCAACGGCCACCCCAGCTTTGCGGCCCACGGTCCAGGCCCTTGGGAGGCAGTCCAAGCTTTCTTGAGCCACTCGTCTGACTTTGTGGTCGACGCGGAATGCCAACGTTTTTTGCTAACGCTGAACCCCGGCGGTTGGCTCAAGCGCGTGAGCCAAGCAGACGGTCCGGTTGATTTTGAACCGTAAAGTGTTAATTTCCCGAACACTATGAAAGTCTTAGGTATCCACTACGGGCATAACGCCACAGTGTGTCTGGTTGAAGACGGCAAAGTCACGTTTTGTCAGAGCGAGGAGCGTTTCTCTCGCCTGAAGAACAGCACTGGGTTCCCAAGCCTTACGCTCAAGCATGTTTATGACCACCTAGCTCGCCCGGATCAGATTGATCGGGCAGTGCTTTTTCAGAAGTCGATCTACGGTTACCTTTTCCTCAAACGCCACGGGTTTGAAACTTTCAACTATGGCGAGTACCTCGAAACCTCCTACACTACGAAGGGCTTCAAACGCCGGTTGTTAGAGACCGATTGGGGCTGGAACCTTCGCGCTTGGAGGATGGCTCGCAAAGAGTCAGACCAAAATCTCCAAAAGGAAGCGCGGTCGTATTTTTCAAAGTCGCTCCAGCTGCCCGAAAACAAGATCGTTGCGCTGGATCACCACCGAGCCCACGCCTACGCAGCTGTTCCCGCCGTCCAAGACTGGGGCCCGACCCTCATTTTTGTTTTGGATGCGGTGGGCGATGGTGCTTGTGCGACCGTTTTTCGCTACGACAAAGGCCAGTTGGAGCGCCTCTCCCGCACTGACCACCGGCATTCGCTCGGCTACTATTATTCCGCCACGACTTCCTTGATGGGCATGAAGTCGAATGAACATGAATTCAAAGTCATGGGCATGGCGCCTTACGCAAAGAGCAAGTACTACCAGCGCACGCTCGAACGCTTGCAAAAGCTAATCAAAGTGAACGATCGAGGCGAGTTCGAAAGTGTCCCTAACCCTGAAAAGCTCATGTCCGCTTTGGATCAGGTTTACTACCACCAGAGATTCGACAGTATTTGTGGGGCGATCCAGGAGCTGACCGAAAACCTTGTTTTGCAATGGGTCGAGTACTGGGTCGGAAAAACCGGTATCCGCCAGATCGGTATTGGGGGCGGCGTCTTCATGAACGTCAAAGCTTCCCAGAAACTTTTGGAACAAGACTTTATCGAGCGAATGTATGTCGTCCCGTCGGCTGCCGACGAATCGTGCGCGATGGGAGCTGCGGTTTGGGGGGCGATGGACTTAAATCCCCAGACGCCGATGAAGCCCCTTGAGCATTTGTATTTGGGAGTCGATTATTCGGCTACGGAAATCGAAGCTGCTCTTGAGAAAACCGGCGCGGCCGAACGGTACCTTATCTCCCGGCCAGCAAATATTAATGCCGAAGTGGGTGGGCTGCTAGCACGCAACGTGATTGTGGCTCGTTGCAGCGGCCCCATGGAATTCGGTGCGCGAGCGCTTGGTAATCGCTCGATCTTGGCAAGAGCCAGTGATTTCACCAACCTGCAAACGATCAACGACGCGATCAAGAGCCGAGACTTTTGGATGCCTTTTACTCCGAGTATTCTCGAAGAAGATGTCCCTCGTTACGTAGAAAACCACGAGCGTATTTTTGCGCCCTACATGTGCATCACTTTCAACAGCACTCCTTTGGCCAGAAAAGATCTTGCGGCTGCGATCCACCCACGCGACTTCACGTTGCGCCCGCAGTACGTCCGTAAATCTTGGAACCCTGACTACCATGAGGTGATTTCCACCTTCAAAGCGCACACTGGCATTGGCGGGATCTTGAATACCAGTTTCAATTTGCACGGTGAGCCGAATGTTTGCGGGCCAGAAGACGCCATTCGAACAGTGGATCTTTCGGGACTCACGCACTTGGCTTTAGGCCCGTTTTTATTGGAAAAGCGCAGTGTTCTTTAAAGATCGGATTGTCTCGTTGAGCGGAACGGACCGAATCATCGACGTAGGCCCGGGCGCTTTTCCCTTTGCTGGGGCCCACGCGTATTTAGAGCTGCAGTTTTACGACCCAGAAAAAGCCCGTGCGCACCGCAGCGGTTTTGAGCTCCCGCCCGAAAGCCAGAGCTGGACGTTTTATTCCGGGGGCGAAATGCCCTTTGCCGATAAAGCGTTCGATTACTCGGTATGTTCCCACGTGATGCAAATGTCCGAAGATGTGGATTCACTGGCGGGGGAGCTTCAACGGATTTCAAAAGGGGGGTATGTGGAATTCCCCCACCCCCTTTATGATTTTCTGTTCGATTTCGAAAGCCATCGCCACTTTGTTTCCTGGACAGGAGAAGAAATCCTTTGGTTGCCTAAGGCAGCGGTGGGCTTTGATAGGTTTTCCAAAGCGACTGAGCAGCTTCGTGGCGTATTTGAACAAGGGCACTGTGACTTTATTTCCGAATTGCGGGAAAAGTTCTTTGTTGGCTTCGAGTGGAGTGGCGACCTAACAACCCGTCGAGTAGGCCAATTTGAAGACCTTTTCGTTGGGAGCACCGGCATTCAAGTGCCAAAGTTTAGCCCACGCCGACGCATGTCGGGTCTTGTCCGAAGCGAAGCGCGTGCTGCTCTGCGCTGGTTTGGGATTTAACATGGATTTGCTGCCGCTGCTTCGGCAACAGCCCCTTCTAGTGCACCTCAATTCCCGGCTAAAAGCCTGGCAGATGAAACGGGCTGTTTCCGCACTTGAGCTTCGGTTTGATCGGCAGCTCAAGCGGGCCGGCGTTTCTTATGAGCCCGAGTCCGTGCCTCGGCTTTTCCAGGATCGCCTTTCAAAAAAAGGCATCGATTTGCACGCGCTGAGGCAGAAACGAAAATTACGGGTTTTGTTCTTGGGAAGCTATGAACCGCAAGACCGCAGTGGGTTTTTGCAGGGTCTCCACCAAGTGTTCGACGTGGTCGAGATGCGGAACCTTCGGGGCGGCTATGGGCAACTCTTCGCCGCCCAACACAAACTGGGAGAAGCCGAAGCCCTGCAGCTGAACTCGGATAGCGTAGTGGCAGCATACGAAGCCGCTCTCCGAGAGGGTGAGGTAGACATTGTTCTGGGCCAGCTGTGGGCCGATTTTTTAAACTTAGAAGCTCTCCAGAAAATCCATCAGGGACGTTCGATTGTCATCAACGTGGCCATGGACGATCGAGGGGTTCCGGCGCTTTGGGCGACAAAGAAGGGCCGCGAGATGGGCGCTTACGGTTTGGCGTCCGCAACGGACTTAGTTTTAAACACTTCGAAAGAGTGCTGCCCGCGCTACCTGCTCAAAGGGTGCCCAGCGCTTTTTTTCCCCCTAGCGTCAGACCCCGACCTTTTCGCTCCCGGTCCTCAAAGAGATGTCGACGTGAGCTTTGTGGGGGCAAACTACGGGATTCGCAGCTCAGTGATCCGAGCCATTGAGTCCCTAGGAATCAAAGTCCAAGCGTTTGGACCGGGTTTCGCGAGCGGAATGATTGGGCCCGAACAGATGGCGGAAGTCTTTGGCCGTTCCAAGATCGTTTTAGGGGTGGGGACCTGCGGCCACACGCGCGATTTGATTACGATGAAGCTCCGCGATTTCGACTCCCCCATGTCAGGGGCTCTCTATGTGACGACTCGAAACCCGGATTTAAACGAGTTTTTTGTAGAGGGTGAAGAAATCGTTTTTTACGAAGCCCCTGGCGAAGCGGCTCGAAAAATCCAGTTTTACCTAAGCAATGAGCCGGCACGCCAGCACATTGCAGCCGCCGGTTTCGCACGAAGCCGACGCGACCATACCTGGAAGCAAAGGCTTCGGCAAACGTTCCAGCACCTGGGCATCCTGGCCCAATGAGCTAAGCGGACGTTTGGGTTTCTAAGTGGCGCGACGGCGCCTGGATGAGTTGCTGGAAGATAGAACAAAACCTTGAAACGCCCTGGTTCAAGGAAAGCGATCGATCGTAAAAAGCTCGGCCGTTTTTTCCCATATCGGATCGTTCCTCCTCGCTCATTTCATAAAACCGCAGGCAGGCGGCGGCAATTTGGTCGGGATCTTCGGGCTGGCACCGCAGTCCCGCTTTGGCGCTCACGATCATTTCAGCCGCTTCCCCGGCGACTGCCATGAGAATCGGTTTGCTGGATGCGAGGTACCCTTGGGTTTTTGACGGAATAGTGATTTCAAAGAGGGGATCGTTTTTTAGATGGGCCAGCAAGACGTCCGCCCCCGCTAGCCAATGGCCAACCTCAGTGATGGGAACCGGGGCAAAGAACCGAGTGTTGGATAGGTTTCGACTCTTAGCGTGCGCTTCTAATTCGCTTTTCTCAATGCCACCGCCAATAAAAACAAATTGGATCTGGGGCTGCTGGGTTTTCAGGATTTCAGCCGCCTGGAGGACCGAACGGAGGGCTTGGGCTCTGCCCATCTGGCCCGCAAAGACGATGTTGAATCTACCCTCGAAGCCCGGTATCGGCGAAGGTGCGTAGGAGCGCTCGGCAGCTTCGTCGGCCCAATTGTAAATGACTTCGATTTTGCTGGGCGGAACGCCGCGCTGTTCTAGGCGCCGCTTAAAGCCTTCAGAAAGAACGGTGATTTTATCCACCCAACGGTACGTGAAGCGGCACCACAGCCCAACCAAACCTAAAGCCCACCGGCGTTTCATCATCCCTGTGGCGAGCAGAGTATCGGGCCACAGGTCCTGAATATCGTAGACCGCCCGCTTTGCTTTAAAAAGGCGCAAAACAAGCCCGGCAAACGCAGTGGAAGCCGGTGGGTGATAAATGTAAACGACGTCTGCTTTGCGCACGAACCAGACGCCGATGAACGCTGCCGAGAGCGCAAAACTCAAGTAAGTGAGTGTGCGCTTCAGCGGGGAGGAGTCATGGCTGGGGTAGAGCGGGACCCGAACGATTTCGACCCCTTCCAAAGTTTCTTTTTGCACCCACCGCTGTTGATAGCCTGGGTAAATTTTACCACCGGGGTAGTTTGGAAAACCGGTAAGGACCTGTACTTGGACTCCCTGCCGCTGAAGTTCTCGGGCAAAGCTAAGCCCCTTGAAATGCGGCTCCGGGTTGAAGCCGTGAGAAACCATCAGGACGTGCATAGGCGGCTTATGTTCTTTGATTCGGGCACCCAAGTCGAGGGATTTTTGTGTTAGAAATACCCTTATGTCCTCTTCGCAGGCTCAGACTTTCACCAGTTTGCCGATTTCGCGCAAAGTTTCCCGTGCTTTAAGCGAAATGCTTTTGTCCAAAGATTTCGCCTTTTACTTAGTCACTGACTTCCTTTTGAGTTTTTGCGCTTTCTCTTTCGTGGCCCAATGGAACCCGCGGGTATGGATGCAGACCGAGCGAGAAATCTGGATGTCCGCCCTCATTTATTCGGTGAGTTTTAGCTTGTTTGCGATGGGGGCAGGCCTTTTTGAACGGGAGCACCGTTTTCACCCGAAGGCTTTTATCCGAGCCACCATGGTGGCGGCGGCTTTAGCCCTTTTAGCCACGCAGTTCGTCATCTATGTCGCCTTCTTTTCCACCGTCGGCCGGTATCTATTGATTTTCGGTAGTTTGGGTGCGCTGGGCTCCATTATCCTTTATCACTGGCTTCTTTCTTTGCTATTGAACAAATACCCTTACCGATTCGTCGTGATTGGCGAAAGTTCTGCGATTAGCCAAGGGCTCAAAGGGTTAGGCAACCAGACCAAAGAGAAATGGCTCAACTACCTTCACCTCAATGAACTTGAAGTTTGGTTTCGCAATCAGTTGGTGCTTTCTCCCGATGAGCTGGTGGAGAAGCTCCAGCAGTCTCGAGTGATCGACGTGGTCATGACCGCGCAGGCGGGGAAGGATCCTAAGGCGACGGAGTTTGCCATTGCGGCGATGCAGATTGGCTGCCGCGTCATCGACGAAGTGGGCTTCTACAGCGAAGTATTCGAATCCTTTCCATCCCAGATCCTCACGCAGAATTGGTTTGTTTTTGCCGGCATGGATACTCGCAATCAGTGGAGTGGCTTTCTCAAGCGTGTGTTCGATTTTTCATTCGGGCTTTTTTGTTTGATCCTTTTTGCACCTGCGCTTCTTTTGATTGCAGTTGCAATTAAGCTCACGAGCCCCGGGCCAGTACTTTTTTTGCAGCAGCGACAAGGGCGTTACCGAAAGCCTTTCCAAATTGTTAAGTTTCGGACCATGCATTCCGACATCCAGGGCGACCACCCGCCTTCGACCCGTTCGAGAGATCCTCGAGTGACTCCTGTGGGGCGGTGTTTGCGCCCGTTGCACCTCGACGAACTGCCGCAGATTTGGAATATCATAAAAGGCGAAATGTCTTTTGTTGGTCCCAGGCCGGAAGTCTATTCTTTCACTCAGGAAATCGTCCAAAAAGTCCCGATCTACGAGTTTCGATGCCTGGTCCGTCCGGGGCTCACGGGTCTCTCCCAAGTGAAAGTGGGTTACACTTTAGACAACGTGGAGGAAACCTTCACCAAGCTCGCTTACGACCTGTATTATGTGAAGAACCACAGTTTGGTAATGGACCTATCGATCATGCTTCGAACGGCTTTTGTTTTGACTCGCCGAGTGCACTAGAAGGCCGGTCGATAACCGACTGAACGAGTGACTCTAAAGTTTTTCGATGCGTTTCAAAACCCAGACGAACAAGTTTTGAAGTGTCGGCCACCAGGTGTACTGGCCGCTCGGAGTTTCGATCTGGCTCGTCGATCTGAACGTCCTCTCGTCTCAGCAAGCGTTTCGCTACATGAACGACATCCCGGAGCACGGTAGCTTCGCCGGAAGCAAGGTTGAAAACGCCCACAGCTTGTTTTTGTTCGAGAAACAAAATGGCTTTCGCTACTTCTTCCGCCGACCAAAGATCCCGCTTGCCTGCAAGCCCTGGTATCGACAGGGTGCTGCCGCTCTCTGCACCGCGCAATTTATGGAGTATGCCGGGGAGAAAATAGCTCTCGGCTTGCAACGGTGAGCTGTAGCTAAAAATTCTTCCCACGCAGAGCGGCAACTGTGCCTTTTTGGAAAGGCGCTCGGCCCACTGTTCCGCGTGCAGCTTACTCAATCCATAAAGAGAGACCGGATCGGTAGGGGAGTTTTCATCGACTGGCTCGTCGCTCGAAGCATAGACATGGGAAGTCGACGCAATAAATAGCCAGGGTTTATAGCCCTGGTTCGCAAGGCTTGAGACAGAAGTGAGTAGGTGGCACGTGCCCAAAGTATTCACTTCAATGCCCTTTTGAGGTGCTTCCTCAATCGATTGAGTGGGAACCAAAGCAGCCAAATGAAGGATGGATCGGACTCCGCTTTGCGCGCAGTGAGTGATCCACGACCGGGTTTCCTCAAGGGAAGTGATGTCCCCTTCAAAAGGAACGAAATCTGCTAGCGCTCGCAAGGAACGGCCTAAGACGCCGCTCGCTCCCGTCACTCCAATTTTGGCGACCGCTCCGCTCAAAAGTTGAATCCAACCATGATGTCGGCAAGTTCAGTTACCGCATCCTGGCTCAACTCTTCGCCGTGCAAGCCGATAAAAAAGCCGAAGTCGTTGAGAGTTTCGGCATTCGGAAAGTCGGCGGGTTCGCACGCGATGCTGAGTTTGCGCAACGCCGGCTGTCGGGTGAAATTACCGCTAATAATCGGCCGGTTTTCTACCCCACGCTCGAGCAGGTACTTCATGTACTCCGAGCGCTTGTCCCTATCGCGGCTAGTCAGCAAGCAGGGAAGGCCGAACCAGGCTGGATCCGTGCCTTTTGCTGCCTGGGGGAACGAAAACTGCTCTCGCCACCGTGGGTGCGCGGTGATCGAAGCAATCAGCCGATCCTTGTTCGAAACGCGAGCTTGGTTCATTTCGCTGAGGCGCTCAATTTGGCAAAGGCCAAAAGCCGCTTGAATTTCCATCGGGCGGAAATTAAAGCCCTCGTTGATGAAAAGAAAGTGCGGGTCAATGCGCGGGTTTGCCGCTTCCAATTCAGAACGGTTGGAAAGCTCGCGGCTCCAGCCGTGGGCCCGAAGGCACTTGAGCAAATCGTAGTCTGCCAAGGTTTTGCAAACGACCATCCCTCCTTCGCCAGTGGTCATGTGGTGGGAGTAGTAAAACGAATAGGTCCCGAACTCACCAAAGCTGCCGAGGCAGGCTTTTTTGTCATCCACTACGGCAAAGCTGCCCAACGACTCACACGTGTCCTCGATCAACTGCAATCCGCGGTCTCGGCACAAGTGCACCAATTCATCCATGCAGGTGGAATTGCCAAGCACGTGGACTGCCATCACAGCGCAAGTGCGGCTGGTAATTTTTTTCTTAGCCTGTTCAATATCCAAATTGAGGGTAGCCAGTTCCACATCCACAAAAACTGGTTTGAGACCCATTTGAGTCAGTGGCCAAACGGAAGTGGACCAGCAGACTGCAGGGACTAAGACCTCCCCGCCACGCGGCAAGTGCCGCTCGCGGTCCTGGTTTACGAGTGCTGCCACTGCAAGCAGATTGGCAGAAGAACCTGAATTGACCATCACGGCATAAGGAGCATTCACGACTTGTGCGAATCGCTTTTCAAAAGCACGAACGCGGTCTCCCATCGTGATTCGACCGGAGAGCAGAACGTCGACGGCGGCAACAATTTCGCGCGAGTCAAAACCCTGCGCGGCGAGGGGGAACTTACGCCCTTTTTCGGCCTCTAAAGACCGGCGTTCCCATTCTTCACGAATGACAGTTTCCCAGTGTGACATTGTTTGCTCAACTCCCGTTTTAGCCAAAAGATTCGATAAAGCCCTAGCAAAGCGCCCGTGACCTCTTTGTAAGTTACCGAACTTTCCCCACGGACTCGGTTCACAAACACGGTAGGCGTTTCAATGACCTTAAAGTCCCGGTAATAAAGATTCACTAGAATTTCACTCAGCGCAATGAAGCCTTTGCCTAGCCTTCCGCACGTTTGGACAGCGGTTTCAGCGCCGCGGCGCGAGTATACGCGGTAGCCGTTGGTGTAATCAGAAATGGGGATCCGCAAGACGAACTTGGCAAGCAAGTTGGAGCACCGCGAAAATACCCTGCGGGTCAGCGGCCAGTTGCGGATTTCGCTCGAGGGCAAATAGCGGCTTGCGATTAAAAGATCGGCCTTTTGGTCCAAAAGACGTTGGACCAAGGAGGGGATTTGCGAAGGAGGGTGCGAGAGATCCGCATCCATTTCAATGATCACCGAGCAGCCTTTGCCTAAAAGCCGAGC
>JANPJT010000287.1:0-3858 GCA_031425635.1 Pseudomonadota bacterium
TTTCCTCCTAAAAAAAGTGTTTCCGCCGCGGGTGAAAACACTTTTTTTAGGAGGAAAGAAAATATGAACTCATTTAGAACGTACGACTTGGCCGTCCAGTTTTACAAAATGGCGTCCAGGTTAGCAGCACCCCGCCACTTAAAAGAGCAGCTCCAGCGGGCCTCTTCCAGTGTCGCTTTGAACCTGGCTGAAGGGTCGGCTAAGCCCAGCCCCAAAGAACGGGCAAGGTACTACCGGATTGCTCTGGGAAGCTTCAGGGAATGCTCGGCAATCCTTGAGTTGCTGGCAGCTCGCCGGCCTGACCTCGATGAACTCACCGACAGTTTAGCTCGACATCTCTACAGACTCTGCAAGGCGCTGGAATAGCGCCTTGACCACCGACGTTAACGGGAAAGAACCCAAACGGTGCCGTATCCCCTTCCCGGGAACCATTGCCTCGTTTTAGGGTGCGTGGGCTCCCACATAAATCGGATCAGCTAGGATAAAAATGTTTGATGCGTTCCTTTTGAGTTTAGCTTTGGGCGTTGACTCTGCGATCGTGGCGTTTGCCATTGGCCTTATCCACCACGACCGCACCTACGGCCCCGCTTTGAAGCTGGCCCTTTGGTTTGGCTTGTTTCAGGCCCTGATGTCCTTTTTGGGCTGGTCTCTCGCGTCCAAAATTTCTTTCGTTCATTCGTACGCCCACCAAAGCGCCGGGATCGTTTTCATTGTGCTCGCGCTGAAACTCTTTTGGGATGTTTGGCACGAAGCAAACGAGAAAGTAAAAGCAGTCCCCCAGACCCACCACGCCCATCTCGTTTTGGCGATCGCGACGAGCCTCGATGCCCTAGCCGCAGGAGTGGGAATGGTCCGATTTTCTCGCCCGGCACCGTCGATTGTTTTGGTCGGAGTCGTGGCTTTTGCGATGACTTTTGCGGGAGGCGTCGCTGCGCTGAAAGCCAAGCACTTACCGGAAAAGTACTTGGAGATCTTTGGCGGCGCGATTTTGTTGTTTCTGGGTTTCAAAAGCCTGATTGCTGTTTAAAGAGTGTGAGCTGCGCCCCTGCTAAAATCGCATTTTTGCTCCCTCCTTGGGTTCCCCCTACGGGCGCCTTCCGCGATCCCTTAGGCCAGAGCTTCGAATCGGGGTGCCCTCCCCGTTAACCCCTGGAAACTTTGTTGCGTTTGGGATCGGGGAGGCAGTATTCCCCCAGTGGCCAAACGGTGATCACTAAAGGGAACAGCAAAATCAGCAAGTTGAAAGGGCGCCCTCCAAACTGAATGGAAAGTGGGCAGCAAATCCCAAAGTTTAGCCACGCCTGGAGCGCCGCCAGGATACTTAAAACCCTCAGCATTCTATATACTTAAGCGGGTTGACTGCCTGATTAAGGGACAGGGGCATTGGGTTTGCAATAAACCCTCTTTATGAAGACCTCTACACTGTTTCAAGCAGCTGGACTTGCCTCGATCGTTTTGCTGACCGCGTGCGGGCAGAGCAAAGACGGACTCCGTGGGAGTTGGGAAACGGGCTTCAAGGGGATGGGGGGCGGAAACTCTCAGGTACAGCAGTCCCTGATGTCTTCCGACTCACTTGGCTGCGAAGCAACAACGGACCGTAGCGAAGTAGACTCCGGAGAAGCTTTCACGGTAACCATTCAAGTGTACAATGCCTCCGGCCAAGCACAGTTAGCCTCCGGCTCCGCCACCGCGGACGCCAACGGGGAAATCCGTATTAGCGCTTCGTACACGAATACCTATGGGGAAGATATTTTTTGGAACCCGACCGTCACGATTTCAGATTCTAAATCGGTCGCGAGCTGCTCTTTCACGATCCTAGTCAACGGCGGGAACTTCCGAAGAATATAGGCGGACTCGCCAACTCCCTTAGACCGAGTTAGTCTATTGGGGGGGTTCACTTGGCACTCATTCCACTCAAAGAAATCGAAGAAGCACGCACTCGCATCGCAAGCTACATTCGAAAGACACCTTTAATCCCTTTCGACGCTTCTGGAACAGACGATCGAAAAATTTTGATGAAATGTGAGCTTTTTCAACGCACTGGATCCTTTAAAATGCGGGGGGCTGCCAACTGCGTTCTAGCGCAGCTTGAGCACGCACGCCGCACGGGAGTCATCGCCGCATCGGCAGGCAACCATGCGCAAGGGGTCGCAGCCATTTGCAAAGACGCGGGAGTCCGCGCCACGATCGTTATGCCGACCGTCACGCCCCCTATCAAAGTAAAAAACACTCAAGAGTGGGGCGCTCATGTCGAACTTGCAGGAAAAGTATTCGATGAAGCATTCGAGCGGGCGGAATCCATCGCCAAGGAAAAAGGCTTTCTTTTTATCCATGCTTTTCGGGACCCGTTGGTCATTGCGGGGCAAGGGACGATAGCGCTCGAAATGATGGACGAGCCTTCTTTTCAGGACATCGAAGCGGTCGCTATTGCAGTGGGAGGAGGCGGGTTAATTTCGGGCTGCGCCAGCGTGTTTAGGGCGTTGCGGCCCGACTTGAAAATTTACGGGATTACTGCTCAAAACGCGCCTACGGTCTATTCGTCTTTCCAAAATAAAGCGGTCATCGAAGAACCTACCCAGCTTACCCTTGCAGACACGATTGCCACCAAACGCATGGACCCCGGAATGCTGCAGCGGGTGCTAGGGTGCGTGGACGATGTGTTTAGCCTCAGCGAAGAATCGATTGCGCACGCGATTTCTTTGCTCGCTGAGAAAAGCAAAATGGTGGTGGAAGGGTCCGGAGCCATCGGGCTTGCGGCTTTGCTGGAGAACAAGATCCCGGAGAAAAAGGTCGCGGTCATTCTATGCGGGGGGAACATCGACCTCCCCTCGTTTGGTCAAGTGCTCGATAGAGGGCTAGTGGAGCAAGGCCGGCTCGCTCGGCTGGTGGTGACGATTTCGGATCGCCCAGGGGGCCTGAACGCAGTGACTCAAATTTTCGCAGAACAAGGCGCCAACATCCTGCAAGTCTTTCACCAGCGCGCTAGTTTAGAGGCTGGGTTAGGAAAAGCGCAAATAGAAGTAGAAATTGAAACCCGGGGCAGTGCCCACACCCAAGAAATTTTGGGAGCGCTCTCCCAGCGGGGATTCCAGGTGAGACATGCCGCTTAGGCCCTTGTGCTTTGCCTTGGCTTTTTTCTGCCAAGTGGCTTTGCCTGCCTCGGAGTTTCTTGCGGACGCTCGGTACCAAGTGCTCCGCAATCGGCCGAACGAGATTGCAGAAACACTGGGTCTTTCAACAGTCGACGAAAACAACAGCTTAACGCTTGCGACCCGGATGACCCACGCCGGCTTCCAGTTCAATACGTTTGAGTATGCGGTGCTTGCAAACTACTCACCGCTGAGTTGGTTAAAGTTCCATTCCCGAGTGCTCCACCGGAACCGTCTTTTTGACGTGAGTTCGACTTCGGCTTATTTTGGCAGCGTTCGGCTCACGGGCCATTTCCCTTCCTTTCTTTCGTACTTTATCGAAATGGGCGCAGTGCACCGACGGACAACGGTAGGGGGAAATTCTCTCATCCCGGTTATTTTTGGCCCTAGTTTTTCTGATTGGGATCTCACCGCGAATTTAGGGATCCGCGCCCACTTACCCAATGCCTGGACGTTCCAAGTTTCCTTGGAAACCTCCGAGTGGTTCGATATTTACAACTTCAACAACCCCTACGTTGAAATCTCGGGGAAGTTCCCGCTGTCGTTTGCTAGCCTGACCGCTTACGCGAGGTACCACGCTCTTTTGGGCTTTGGGATCTACGAGTCTTGGACCACCGGAGTGCAGTTGACTTTCCAAGCGCCCTAGGGGCTGTGCCTTGATGTGGATAAGTCATTTCGCGGGTGCTTTTTGAGCCTGGATTCGCCGCCC
>JANPJT010000288.1:0-3787 GCA_031425635.1 Pseudomonadota bacterium
GAGCGGCCAGCTCGTCGAATGCGCAGGAGTCGAGTGGTTCGTTGATTACCGGAATGAGAAAGGCGAAATCATCGAATACAAAGTTGATAATGCTCCTTTTGGACTAATCACTATGTATTTTGCGGGCATTATGTCTGCCCTTCTCGGAATTGGTTCAGGAATTTTTAAAGTGCTCGCGATGGATAGTGTGATGAAGCTCCCTCTCAAGGTGAGCTCCGCGACTTCGAACCTCATGATCGGCGTTACAGCAGCTGCGAGTGCGGGGGCGTTTCTCGCCCGAGGTGACGTTCTCCCCGAGATTGCGGGCCCCGTTTCTTTGGGAGTTTTGGTAGGCGCAGCCTTAGGGGCAAAAGCCATGGTCCGGATGCCGTCGAGCGGGATCCGCAAAGTTTTTGTCGCTGTGCTGCTTATCGCGGCGTTGCAAATGGTTTGGCGAGGGCTGAAAGGATGAAAGCTCTTGAAAAAGCGCTTCGGCAGTTGTTCGGCTGGGGAATCATCGCTGCGTTTACTTTGCTCGCTTTAGGGTGGCTTTTTGGGCCCGCTTTAACTTCCGATAGTCTCAAGGCGTTTGCGGTTTACTCTCCAAAACCAGTGCTGAGTGCTGTGAGCTTCTCCAATGCAGGGTTGGTAGTTCTCGTCCTGATCCCTTTTTTTAGAGTGCTTGTTTCTGGGCTTTACTTCAAAAAGTCCGGCGAACGGGTAATGTTTTGTTTGAGTCTTCTCGTCTTCTGCGGTCTGTGCATCGGCCTTTGGTTAGGCCTCATTCATCCAGGTGGCGGGTAAAAGTCCCCTCAGCCGCCCTAAAACGAGAGCGACTGAGGGAGTGGTTTTTATTATTCGGTAATCCATTCTTTGGAGAGCTGGACAAGATCATGCAAAGCACTCTGGATATTCCGCACGGTTTCTCTTTTTTCTGGGTCGGTATCTGCTCGGTTCAGTATTTCGACAACCGATTCGATCCCTTCTTTGTAGCCTTCAACGAGACGCGGTATCTCCGGCGAAGTCGCTTTGATTCCAATGGAGGCACTGGCAGGCGAAAGGTGAAAAAACACTGAAGTGACTTCCGTATCCCCAGCGACCGTCATCTTTTCTTGAGTCGCAAGCTGAAGAGAAATGGCAGTTCGGGATTTGAAGCCCGTGAGAGCGGCAGCCAAGTACTTCTTTTCTTCGGTGAGAGACTGTAACTGCCACGCGTCGTTGGCACCAACGAGTTCGGCGATCCGGCTTTCGAGGTAGGTGTTGCGCGCAACGGCAATTTTTTCTAAGCCTGCAACAAAAGTGGCGAAATCAGCGACCTTTGGAAAAAGTCGGAATTCGTTGCACGCTGCCTGTAGGAAAGCCACTTCGTGCTTTTCTGCGCTTGCCTGGATTTTGGCATCCGTGCACGGGTCGGAATCAGCGATTATTTTGGCGCTCCCATAACGGACCAAAGCCACTACTTGAGTGTCGAGCGTGAGACTTGCCTCGAGTTCCATCAGTGGGTCGCTACCCTGCATTTTGGTGAGAGCCTTCACGCTTGCTTTGAGGCTGCTCTTTTCGCCAGAAGCCCAAAGGGAGCCATTCAATCCGACCTTAAAGTCGGCTGCGAAGTTTCCTTTATCCAGGTCGGTCTCCGAAGGTCGAACTGCCAGGCTTGCATAATCGAGCATCTCACGGCCTTGAGCATCTTTGAATTGCTCGACTTTAACGGCTTCATTCAAAATCGCAGCTACCACCGTATTGAGTTTAGCGAAATCGATAGGACTGGTTGCAAAAGACAGTTTGGGAGAAAGAAACAATGGGATCAATAAAAAAGCTTTTTTCATTTAGGAAGAACCTCCGGATTTGGCCTTCATTGAAACGGCGTGGCAGTCGGGATGTCAACGGCATTTGGCCATGGAAACCGGACGCTACTTTTGCTCGCGCTCTTGAGGTCGGTATGGTAGTCCCTTCGCCTGATGTTTCGGCTATTCCTTTTTTTGATTTGTTTTAGTCCTGCCGCTCTTTTTGGTTCCGGTGTACAGGACGCCTGTGCACAGGGTCTTTTGGTTCGCGGGGGCAATACTCATCTCACGCCCATTCGGATGGCCGTCCTGGTAGCGACCGAATTAGCCGCTAAGCAAAGTGGAAGTGGCTGGGCAACTCTACCCAAAATACACGCGGTTTTGGTTTCTCTAGATGCCGGTTACTTCGCCCAGTGGCAGCCCGAAATCCACTTGCTGGGAATCATGAAGTACTTGCGAGCGCGAGGCTGGGTAGAAAGATTCGGTCCGTCAAAGCCCACTCAGTGGCGCCTCACCCGAGAGGGTTCCGGCACCGTTGGTGCTAACCTGGCGTTTTTGGGTCGGGCCTACGACTCCGGCATCAAGCGTCGGAACGAAAAGGACGGAGCCGAGGGGTTTAACGTTTATCCGGAGTGGACTCCTTTTACGAACTTCAAAGAGTGTTTCCACCAAGAGCTCGCAATGACATTTGTGATCTTAAACAGCCTTGATCTAGATCCGTTTGTCCCGCTCGCGCATCTGTCGGAGCGCATCAAGCGAGACTATGCCGGCTTCGGGTATTGGCAAGAACGGAAGGGAGGGGGAGCCTACCCCACCCAGCTGAAAAGTTTACTCGATAAAATGGAAGGCCAGGGCTGGGTTGAATCCAAAAAGGGAACAGGCCGCCGATTTTTTTACAGGCTGTCTGCAGGTGGCGTCGTGCCGATCTACCAAGTGCGTGCTTTTGCCCTGAGACTTTTCCATCTGTTGGCTGACGAGAAAAGGTGAGGTTGAGTCGGGCGGGGGACAGACCCTAGCTTTTTCCAAAAAACGATCGGACGCCAACGATCACGCCGCCAATGAGAAGCAAGATGGAAAGGGCTTCAATGGGTTTTGGGAACGTCCCTTCGTCGATGTATCCATAGAGAAGCGCAAAGACGGTTTCCGAGACAATCATTTGCCCTGTGAGGCTCGTAGGCAAGAGGCGACTGGAAGTGTTCCATAAAACTCCCGCAACATAAGAGCAACCAAACCCCAGGACGAGGGTAGCTATCAGAACGTGTTGGACCAAAGAGGCATTGATTTCGCTGGTGCCCGACAAAAACGCCAGGTCAATGGCTGCGAGCGGGAGAATAGTGAGGAGGGAATACACCCCCAAAACCGCTGCCCAATGGGCTGGCGTGATTTCCGGGTGAGATTTGAGATACTCGCTGTTTTGAACCGAGAAACATGTCCACGAAGCCAAGGAAACCACGGAAAGTGCAGCGCCTAAACCGAACGCCGACCGGTTTTTACCGGCACTTAACAAAGCTGAAAGGCCTTCAAGATTGAGCAAAAAAATGCCAGCTGCAATCAAAGCAATCGATACTCGAAAGTGGGCTGGTTTGATAACTGGTTCCCGGCTCGCGAGACTAATGGTGATCGGCAGAAGGCCGATGATAAGCGAGCTCACCGGAATCCCTGCCCAGCGGATAGCGAAAATCAGAATGTAGAAGTAAACGCTGTAGCCAGTCATCGAAAGCCAAAGCGCCATTTTCCAGTGGCTGTCCCCTAGTTTCGAAAGGGAGCGCGACTTTGCTAACACTGCAAACGCAACGAGCGCGAACCCGCCGCAGCGTGCTAACGCCAAGAGACCGGGGGACAAATCGCTGAAAGATTTCGGAATCAGAAAGCTTAAGCCCCAAAACGCCCCCGCAGCGATCCCGTAAGCTAACCCTTTAAAGTGCGCGCTCATAGAAATTCCCTCCGTCTGCTAGGGGCTGTACCTTTATGTGGATAACTCATTTCACGGGTGCTTTTTGTGCCTAGATTCGCCACGCCTTCTC
>JANPJT010000289.1:0-4610 GCA_031425635.1 Pseudomonadota bacterium
CCGACCCAGGCCAGACTCCCGAAATGGACGGATGCGGAAAAAACGACGGCAACCACAAACCACACAGCCTTTGGCTTGCTTTGGTGGCCTATTGAAAGCGTGAGGAAACCGAACCAAATCGACAGCAGAAACGGCACCAAAAGAGAAAAAGCCCACCCTGTAAAACCGAACCCGAAAACTTGGTAGAGGACAAAAACAGCTGCCTTAAAGCCTGGGCGAAAGAACCAGGTCGATTCAACTCCGTTTAAATATAGAGTCGGACGCCAAAGAAACCCGGGATCCGATGGCAAATAGCGAACCACATTGCCGAGGATCCACCAGTCATCGTGCCGAAAATAAAGTTTAGGCAGCACGAGTAGGGCATACACAGCGCCTACAAAAAAGATCAAACCCGCCGCCCACTTACTTTCTCGCGCCATCCTGATGTATCTTAGCGAATTACCTCAGACTTAGCCAAACAAAGTGGCCCGGAGTTCACCACTGGCCAACTTGGGGGCCACCACGTTAAAATGAGCTACTTTGGATAAACTTAAACCCACCCAGCCAAAGGCGTCGATCGCCTGGGTTTTTTTAGGCCTTGTAGGGTTAAGCGCTGAAGTGTTCGCTGTGCGTCGCGCGTTCCATGGGCTGCTCGGCCCCAACCTCACTTCGCTTGGGATGTTCGGCAGAGATTTCTACTTGCCAGTTCTTTTAGGAGCGGGATTTTTGCTTTTCCATTCTGAGCGAAGAGGGGAAATCCTTTTTCGCTTTTCAAGAAGAACCGGGGTAGCGCACGCTCTCGTTTGCATCAGCCTTTTCCTTTGTTTTCGTGCGCACTTCGTTTTCGTTTTACGCGGAGCGGCGGGGCTATGGGTCCTGCTCACACTTCTACTCTGCTCCCTTCTGATGGCCTCTTACCTCAACGTTTGGCTGGACTTATGTGCACTGGTGGCAAAACTCCGCTCGCAAGGCGCCCGGCTCCTCGTTTTGGTAGCCGCAGTGGGTTTATTGTCCGTGTACCCGCGGTTGATCGAATGGAATTGGTACTGGCTGATTAACGTGACCGGGGGGGCGGTTTACTACTCTTTGAAAGCACTGGGGTGGAATGTTTCGCTTTTCGACATGAGCTATTCCGTCGGCATTTCTCATCGGTGGTTTCGCGCCTCTATCAACTCCAGCTGCTCTGGGATGGAAGCAATGACGTTTTTTATTTTTTCGTACCTCATCTACCTTTATGCATCGACGGATCGCTTCTCTTGGATCAGGGCCGTGGGTGTGGGAGCCGTTGGCGTTGTGGTGCTGTTTTTAGTGAATCTGGCTCGGATCGTATTATTTTTGATCGTCGCAATTACTTTAAACGCTTTCAACGCGCCAGGCAGCGTATTCTTCAGCTGGGCGTTCCATGCCAACGCAGGATGGCTACTGTACTTAGCGGCCATTGCTGCCATCCTAAAGTTCTTAAGGTGCCGACCCCACTTGCTGGTGCGCGCCCACGGCTTTTAAGCCGGCGCTCCATTCGTTGTCGAAAACCTCGTTTTATCGCGTAGCCCGCTTACATTGTCGCCCGAGAGGTTCGGCAAAGTCATTGAGCGAGCCCACCAGCGTGCGAGTTGGTAGGAAGCTACGGCAAAGATCGCAAGGAGCACCGACCCTGCCCCATACGAAACAGCGATGGGTATTTCCCCGGAAGCGAGAGCTTGCGCAACGGAGAGAAAGGCAAAGCCAACCCCTAAGCCTAAAAAGAGGAGCGAACCCAGATACAGCTGAGCGGCATTCTTGGCCCGGGTCCAGTCGTTCTGAAACTCGGTCTTCGCGAGCGCCATTTCTTGTCGTATCAGTTTTTGCAAATCCACTGCAATTTCATCAGCCATTTGCGAAACTGTTTCGTCGTTGGATCGGAGTCGTGGTTCCATTGCTATCCCCTGCCGTGTTATTTCGAGACCAGTCGCTGAGCTGCCTTTGAGCGTTCAATAAGTGAATGCAGGGCTAGTGCCAATAGGAAACCTCGCAGAGAATAGCCCAAGTTGAGGGGAAATTGAGTAAAACCACGAGAGCAGTGACTCATTTAAGAGACTTTGTGACTCGCATCCACACCAGCGCAACCGCTCTCTAGCGCACAAAGCGGCTCGGTATCTTTTTTGAGCGAGCAGAATAGCTAAGACGACTTCTCACGGCGCCGCCTCTCGCGTCTGGCACTGCAATTGCTTCCGACGACTGCAACAAGTGAGTGGCTATGAAACCGAAGATCCCCCGCGAACTCAAAACAACAACAACAGTGACGGCCCACTCTGCCCGCCCGCTCACCCCTCACCAACGATGGATTGAGCGGTTTACGGAGGCCCTGGGAAAACCGCTCGCCGTGTACTTTGCGCTCCTTGCGATGGGCCTTTGGATCGCACTCAATCTAAGCGTTCCGTTTTTCGGGCTTACCCCGGTAGACCCCCCACCCTTTCACTGGCTGCACGTGGCGGTCAGCCTGTGCGCGCTTTTGATGACTTTAATTATTCTAACCACCGAAAATCGCCAAGGCCGTGTGGCTGAGCAACGCAGCCAAGTGGACTTAGAAGTGAATTTAATCTCGGAGCACAAAATTGCAAAAGTGATAGCGCTTTTGGAAGAACTGCGGCTTGATTTACCTTCCGTTAGAAATCGACTGGATGAAGAAGCGAACGCTATGGGCGAGCCTGCCGACCCGCATGCCGTTGCGCAAATCATTGAGAACCAGTTGGGCGTGGAATTTCGGTCCCCGAAAGGCGGTTCGAGTTGAAAAGCCTGTCGCCTTCACCGATGACGCTTGGACAGGAACGGCCAGTCGCTTTATGATAAAAAAATGCAAGATGACTCTCTCTCCTTTAGAGCTTCCCAAGTTTACGAGTACGGCAAGTTTGGCGCGAGCGCTTTTGCTCCCCATCAAACGGTTTTGGTTCCATGGAACTCTCCCGAAGGCATCACTCGCCTTGCCCGACTTAAAGTAGCCGCCCCTTTTTTCCGTCTCGCCCATTTTTACCAGCCCCAACTAAGCCCGGTGTATTGTGGAGTGGCGGCCGGCGTGATGCTGCTGAACGCGCTCCGTTGCCCAAAGGGCACGGCCCCACTGGATACGGGCCTCCCCATCTATTTGCCGGAAACCGGAGAATTGCTTCCGTTCAAAGCCTATTCTCAGCTGAGTTTCCTCTGTGAAAAAACTGAAAAAGTGAAGCCCCGCAAAGTGATCGAGTACAAGGAGAAAAATGCCGCCGGCAACTTTCGGCCTGGGCTAAGCCTCTTAGAATTGCGCGACCTACTCCGCGCGCATGGGGTAGAGGCGGAATCGGAATTCGCTTCCGACGCCCGAGAAACGGACTTTCGCAGCCAGCTAGTAGCGTCCATGGGAGGGGAAGCATTTTGCGTGATCCATTTTCGCTGCGACCTTCTTGGGGGAGTCCCTCGAGGGCACATCTCTCCCCTAGGTGCTTTCGACACGGAGTCCGATTCAGTGTTGGTGATGGACGTCGCAAGCCACAAAACCCCTTGGTACTGGGCCCCTGTGCCAGAGCTTTTCGCTGCGATGGCCGCCACCTATGATTCACAGCCGAAAGGCGGCGGGTGGGTATTGGTCAGGGAGATCTAGCGCGGCGAGGCATTCCTGTGGATAGACTTTTTTCCTCTGGAGGGGCGTGATTTAGGTTCATGGTGGCGTGTGTTTTCGGGCTTATTCGACACCCGTGCCTGTCATATAAGTAAATTTTCGCCGCCTGACTCAATGGCAGACTACCGCGCTCAAGCCGCCATGTTCTTTGGTAACGTTGACCTAATGGTGATTATCGAAGACTGTTGAAGCTATGGCCCACCTACGTCATTGGCGACCGCTCGTTTGTTGTTTTTTGGCCCAGAGTATATCCTGGGCCAGCTCAAACGAGCCAAAAACACCTAAACAAACTGATTACCAAGGCATGGACCTCAACCACCAGTACCAGAAGGATCGTTCGTTCAAGGGCTTAAACGACTCATTTACCGCAATTTGTGATGGGATACTGGCCACTTCTGCGAAAAACCAAAAATTAACTCCGAAAGAAGATAGATTAATCTCTAACTTTGTACACCAAAACGAACTTTTCAAACAAAACGGTTTCGATCAAGCCTGGCTTGCAAAAACCCGAGTAAACTTTAATTTGCTGGCGAAGAATGAAAATAACCGAATCGCTCCGAGTTTAATGATCAAGATCGAGGCCCTCTTCAAAGAACAAAATCCGTGAATAACACTGCTACATTGAGCAGCGCGGTAAGTACCACTCCACAGTCAGGTTCGGCAAAGTGTCGGCCCTTGGGAAGGCCTCTCTAAACCTCCTGCCTTATCCTAACCGCTTTTTAGTTGGTCGCTCGTTAGAAACTCTAATAGAATATTATTCTTCTGGAGGGGCGTGATTCATGTTCATGGTGGCGTGCGTTTTCGGGGTCATTGCGTTTGTTGCTCTAGTCGGTATTGCTATTTACAACGGCTTAGTTTCCAAAAAGAATGCGGTCGATGAAGCGCTATCTGGAATCGATGTCCAACTAAAAAAACGGTATGATCTCATACCGAACCTAGTCGAGTCGGCTAAAGCTTACATGAACCACGAGCGTAGTTTGCTAGAAAATATTGTTAACTTGCG
>JANPJT010000290.1:0-19783 GCA_031425635.1 Pseudomonadota bacterium
TCCATAGGAGCCCCCCTCTTTCAAAAGCCTCGGGATGAGGTGCTCCGGAATCCCTTCCCCCGTATCTCGAAGCTCCAAGAGGGCGGACCTCCCTTGGCGCTTCACCTGGATGGTAATGGTCCCGCTCTCGGGTAGGGCCTCTAACGAGTTCTGAACCAAGTTAGACAGCACGCGCCCTAAAGCAACTCGGTTCAAAACGACGAAGCAGGAATCCAAGTCTGGAGGGGGCGTTAGCAACTGAAGCGTGACCTTCGGCTTTTTCTGGCACTGAGCTAAAAGCGACGGAAATACCGAGTGAAGCTGGTACAAAAGGAGCTGCGGGGTTGCTTCCATTTCCGAGGAGGATTCGCCTCGAGAGTTTCGGTAGCGCAATAAAAGGTCGTCTGCAATGCCCCGCATTTGGGCGACTGCGCCGTCCAAAAGGTTTTTATGCTCTTCCTCATGGCCCTTGTTGGAAGTGTGGCCAAGCATAGTAATGATACCTAACGGGGAACGGATATCGTGTGCCACCTGCACCGCTACTTTGGTTAGTTCTGCGGCTACCTTTTGCTCGCCTAACCGCCCCTCTAAAACGCGCATGTTCTTATAGGCGCTCCGGAAAGTCTCCCTGAGTTGAGTGAGCTCTTTGTTTTCGAGAGGCAGCGGCACGCTGAGAATTTCCTCCACCCGTTCAGGCGCCTCGTTTTGGTCCGTTGCATCAAGGATCTGGTGTGTCAATTTCTCAAGCGGCTCCGTGTACCTTTTTAAAAGGAGGAAAAGCGCCCCCAGTAGAATTAAAAATACGGAAAGGCTAGCTCGCCCATAAAAAAAGAGAAGCTGCTCAAAAGGGGCCAAAAAATACTTGCGGTCAAGTTGTGCAGTGAAAGTACCCCATTCTGTTCGATAGTCGTCCCGGATGGGAAGCGACAGCGTTTCCTTTGGAAGGAAAAACGAAAGAAAAGAGCCTTGATCTAACCCCTCTCTCGTTTCCGAAATGTGGTTGCTCCCGGCCACCACTTCAGCGGAGCGGAAAGGGCCATCTTCCATCAGCGGGTGGAGTTTATTTTTAATGGCCAAGAAATTTCCCATCCGAAGGTCGGCAATGAAAGTGCTTGTGTAAAGGGTCAGCCATTTTTCCTGAGATTCAAGCGCTCGAAGCAGATTCTCTTTGAAAAGGAAACCGGATACTCCGAGCATCACCATCCAAAGCAAGAGGTATCCACCCAAAACAAACGTCAAGAGCTGGGCTTTGAAAGATTTATTTTTCATGAACCCTTCGTACCTTTATCTTGTGCCAATTGGCGGTGAAGCGGCCCGTCCGAAGGAATTCGAGGTTGTCGATGTTCGATCGAAAAACCGCGAAATTTCCAAAATGCAGAATAGGTACAACGTGGGCCCTATCCACCAAAGTGGAATCGATTTGGCGGTAAAGATCGGCGCGCTCCGCGTACGAGACGCCACCTTCCGTCAGCCTTTTGAAAAGCGATTCCACTAAGGGCACGGGCTTTCCCAAAAGAAATTCATTCGAACTTTCAGTAAAATAGCGCAGCGTTTGGTACGGATCGTCACTCTTAAACTCATGCGATTCGGCCCACCCATGGAGCTTTCCCTGTTTCAGTAGCGCATAGAGCTCTGGGAAGGTGCGCACTTCCGTGCGGAGAGGAAGGCCTTGAAAAGCTTCGTTGAAGACCTTGGAAGTACAATTCCCATTTTCATCTTGCAGCGTATAAAACACGAACCCGAAGTCTTTAGGCGGTTTCACCGTCTTTAGCGGTAGGAGAGACTTCGGCTCACTATTGCTTCCAATCACGCCAGGGGGGATCAGAGATTGCGCGATATCCGACCCTGGAAAACACTCCCTGACCAATTCCTTTTTGGGGATCTTGGCGGCGATATACTGCCGAATGTCTTCATTCACCAGCTTCGGGTTGGATGCATTGAAAATAGCCGAGAACGTATTGGCACGCGAAAGCCGGCGCACGATAACCCCGGCTCCCACCAGATCTTTTAAATCAGACAGGTGGTACATGATGAGATTGTTAACTTCTCTGTTTCGAAAAGCCTGAACCGCTGACTTCTCGTCTAAGTATTGCAAAGTGATGTGTTCAGTTTTAGGAGCCCCTAGGTAGTAGTCGCGGTTAGCGGCGTACTCAACTTTTTCTGGAGTGTAAGATACGAGCTGGTATGGACCAGTGCCATCGGGTTTCTGAAAAAACTCCTCTTGGCTCCTCCCTCCAAAATGGTTGGGATAAATGCAAAAACGGGCCTCCGTCAGGTTTCGGATCAGCTGGTCAGCGCCCCAATTGACCAGGTCGACAGTGATATGGCGATCCCCGATAGCACGTATGCCTTCAATCGATTTAGAGTTGCCGTTGCGGTAATCTTTCACCCCACGAATAATATCGAGCAAGTTGCTATCAAGGTTCGACGGGTGCGCCCAGTGGTGGAAAGAAAATAAAACGTCTTGCGCGGCAAGTTCTCGGCCGCTGTGGAACCGAACTCCTTCCCGAAGGACTAAAAGCAGCCGCTTATTATCCAGATCGTAAGACCATTTCTCGAGCATATCGGCTTCGATCTGGAGCTGGTTTCCCGGTTTGACGAGTCGACTAAACGTTAAAAGCATCAAGCTTTTTTCAGTCGCGGAAAGCACTACCTGTGGATCCAAGGAGAGTAGCGGCACGGGGATAGGCAAAATCCAGTCTTTTTCTAAAACCTCGTCCAAGGCAGTTACGGGTGAGCCCTTTTGCGGAAACCAGGGCCAAACCAGGACAGCAAAGCCTACTAGAATGAGCCCCACGGCAATACGACGGCTCATTGGTCAACCCGAAACCGGTGTTGGATCAGGATCCCGTAATCGCATGAAGGCGGGTCCGAAAAATAGTTCTCGAGCGGGCGCAACGGCACTCCTTTACTATTTCGAGCAAGCTTCATTAAGGGCTCGTGGTAGCGGTTTGATAAAAGCCCTTGATAATAAGCATCGAATGAGAGCCCTTCGTTCGCATGCGCAGAGTAACCTGGCACCCGAATGCCGTAGCACAGAGCGGAAAGCCCCTCTGTTTCACAATAGCTGCCCGCCACTTTAACCAATGTGGTGCCAGTGCCTCGGGGCGCTTCGGGAACGACGCTGATAGAAACAATGTACAGTGTCTGTAAAACTTCTTTCGCCTTACCCGGCTGAGCTGCAAGATCGGCGTAGTGTTGCCAACATTCCCCCCCCCCATTTTCCCGCCGCTCAATCGCTACCGCGCTAATGAACCCTACGGGTTTGCGCTGCTTTAAGCTATAGGCGAGAAAGTGAGTTTGCGGGTGCAACTCAAGGCGCTTCGCCATGGTTTCGGCGGAAGCTCTTTGGCTTTGGTCCCAAGAGGCTTGCTCGACTCTAAGAAAACTTTCAAGATCCCCAGGCATGCTCTGAAAAGTTAAAAGAGTATCGTCGTCGCTCCGTAGAGTATCGATCGACAGCGGGGGCTGGATTGAAAAAGCGTTTTCAAGGTCGTTTACGGCGTGCGGTTCCCCCGCTTTGAAATACGCTCCGAGGCGCGAAAGCCCACTCACACCCCCTCGATAGAGTAAATCGCCTAACTGGGCATGCTGGCGAAACTCCACTCCGGGATTCTCCAAGCTTTTAGAATCGATTTCGACAATGCGGCCTTCCTTTCGGGTGGTTAAAAACGCAACGCTTTGAGGGGAAGCGCTTTGAATGGCGAAGGGGGTCGAACTCCCCAGGTGGGTATCGCATAAAAGGCGGCCTACGCTAAGTCCCGTGCTGCGTTCGACGAGTTCCGAAATAAAATCGCCGCCAAGGCGGCAGTTGATTTCGATTAAAAACGGCACACCCTCTTTGATTCGCACTTCAGAATGGGTGAGGCCATTCAAGATTTGTAAAGCACTGTGCGAATCGCAGACAAGCCGTTCGATCCTGGACACGACCGCTTCACTCAGATCCTGAGCGGGGAAACTATGGGCGGTTTCGTCGAACCCTCCCTCTTTTTGGGTCCATTTCTTAGTGATACCGAGTAACCTCGTGTTGCCCCCTTGAGTCACTGCTTCGATACTGTACTCAGGGCCCTCGACGTACGACTCCAAAAGCACGTCGTTCGAAATACTTGGGTAAATCTCACGCAGGTTTTCTTCCCAAAAATCCGCGGAACGTGCCTTTAAGAAAGCTGCTTGAAGTTCTGCAAAGGTATTCACTCGAAAGACGCCTAAACTCGACATCATTTCACAGGGCTTCACGATCAGCGGGAAAGGTAAGCGAGCGTTCTGTAGAGTATTCAGCTGTGCTTCACTTTCAAGGACCCAAAAAGGGACCTGTTCGACTCCTCTTTCCCGAAGCCGTTCCCGAACCCAGCGTTTTGAGCGCACCGCCCCTCCGCGGAATGTGGAAAGGGCAGGGACCCCCAGTTGGTGGGCAAGGTCGTTCGCCACTGCGACGGAAGGTTCCACCCAGGTTGCAACTCCGTCGATGCGGTAGTGGGTGCGCTTTTCGTAAGCGCGCACTGCCGACAGAAGGGATTTCTCATCTCGGTAGGTAAAGGTGAGCGTTTCGTCGGCGTATTTCCCGGCCCACGAGCTATCGATAATCGCGCTCAATCCCACCGCTAGAACCAGGCGGACATCGTCTACCTGGCTAAGGCTTTTTAAGATCGGCTCCTTGTAAGACTGGAAGCCCGTTTCGACGATGAGAAGCGTTCTCAATGCGTTTCCTCCCGCCAAAAAACAAACCCCACGACACACACCGCCAGGAGGACGGCGTTGGACCAAGGCCACGCGCTGATGGGGCCTCCTGCGGGCGCGTGGTACAGAGAGCCGCCAATAAAACTACCGATTCCCATGGCAATATTTCTGCCGGCAAAATTCAGGCTTTGCATCAGGTGCTTACGCTGCCGATCCACTGCCGCCCACCGTTCAACCAGTAGCAATGAGATCGTGCTTTCTGCCGCTGCAAGCGCGATGACGAAGAGAACCGCTCCCACCCAATGGGAAAAAATGAGAAGCTGCCAAGCCGCCATCAGTAAAAGCGCCGACGCGCAGGAAAGAAAGCCAACGCGCTTTAAAAGGACCGGCTGCCGCGAAAGGAGAAAGGAAAGGGCTGCCACGCTGATCGCGAGTAGGGCGAAAGCAACTCCCGCAAACGTGGCGGAATTAAGCCAGTCCTTCGAGTAGAGGGCAAAGAACGAATTGAACTGCGCGTAAGATCCCCAGAAGCCAAAAGTAATCAGCGAGATTCCCAGGACCGGTTTCAGCACAAACGAGGCGCGCGGCGCTTCGTTCGGCGTCTCCTTGGAAAGCTCGGGCACTTCTGCCCACAGCGCACGGCCTAACAAGGGTAAAGACACCAAATAGAGTGCTGCGGCACCGATGAACACATCGCGAGTCGCCACGGACGCAATCGCTCCGCCCAAAAGGCAACCTACCGCCGCCCCTGTGTTAAGGGCCCCATTTAGCAGCGAAACTTTCGCAGTGGCTTCTCCCGCTGGAAAAAGCTTGTAGACCAGGGCAAAAAGATTAGGAGTCCAAAGCGAGAACCCAACATTTCCGAGAACGATTGCCGCGCTCCCCAACACCAAATTATCCGAGAAACCCAACAAGAAAAAGGCGGCACTTTCCAAAAGACACGCTGCGGAAAAAAGGAAAACGGGACGTATTCTTTCGGCGAGGTAGCCTCCCAAGATCGCCCAAACGGGGCGCAAACCGATCGCAAACAAAAACACCAGCCCAATTTGGGACTCCGGCATTCCGAAGGAGTCTCGCAGCGCAATAGAGAGAAAAGGAAAAGCCAAGTAGCCGGCCGCTTCTAAGAGGAAAGCGCCCACTAGTACGCTGGTGAACTGATTTTTCAAAACGATCCCTCGTATTGGATTTGCTCTGCAGCTTTAGTGCAAGGTTGGTGCCGAGAGGAATTAACCAAAAGTTGATCTTTTTCAGGCTGCTCGAGCGCCGCTTATAGCATATTTGCAACGGGATTTGATAGCTTCTTACGTAACGCCGTAAAAACCCCAAATTTAAATACAACATATTTTTAAGTACTTACGAAAAATCGTCATCATTAAATCCATTTCTTACGTCTTTTCGTATGTAAAACGGTGCTTCTTTGCGGCATTTCTGCTAACCAACGCGCTATGGTTTTTCGCCTTTTGCTCGTCGATGATGACTCCGCGTTTCTGCGAACCACCCAGCTCCTTTTAGAGGGAGTAGGGTACCAGGTGGACATTGCCGACAGCGGTGAGCGCGCGGTGGAGCTGGTGAAAGCCCAGCCGTCGGCTTACGCTTTGGTGGTTCTGGACTACCGCATGGGCCAAATGGACGGGTGCAACTCCCTGTTAGCTCTGCATACTTTGAACCCGGACATTTACGTGCTGATTTACTCCGGCGATTGTTCGCGGGACGCCCTTCACTTAAGCTGGCAAGCCGGGGCCGTTGGCTTTCTCCAAAAGGGCAGGCCGGTAGAGGAACTTTTGGAGGCAGTCGCCAACTGGTGCCGAAAGTATGAGGAAACTTTTGGTGTGGTCCCGCCTTCGATCGAGGATGCGTCGCTAGCCGAAGTTAAAATGGTAGGCCAATCGAGCGCCCTCAAGTCCGTGGCTTCAAAGGTGGCTAGGTACCGAAGCGTCGGGCAAAACGTTCTGATTTTGGGCGATACGGGAACCGGGAAGGAATTAGTCGCCCGAGGGCTCCGTGCTTCGGCTGATTCAGCGTTTTTAGCCGTGAACTGTGCGGCGTACCGAGGCAGTACCGATTTATTGGAGTCGGAGCTTTTCGGCTATGAAAAGGGGGCCTTCACGGGGGCCATTCAGGAAAAAAAGGGTATTTTTGAGTCAGCAAATGGTGGCACGATTTTTTTAGACGAGATCCACCAGCTTGGCCTCGATGCCCAAGCGAAACTGCTGCGGGCGATACAGGAAAAATCGGTGCGGCGCGTGGGCAGCGCCCATGAAAGACAGGTCCAATTTCGCCTTGTGTGCGCTGCAAAGCCGGATCTCGAAGAGCGCTGCGAAAAAGGCGAGTTTCTGCTCGATTTATTCCACCGCATTAGCGTGCTGACCATTCAAATCCCCCCGTTGAGAGAGCGTCGGGAAGACATTGCTCCTCTGGTGAATCACTTCTGTGAAAGGTTTGAGAAAGAGACCGGGCAATCAAAGCGGTTCTTGCTTCGCACTCTCAAGTACTTGGAACAGTACGATTGGCCGGGCAATGTCCGTGAACTGGATAATACCGTTTACCACGTGCTGACAGATTCGCCCCATTCCCGCATTGCTCCGGAGCAATTGGATCCGAAGTTTTTTCGCTCGCGCCCTGCTGCCACCACGCAAACTTACCAGGACCTAAAGCACCAGCTGGAGGCAACGGAGAAGGATTATATTTTGGAAGTTCTGAAGACCGCGAAGTCGAAATCAGATGCGGCACGGCGACTAAAGATTTCGCCTACGACCTTACACGGCATACTTCAGAGGCTGGGCGTGTAAGGCCAAAGCGCGGAGCAAAGCGTTTTGCTCAAATGATGTTAGCTTCCTCGCAGGTCCAACGAAATATAACGGATGATGGGGTTTAAGGCCCCGTTGCCGGAAATGACGGCGCGGATTAAAACGTCGGTGCGGGCCGCGGTCGGAATGGTTTCAAAGGGGCTTTTGTTGGCCGTGCTAGCCACGGCGGACGCCGCGAAGTTCGAAACCAAAGTGTTCCAAGTCGAACCGTCGTCCAATGAATATTCAATCCGGCAGCTGATTAATGCAGAGGCCAAACTGGAAATGAATTGAGCGCGCGCCGATGCATAGTCCGTGAGGTCGATGTACATGCGCGATACGTTGTTTGCTGGCTCGGCGCCGATCGCGGGTGCAGCCGTCATCGTGACGCCCGTGTTGTCCATAAAGACTCGGACCGTTTCATACACCGTCGTTTGGGTGACCCCCGATAAACTCGGGTTCCCACACGAAGAAACGGCTAAAAGCAGTAGGATAGCAGCTATCGTTTTCATGGTTTCACCTATTCACCTTAAAAGCGTATTTGTAACGACACCGGAACGGTTAGGACCCATTCAAACTCTTGTGCGCCGGTAGCGCCGCGCGTACCTGTTCCAAAATAGTTTCGATAGTCCACGTTCAACCTCAAGCCGAGAGTGAGTGTTGCGGCTTCCCTGAGCTCATACCGCAAGTCTAAAACAGTGCTCGAGCTCAAGCCAAATTTGAAAAACCCTGTCGTCTGAATGTCCTCTTGAAAGAACCACGGGACCATCAGGTGCGACGAAAAGTTTAAGCCTAAGTCCCCAAACAGCTTAGGCCCCCGGTACTTAAACCCAAGGCGCGGCCCGTGGAACCACAAGTCGGTCATGGGGGGGACAGGGGAAGCGTTTGCTCCTCCACGCTTGTTCATTTGGTAACCCAGCGAAAGCCACCAGGAGCGCGCTGACGTTTCCGCAAGGAGAAAAGAGTAGTCAACCGAAGTATTCCAAGCAGTGATTGTAAACGAGGAAGGGCTTAGGCTCGCGATATTAGCAAATCGGCTGCTAAAATAATCAAAGTCAAAGTCTAGGCTGCTAGCGTCGCTCAATTCTCTCTCCACCCCAAGCCCAATCTGGTAGCCAATACCTGACGGGAAAAAGGCATTTAACGTCGAGCTAGAAAGGTTGTAGTTACGAACGCTCACGCCTCCCTTGAAGGTGACCGCCAAATCCTTTTCTCTTTTCGCCGTTTTCAAGCTTAGCTCTGGGACTGTTGCCGCAGGAGCACCCTTTAACTCCGCTTCGGAAGACAAGGTTTGGTTTGGTTCCTCAGCCCCCAGGATTTGCTCTGGTGAAACTGCATACGTAGACCCTGCGAAGCCGAGGATTGCGCTTAAGATTACTCTCCGCATTGGGCAATCTCCCGGTTTTGAGGAATCCATAGGGTGGTCCCCTCTCTGATTTTGTGCGGGTCATTCACTAATTTGGTATTCAGCCCGAGAAGGATGCGCCATGCCGAGCGCTCTTTGAAGTAGTGGAGCGAAATCGACTCAAGAGTTTCGCCTTTATGAACTAAATGCTGCATGCACGGGTTTTGAAGCGCAGAGGTGATAACGCGTGGGCTACCAGTTTTTTCCTCTTCGGGGCCCAAACTTGCGGGTTCCAGTTGTTTCGTTTTTAGAAGCGACTGGGCAATCGACGCCTGTCCGATCCGGTGCATGAGCTGCGCTTGGGCGCGCACGCTCCAAGTATTGCTTGAGTCGCTGTTGCTCAGTTGGGCGAGGGCTTGGCCCGCCAGGTCGAACCGCTCTTGGAGGATACGGACTCGAGAGAGCTGGTAAATGGCACTGGGGTGGCCTTCGTGGGAAATGATGACTCGGGAGAATTGATTGACTGCTTCTTCGTACTGTTTCTGCTCTACCAGTGCTTTGCCTAACCAGATGCGAGCGTCGACACTTTCGGGATGGGTTTTCAGGATCGCTCTCCAGATTGTCTGGGCGTCGGCGAAGCGTTCAACCCCAAAATAGGCCTGGGCGAGGGTGTCGGCTAGAGCGTGATTAAAACCCTGTTTCTCGAGGGAGAATGGCTCTAGTTCTTCGATGACAGAGGTAAAAAGTTTTACCTTTAAGTAGTTTCGGAGGCGCTGGATTTTTTCCTCGCTGGGGATTTTTGTCTTTTCGAGGATCAGCCAATCTGACTGAGCTTGCTGCCATTTTTCTCGCTTTTCAAGAAAACGAGCTCGAATTCGGCGGAGTTCGTGTTCCCACGGGTGGGTCTCTAAGTGGGTCGAGATCAAACCGATTGCGTCGTCGTACTTGCCCAGTTTTTCAAACGCGTTTGCAATGGCAACCAGTGCTTCTTGAGAATTTGGGTTAAGCTGCGCAAGGGCTGTGATGTGGTTTTCAACCCCGGTCATTTCGGGGAGCTCGACCCGCTTTTCGATGAGAGCAATTCGGTACTGCGTGCTGAAAGGTTTGGCGGCAACTAGCGTCTCGAGCAATTGGAGCGCTTCAGCGCTTTTGTTCTTAGCGAAAAGCGCTTGAATGCCTTGGAAGGCTTTTTCTGCCTCTAAATCGCTACACGAAAGCCGGGGTTGGGCTGGCCCCTGTTCTGGCTGCTGCAGGCAATCGTAAACGGAGTCGCCGTAAGCATGAGCCGAAAGTTGAGCCGAGACCAGTACCAGGGCAATGTTTCGAAAAGTCATTTTCAAAGTTCACTTATCTCCGTGGCAGGTTTGCCGCGATGTACTTATCGGAGTTATCTAAACATGAATGAGTTTTATTAATTGTACGACAAATTGCGCAAAGTGACTAACAAATCGACAGCTGTCTAAAGCTTAGACTGCCCGGTTTTTGGGGTGGTAAGAGGTCGATAAAACCGTATGAAACCAAATAGTTAGGTCTTATGGAGGGGGTGCGTTGAGGGAATGCTGGCACAACTTGCACTCTCCTTGTTCCGGAAGCGACTTCGGTCGCGGTGTGGGGGTTCAAAAATGCTGAGCCAATTAGGTTTTAACGAACGAAAGCTGCGCAGAGCGCTGGGAGCGGTCCATAAAGCGATGATCCTTGGGACGCTTGCCGCCTTGGTGGTTCTGTCTCCTCTCCGAGGGGGGCGTTTATCGCAAAGCGAAGGTCGGCAAGTCGCCAGAGTCACGGAGACTCCCGACTTCGGGAACCAGAAAGTCTTATGGCTTAGCGCCGCTTCGGTCCGCGCATCGCAAGGCAAGTAAGTTTGTTTAGGTGCTGGGGGGCACCGTTCGATTTCCTTTCGGGCTTTATGCGCTGAAGGGACAAAGAACTGCTAAGGGCAGCAGTCGTGGTTCTGGCAAGGAGCTGGTGCCACGGTTATCACTACTCCTCTCTCACCCGCCGCTTTCTTCGGAAGGCGGCGAGGTTTTTGAAAACGGCTTGACGCCTTGCGGTGTCAGGCCGTTTTCCTTTTCAGCCGATAGTGTGGTTGCCGCCATGAATGAAAAACAGACTACAGAGGCTTTGGATCCTGAACTAGGCAAGAAGCTCCGCAGTTCCCTTGAGCAGATCAAGCTCATTGCGACCGGCGGGATGTCTTTAGTTTTCCGCGCTTTCCAGCCGTCGCTGGGCCGTTATTTGGTGGTAAAGCGCCTCAAAGACGAGCTCTTACAAAACCCTGAAACGTTGGAACGCTTCCGGCGAGAAGCTCGGGCGTTAGCGAGCGTCCTGCACCAAAATATTGCGCATGTTTACGACTACGTGGAAGCGCCAGGAGAAGCTTTCATTCTCATGGAGCACATCGAGGGTCTCGATCTCTCCACCGTCATTGAAAAACTAGGAAGCCTCCCTCCCGATTTTGCCGCGGCCGTTATTTTGGGGGTCGCGCGCGGGTTGGCGCACATCCACGCCAACGGGCTAATCCACCGAGATATCAAGCCCTCGAATATCCGTATTTCGACCCATGGCGGAGTGAAACTCATGGATTTTGGGATCGTCCTTGAGCTGGGAAATACGACGCTGACCCGGCCTGGGATGATGGTGGGATCGCCGAGCTACCTTTCGCCGGAACAAGTTTTGGGCGATGTCATCACGCCGCAGTCGGATCTTTTTTTGCTAGGGATCACCTTCTACGAAATGTTGACGGGAAGCCGCCCTTTCAAAGCGGAAGGGGGCAACACCGTTTTTCAAAGCATCCGGGAAGTCTCTTTTATTCCCGCCCGCAAAATGAATGCGAAAGTACCGTCGGAGCTGGACCGTTTTGTTTCTCGGTGTTTGAAACAGGACCCGGCCGCGCGCTTCGACGGCGCGCGAAGCTTGATTGTGGCGCTGGAATCGTACTTGGGCCCTGAGATCTCAAGCCGTCCGGAAGAAGGGATCTTGAAGTTTTTAGACGACGAAGTGCTCCTCAAAGCTGCGACTCCACTAGCGGCACCGTCGCGCGTGCGTCGGGCGCGTTCTTTACGGTGGATGATTGCAGTCGTTCTTGCCATTTCGCTAGTTGGTGTCAGCTATGCGTGGGGGCACCGCACGGGCCGCAAATTCCAAGCCTCTCAGCAGCAAGCGGTAGACTTGCTGGACGCCAAATCAAAAACGTCGAAGCGCAAGTAAAGCGCTCCGCTTTTCAAGTGGGATACTTACCGAATGCTGCGACTCTTCGCTCTCGTATTCAGCTTTGGGCTAGGCTTTCTTTCGTACGCCGTTTTAGATAAAGGCAAAGCCGCAACCGAGATTCTGCCGCCTTCTGTCAGAAGCCAAGTCCAAGGAGCTGTGTCTTTAGTGCTCCAAAAACCCCATTCGATGATTGTACCAGCGCTTCGAAACCTCGCGGAAAAAGACACGACTTTGCCCAAACTGAAGGTCGAGATGCGATCCCTGCAGGAAAAACTCCAGGAAGCTAGCCGGGTCCGTTCTGGCGAAGGAATCCCCGAGCTTGCCGAGCCTTAGAGGGGTTTCATTCTGGCGACAGATCCTCTTCGCTTAGGATAAACTCTATCGCGAGACGCGACACAGTTTAGGGAGGCAGCACTTCCCAGTCCATCGATCGGATGGATTCTTCTAAAACGCTTCCTAGGGAAGCCAAAAGGGAACTACAGGGAACTTGCCCATCGAGGGGTGTCACCAAACTGCCGCTCTTGACGAGCTCCACGATGCTTTCCACCCCCTGCCGGATTTGTGCCCGACCCCCTCTGAAGTGGATCAACTCGGCGGTGCTCTGATCCTTTGTTTTGTAAACCCGTTTCCCCGGGCGGAGTGCGTACTGGGGACCCGGGAGAAAGTAGGAGGGCAAGCTCTGGATTTTTCTTACTCCTTCTGCAGAAAGAGTCCCGTCATAAGCGCTGGGGACGACCGCAATCAGGCCGCCAGACACCCTTTTTCTGGGGTAGGTCGCCAAAAGCTCTCTGAGCTTTTCGGGGTTGAGGATGGAAAGCAAGTGGAGTTCCATTTGCCCCAGCTCGAACCCATCGGCCTCAAGTGCCGGCACTCCCGCCCCGGCGATGCGAACGTTGTTTTCCAACAAGTAGTACTTTCCCGTGAGCGCATCTTGGATGATCTCGATGTGAGCCGCTCCGAGCACCGCATCTAAGCGGCTATTGAACTCTGCCGCGAGTGGCTCTAGCGCTTTTGCCAACGCCGAATCCAAAGGCAAAAATGGGTCAATGAAGTACAGCGATGTCCCGTTCCAGTCGATCATGAAGTACTCAGAAAGCCCCGTGACGACGGCCTTCCCTTCGAAAGTGTAGGTATTAATGAAAAACTTGCGCCCTCGAATCCGAGGTTGGACGATAAAAAAATCTTCCTTTCCGAAGGGGCCGATTTTAGGGCCGGCTTGTTTCGCCAGCAGCTTCGCTTTGAGCTCGCGGTCGTTTTTTGAGAAGTATTCCATCCCGACGCCCGAGACGCCGTCGTTGAATTTCACAACGATTTCGTCGTGGGGGAAAGTTTCAATCCATTTTAAAACCGCTTCCACATCCTCGAGCGGCTTGGTGGGGATTCCGTAGTCTCCCACGGCTTCCATCTGGAGTTTTTTCTGCTTTCGAAGGTCGCGGGTATCCACCGGGTTATGCGGCAACCCCAGTTCGGCCGAAAGCAAAGGGCTTTGGAAGCTCCCTTCGTCCATCCCTCCGATGACAGCCTGCACTCCCTCCCGACGGAGCGCCTCGGCTGCTGCGATTTGCCAGGATTTTTTTGTTCCATCAAAACTTAGGCGGACGCTTCCGGGAGGAAAGTGGGACACATACTTCTCTTGGTCTTCCGAGTACGGGTGCGTTTGCACAAGCACCCACCGCACTTTATCGGCCTGTTCTTTGGTCACTAGCCCCAGCGCGACGAGGCGTTCCAACACGGCGGGGTAGAGCGATGCCGAGCTATAACAGTCAACGCAGGCAATGGTGGTAGGCGAGGCACGCAACGCCAGAGAAAAGAACCCTGCAATCAACAAAGAAAGAAGCGCGCCTTTGGATCTCAATTTTTCCCCCACCGCCCTCTTAACTAGCACAACCGCGGGAACTGGCTCAACCCTAGGTTTGCCTTTTGTGAGCCGCCAGGCTAATTCTGTCTCCTGAGAATTGAGGTCTATCCATGGCGTCTAGTCGCATTTCGATGCCCACCGTCCGAAACCTGGTTGCCGTAGCAAGCGGCAAAGGCGGCGTAGGCAAAAGCACCGTTACTGTGAATCTTGCGGTTGCCCTTTCTAAACGTGGGTTCAAAGTCGGGCTATTGGACGCCGACATCTATGGGCCTAGCATCCCCCTCATGATGGGGCTGAGCGACAGGCCTGGCTCCACGGATACTCACGTCACGCCGCTGGAGCGCAACGGAATCAAAGTCATGTCGATTGGGTTTCTGATACCGGACGATCAGCCGGTGGTGTGGCGGGGCCCCATGGTCCACGGCGCCTTGACTCAGTTTTTGACCCAGGTCGAGTGGGGGGAACTCGATTACTTGCTGATCGATATGCCCCCTGGAACGGGAGACGCCCAGCTGACGATTAGCCAAAACGCGCCGCTTGCCGGCGCCATTGTCGTCACAACCCCCCAAGCAGTGAGTATCTCCGACGCGCGCAAAGGTTTGATGATGTTCCAAAGCGTCAAAGTGCCGATCCTCGGTATCGTCGAGAATATGTCAGGGACGGTTTTTGGAACAGGCGGTGGAGCTAAGTTTGCGGAGCAGTTTGGCGTGCCGTTTTTGGGCTCGGTGCCGCTGGACTCGCAAGTCGTGCAAAGCGGCGACTCGGGGCGGCCGATGGTGGAACTCAACCCGAGCTCTCCGGTTTCGGTGGCAATGAACCAGATTGCAGACGCCGTTGACGGGCAACTCGCAGGTGCCGTGGGCGCCGAGTTCCGGTCGCTGACTTTGGATTGGCAGTAAAATGGAAGCGACACCTACCGCCATTAAACAACTTGGGCCTGCCACGATGGGCATAGTATGGAGTGACGGCCATAACTCGTTCTACCGAGTGCGGAACGTTCGTTTGAATTGCCACTGCGCCAACTGCGTCGACGAGTGGTCGCGGGAAAAAATCCTCGATGATTCCAAAGTCCCAGAAGACATCAAGCCACGCCGGATTGAGCCGGTGGGTCGCTACGCCTTTCGGATCGTGTGGTCCGACGGCCACGATACGGGGTTTTATACGTTTGATTCTTTGCGTAAACTTTGCGAGTGCCCCGCATGCCGGAAAGCGCGTTAGCCACCAGTGGCACTTTTGATTTTTCAGACTGGGGAGTGATTGAGCTCCAGGGGCCCGACGCGGCTGACTTTCTAAACCGTCTCTCCACTTTGAACTTTAAAAACTGGGACCCTTCCTCGGTGAGGGTAGGCGCGTTACTTACAGGCAAAAGTGGGGTGGTGGCCTTCGGTTTCTTTCGTTCAAGGCCTGGAGGCTTTGAATACATCTTACCGAAAGCCAATGTTGCCCAAGTGCTGGAGCATTTGGAAAAATTCCATTTTTCTGAGGACCTTCGTTTTGCCGATATTTCGGCGAAATACTCCGTAGCGGGATTTTTTGGGGAAGGACCGCTCAATGAGACGGACGCCGCGTGGAAAGATCCTTGGATTCCCGGCCTTCGCTGGCAGTTGCTTCCATCGGGTGCCGCTTTCAAGGCGTCGCTGGATTCTACGCTCTATAATTTTCTTCGCACTGCTTACGGGATGCCCCGCGTCGGTTTGGAAATTGATTCTACCGTAATGGTTTTAGAAGCGAATTTAGCGCTTGCAGTCGATAGAAACAAAGGGTGCTACCCGGGCCAAGAAGTGGTCGAGCGGATTTTTACGTATGGGCAAGTGAACCGAAAGCTCCTTCCTGTGAGCGTCCGAGGGCAATGGCAAAACGCAGTGCTGCCTTTGAAGTGCGTGCGCGATGGCCGAACGGCGAGTACACTAGTATCTTTGGTGGGTAGCCCCTTGAACCCCGCCGAAGCTCGCGGGCTTGCTTTTGTGGCTCGCCCCTTTTGGGATTCGACCGACCCGCTTTCTGCGGATGGCGTTGAAATAACGATTTCTCGATAGGGACCGAACGTTTTGAGAAATTTATGAAGAGTTGGCAGAAAAACCCTGCATTCCGTTTTTTTTCCTCGTTGCGGCTAGCCGTTTTTAGCATCCTTTTGCTCGCTGGTGTCCTTGCTGTGGCGACGGTTTTGGAGTCCCTTTACGGGATGCGCGGAGCCCATGAGCTCGTGTATGGCCAGCTGTGGTTTTATGGTGTGCTGTTTCTTTTAGGACTCAATGTTCTTTGTGCGGCGCTTTCCAGGTACCCTTGGAAAAAGCACCAAACGGGTTTTGTGATCACGCACTCGGGAATTCTCCTCCTGCTCCTTGGTTCTTGGGTCACGATGCAATTTGGAGTGGATGGAAACCTTCCCGTCGTCGAAGGCACTCAAGATTCCGAAGTAATTTTAAATAAGCTGGAGCTCGTGCTGGGGGATCCGGAAGAGCGCAAAAGCCAGTCCTTCCCCGTGAAAGAAGGGGCCTTGAAGTCAGAGGGAATGCTCTTAGACGTGCTTTTGCCAGGCGACGAAAAGCTCACGGTCGAGAAAATTTACCCCCGCGCAAAAGTAAAACGGGTCGTTGCCAGTTCTCCTTCTGGTGTCGGGGTTCCCGCAGTCCGAGTGGAGTTATTCAACGACCGGTTTTCTATCGACGAATGGATCTTTGCCGACCAAGTCGAAGGGGGTCGGGAACTTAATTTGGGGCCTGCCGTTCTAAGCCTCGCCAAAATGTGGAGCTCGAAAGACGAGAAGCGATTTTTTCTTGGCTCACCTCAAAAGATCTCGCGTTCCGTAGGCCTTATCCAAGTGGCTTTCCGAGGGAAAGAATACCGAGTGTCGATTGAAGACGCGCTCCGCAAGTGGGCCCCTTTGGGCGTGTCAGGGTTGGAACTATTTGTTGAGCGGTACATGCCCTACGCCGTAGTGGAAAAAAACCAGCTCGTGAATAAGGGGTCGGACCCCGTCAACCCAACGGTCCAGGTCCGGCTCCGCGAGGGCAACGCTCGCCCCGAAAAGCACACTCTTTTTGCGAATTTTCCGAGCTTTGCCACGCTGCATTCGAAGGAACGAAAACCGGGAGAAGCGGAAATCGGCGCAAAGTTACAGATGATTTCGGCGGAAAAAAATGAAGCAAACGCCCCTTCTATCCGAGGACGTCTCTTTTTTGCGCAGAGTGCCGACAACTCAAAGCTCCTGTACCGCATCACGGGCGCAACCGAGGCAAAGAAGTTCGGACAGGGCGAAGCAGAAGTGGGTAAAGCCATTCCCACTGGCTGGATGGATTTGCAGTTTCGTGTGTTGGAATGGATTCCGGCGGCAGTCCAGTACGAAAAGCCCGAATACGTTGAGCGGCTGCGCGGTGCTGAGACATTCCCGGCAGCGATTGAAGTCGTGCACAGTCGCCCTGGCCGAGAGCCATCGAGCGCCGACCGGCATTGGCTGATTGAAGGATCTACTATCCCGATTGCTTTGGGAGAAAAAACATTGGAGCTCCGTTTCCAGAAGGAACGTTTGAAGCTCCCTTTCCAAGTTTTCTTGAAGAAGTTCAAAATGGGAACGGATCCCGGAACGACGAAAGCGGCTACTTACGAAAGCGAAGTCCGAGTGGAGGATCCGGCGCATTTTAAAGGCGGCGAGAAGGCTCCCGAAGCGCTCATCAGCATGAACGAGCCTCTGCACTATTCCGGATTCACTTTGTACCAGGCAAGCTACCAAATGAACGAGGGAGCTCCGCCACTGAGTGTTTTTTCAGTGAATCAAGACCCGGGCCGTTGGATCAAGTACTTGGGAAGCATTGTGATGACTCTAGGTATTTTGCTCATGTTCTATATGAACCCACATTATTGGGCCATCGTTCTTGGAAAAGGGAAAAAATGACGAGACAACTTTTCATTCGATCGGCGTTTCTGTTTTCGATGAGCGGGTTCCTTTGGGCCGGCGAAGCGCCTAAACCGCGCGCTGACTTTGACTGGTCCGCCGCTTCCCTCTTTGCCGTCCAAGATCGTGGCCGAGTCAAGCCGTTGGACACTTTTGCTAGAGAAACGTTGCAGTTCATTACGGGTAAAACGGCCTGGAAGGGGATGAGCCCGACCGAAGTGGTCTTTGGTTGGTTGATCGAGTCGGACAATGGCTGGGAAGACGAACCTTTTTTAAAGATTGGGTACCAGCCTTTGAAGAAACTTTTGGGCTTGGATCCCGAAAGGCAGTTTTTCTCGCCTGCCGAGCTACGGCAAAACACTTTGCTCAAGGCGAGTGTGCGCGAGGCGATGCAGAAACAGAACCGGAAAGAAGACTTAACCGAAATCGACAAAAAAGCGCTCCAAGTACAAAACCAGCGTGCATTGCTGGACGCCACCATATCGGGCCAGACCATGGCTATCCTGCCAAGCCCCGAGGGGATTGACGGCGCGTGGTTGTCGCTTGCGTCTTTGACAGACCAATCGGCGACTCAAGCCTACACTCCCGAACAGCTGGTGGAATTGCGAAAGCGCGTTGCGGCGCTTCTCGACGCGTTCAAAGAACGCAAAAACGACGACTGGAAAAATGCATCCAGCGAATTAGGCACTTTCCTAGCCGTAAGTTTGGGGGCAAAAGGCTACCCCAGCGCTGCCAGCCTGAAGCGAGAAAAATTTTACAATGATTTTAGGCCGTTTCGTTGGTCATGGATTCTATACTTAGTATCGCTCGTCTCGCTCACTGTCTTTTTGGTCACCCAGAGCAAGCCTTTTCAGTGGGTAGGCGTGGGATTGTTTTCGGCCGGTTTTGCGGTCAATACTTTCGGGTTCATTTTAAGGATGCTGGTATCGGGACGCCCACCCGTGACCAATATGTATGAGTCGGTCATCTGGGTGAGCTGGGGCTGCGTGCTGTTTGCGTTGCTCATTGGGTGGTCCTACAAAAAAGCGATCATCCTCGCTTCGTCCGCGGTTTTTGCCGTGGTCGCGTTGGTTCTAGCGGATACGTTGCCCTCCGTTCTGGATCCTAGCATCCAGCCGCTCGAACCGGTTTTAAGAAGTAATTTCTGGCTCACGATCCACGTGTTGACGATCACGTTGAGCTACGCAGCGTTTGCCCTTTCGTTGTGCCTTGGCAACGTAGTGCTCGGGCATTTTATCTTCAATCCGACCAAAACTTCGGTGATCCAGTTTTCGTCTCTCTATATGTACCGGGCCATGCAGATCGGGGTTGTTCTACTCGCTGCAGGGACGATCTTAGGAGGCGTGTGGGCCGATTATTCCTGGGGCAGGTTCTGGGGTTGGGATCCGAAAGAAGTCTGGGCGTTGATTGCGCTGCTTTTATACCTTGCGGTCTTGCACGGCCGGTTTAGTGGGTTGCTGCAAGTATTCGGCTTTGCAGCGTTCACCGTTCTCTCTTTCCTGGGAGTGCTGATGGCCTGGTATGGAGTGAATTTTGTTTTGGGCGCTGGGCTCCATTCGTACGGCTTCGGCTCGGGCGGCACCGAATACGTCATCGGCTACACGCTCCTGCAGCTCGCGTTCATTGGAGTCGCCTATTACCGGTTCCAAGCTTCGCCCGCATCGAAGAAAAAGTTCGCTATTTTTCCAAAGTCTTAGCGAACCAAGCCATGTCCGTGATTGGGAACCTGCGACCGAGTCCGTCATTCCGAACTCGCGACCGTTTCCGTCATTGCGAACCCGAAGACCGAGTACGTCATTGCGAACCCGAAGGGTGAAGCAACCTGACACCCAGGTTGTAGACGAAACTCTCTTGCCCGCTTTTCACCGCTCAAAGGTTGCTTCGGCGCTTCGCGCCTTGTACCTCCTCAGAAAAGTGGACACACAGATAAGCATAGGTGTTAAAAGCACCGGTGCTAAGGAGTGAACCGTGTCCCGACAGCAATACACTAATGAATTCAAGGAGGAAGCCGTTCGGCAGGTCCTTGATCATGGTAA
>JANPJT010000291.1:0-5056 GCA_031425635.1 Pseudomonadota bacterium
GTGTGCATCACTCTGAAGCCCACCATCTTCCCCGTTTTCTCGTCCAAATAGGGCACAACCCGGCCGGCGGTTAGTAAGGGCGTGACGTTAGCAGCGTAAGTACTTGCCCACGCTTGAGGCACTTCGATTTGGATTTCGGGATAGGACACTGCCTTTTGTGGAGTCCTCCAAATTCAATTGGCAAGATGTCGCTTAGAGGTGCTGCCCATCACCTTGCTTCCAGTATGAACTAAAGGTGCTGCCAGTTTTCTGAGCAGCATCGAGTACATCTGCTAACTCAATCGGGTAGGAGAGAAATGGCGAGTGATCGGCGTCTACAAAGCAGACAAAGTCGCAATCAATTGTATTTCGAAGGTGTTGCTGTTGCATAGGAGTCACAGCTAGGTCCTTGGTACATTAAACGCAAAACTTCTGAATTTTCGAATAACCCGCAGATCCTTAGAAGACTCTCTTGTCCCACGGGGCAACAGGTTCAGGGCATAGCCTAGCAGCGGCCGCTTCACCAACCTCCGCCGTGCAACACTTAAAGAGCGCAGGGATCGCAGCATCCTTCCTAATTTTGCAAACCAGACCGTCATTCATTCGAGCCTCGGGTCCAAGCAATGACTTAGAGTCTCTCACAACAACATTTTTAAGCGAGCATCCGGAGGAAACCACATTCCCAGCGATGAATATTAGCTGGCTATCCTTATCAGGAAATCGCTCTCCTCGCGATTGGGCAATTACCGCCCCAAAGCTGTGCCCATCCAACGCCACTGGTCCAGACTCCGCAATCAGTAACGGAATGAGGGAATCCATATAGGTCTGAAAGGAGATCTCTTTAGGTGGCGTCGGGTCAGAGCCATGCCCGGGTAAATCAGAAGACTTCGTGACATGGCCTAACGCCCGCAACTCTTTCTCGAGAGGCGCCCAGCACCACGCTCCTTACCAGGAGCCATGAATAAGAACATAGGTAGCCATAGTTGTTGCGATGTGAATAGCATGAGAGAGCCAGATGTTCCACTAGCCAAAGGAGAAATGTGTCCCCCGTTATTTGAACCCGTCCCCCGGGGGGACAGGTGAGAGCAAATCCGTAGTAAGAGGAGCAACCGCGTAGAGTGAACGCTTACGAGCAACTCCTTGTTATTTCTAGTTCACCGTTTAGTTTCGGAGATTTGTAAAATCGCAAGTTATATCCCTCTCCTCTCCGCCATTCAATTCGCTACGCGAATTGAATTCTGCAGTATGCATATGAAAATGATTACTGCATCTAATTCGGAGGAGCGGATTTGTTCCCCTGTTTGTATTTTTTTCCTTCCGCATGTCCGATCGGTCCGGAAAGCAACCAGAGATGGCGATACACTAAACGGGAGACCCTCGCGCAATCCCCAAAAAGTTAGATCGTTCAAAACAAGCCAATCTTCCTGGGCTAAGGCTGCGCCCCTGGCGTTGCCGGCACACGAACGGGTAACGGAGCGAACATTTGTCTGCGCACCTGCACGGGATAGGTCGGCGGTTTTGGATAGGTTCGGATGAGTAGGGCCAATCGTGGTGTAGGCCCAGGCCAGAGCACGACGTCGATGCTCAGGAGGAAAGTCCTGGGGGCTTCACTTTTTGCAGCCCATGAACCCAACCGGGCCGTCCATTGAAAGAATGCCGCCGTCAAGTCTGTAGCATCGTGACGATCTAACGCTTGAAAATTGACCACCTCACCGTTCACAACATCTCCACTCAGGCGTACGGTATCGCCGAAGTAGTACCAGTCTTTTTCCGTACCAGAGTCCAACCGCGTTTGAAGTTCGACGATATTGGCGTCGAAAGTCCGATCAAATTTCCAGAACAGCTTTACGCCATCGTAAACGTTGAATGGGCCATAGAGACAAAAAGGGATGAAGCTACTCCAAGGCATCAACATTTTTACCGTGGGATCGCCCGGCGGCGAGAGCGTTAAAATGGCGACGTCTGCCCAGTATATACTTTGCAAAAGAAGGCTAGCGTGCACGGCTAAATCTTTGAACACCTGCTGCTGGTTCATGCATTCGCGCGTCGTCTGAAGCAGTCGAAGAAAATATTCGATCGAATCTCTACCAACGATTTCCACCCCTCGAACAGTGACACCGTTTTCCTCCGCCCATAAGTGCCCCGAGCTAAAATCCTTTCGAATGGTTTCCAATCGTCCCCGAGCCCTTCGTACCGTGATGGGATTTCTGTCGCCGTGTGCAAGCGCGACTGGGGCACGTCCATTATTTCGCAATCCTCGATGTCCGAGCCGACTGTGGAGCTCTCGGAAGTCCTTAATTGCGAGCGTAGTCGACTGCTCCCGATAAAGCGATTCCGTAAGAAAAGTCGCACACGTGGCGGCTCGAGTGGAGGGATATACGGCTGCCGCAGAGGTGCCCGTCGCCAGAAATGCGACAACCACCAAGCAAAGCCGGACAAGAGGTAAGTGAGAAAATTGCATCCGGCGGGGGTTGTAGCTTAGGACGGCAGGAGGATCAACCCTTTGGTTAAGTCCATTCACTGCAGTGAACGCTACCGAGTATGCTCCGATTGTTATTCGTTTTTAGTTTAAATTCCTATCCTCTACCCCATCAATTCCTAACTAGTTGATTTCACAAAAGTCAGGGTCGGACGAGAGCCGCGATGGATTGGTATAGTCACTGGCCCCTCAAGAACGTCCTGGAGAAGGTCCTTCAATAATCTATTGCCTTCGAGGTTCGAGAGAACTCTTTCCGCACTTCAGACGAGATCTTGCGGGAAATCTGCGGGACAGGCCAGGCTATTTCCGTTCGTATAGGTGCAGTTTCGTTCAGTGAGAGCCATCAAGTAAGCTCGCGGTTTTATTTATTTGTTTCAGAAATTCCGATACTTGAGAAAAGCAAGGTTCGAATCCTCTCCTCTCCGCCGTAGTATTCCCAACCAATTGAAATCAAAGAAGAAACTATTTTTTGTGCACCCCTTTGGGGGACACTGGGGGACAGGCGACCTCTTAAGACTCCTTCATCTGAGATAATTATGTTATAATTATCCAGTAATGCATCTCTCTTTTGAATGGGATTCGCGCAAGGACGCCAGCAATAAGAAGAAACACGGGGTCTCATTCGAAGAAGCAAAAACCTCGTTCTATGATTCGAATGCCCGATTGATCAATGACCCAGATCACTCGGTTGAGGAAGATAGATTTATTTTGTTGGGATTCAGCGAACGGCTGAATCTCTTAGTAGTAAGCCACTGCTACCGCGAATCGTCCTCCGTGATTCGAATCATCTCTGCGAGAAAAGCAAACAAGAAAGAACAAGCGCTATATAAGGAGTATGTAAGATGAGAAAAGAATATGACTTCTCAAAATCAGTTAAGAATCCATACGCGAAACATTTAAAACAGCAAATTACGATCCGATTGGATAAGGATACTGTTATCTATTTCAAGAAGCTGGCAGCAGAAACTGGAATTTCTTACCAGATTTTGATTAACCTTTTCTTGAAAGACTGCGCGATATCAAAAAAGAAGCCAGTCTTCAAATGGCAGGATGTTGCGTAAGGCGAGGCAGCTTCTGGCTCTCGGAGAATTGGTATGAAAGTAAAAGCGATCACACTTAGAGAACAAGGCGCGCCTTTAGTCTTTAAGTTTGAAGAGATTGAATGCAATCTGCCTGGACCATTTGAAGTTCGAATCGAAGTTAAAGCCAAATGAAGCGCTTGGTACGGTGAAGATTGCTTTGGGTGGCTATGCCAGCGAAACCCTGCTGCGGTCTTTGGCAGTTGGAGATGAGAATGAAAATGGCTATGTTTCCCAGTGGCAGCTGGCGCTTACCCGCAAAGGTTTGTCCGCTACGTGAGCTAGTAACATCCGTTGTTCGCGCTTGCAGCGCGACGCTGGGCTAGTCGACGCCTACTCAGTCACCGTAATTTTGCGATCGAGGCGGCCACCTGCTGGGCGCTTAGCCCCTTTTCGGCACCCTCGAACATGAGCGCGACCGCGCGATCGAAGCTGGCCACCCGGTCTTGCCACTCGGCCTGAACGTTGGCGTCTTTTGCCGAATGCCATTTCCCATTGAGCCAGACCAACTGGATGGCCTCTTCGAAGGGCTTGCTGTTTACCACGTCCGGATTGCCTAACGCTTCATATTCAATGTCGTACGGAGGCACGGGCTTGGTTTTCGAGTAGGTCGGCCCCAGTTCCTCCTTGTTCGCGGTAATCAAGAATCCCACACTGGCCCAACGAAGCAGCTCGCGGCTTCCATCCTCGGCCGGCACCTCTCTAGTCAACTCACCCAATAGCCTGTCGTACGGCGTGCCCCACCCTTTGGATTCGGAGCGGAACGGGCTGTAATATTGACGGCGCACCGAAGAGTTGATGGCTGCGAGAATAAACTGCACCGTCCGCCTTTCGCCCGCCGTGCACCCTTCGCATCGTTCCATTCGCGAGGTGTACTCACGGAATGCTTCGGCAGGCCTGTATTCAAATATTTCATCGTGGTATTCCCCCGGAGGAACTCCCTTGTCTTTGGACCATCGGCCTAGCGATGTGCGGGTAAAGTGCGCGAGTTGCGACGGAGTTAAACGAACCGGCACGCTGCTAAGGCCGCGAAAAAGGCGTTTAGCCGACAGAGGGGCAAGCCTTGCGAGTAGCGACTCGGGGATCAACGCGCGGGACACGCCGGACATTTGCCGCAACCAGTAGTTGCAGTCGTCCGAAAAAGAGAGTGAGGGCGTCACCGTGAATGTGAATAACGCCAGTCCCAAAAGTGGCCGGAAGATTTTCATCCGGCATCAATAATACCATATGGCGTCAGGGGCTGACATGCAGAGCGCAAGAAATCAAATGACCAACTGGCTGGCTCGAGAACTCCATCTAGTTTATGTCGTGGTAGGACTAGAGGCCCCGCTTTTTGCGGTTGGTGAAGGCCCCAGTATAGGAAATCGAATCAAAAAAATCACACTTGTAGACGTATCTACAAGTTCCTTCGAAACAGCGGCAAAAGTCATTCGAGCCAAACGTCCAAAAGCGGAAGTAAAAACTGTAGTTTCCGACATTACTCACGGAGCCGCCGCAGGGTTTACCGCTTTGCTGTCGG
>JANPJT010000292.1:0-22440 GCA_031425635.1 Pseudomonadota bacterium
CGTGGCAGATCCCTTGGGGCTCCGTTGCGTGCCCCAGATTTATTTCGATACGGGCTATTACTCGCCCTTCTGGGGCCTAAAGATCCGAAAGTAATGCGAGGCCTGCCTTTGTGGGGTGAGGCGCGGAACAGGGCTTCGACACCTTGACCCATCGGCCCCCTTGGCTTTCGCGAGTGAGGCCTAGGGCTTTGCGTTAAACCGGTTCGCTTTCTGGGGAAGGGGCTGATCGGGTGCGCGCTTCGATGCTTCACGCGTCCCGTCGGGCAAAATGGTCACTCCACTTTCAAAGCGCCACGAGTCTTTGGTGGGCGTGCCGTTTACTTGGTAAGGCTCAAAACGAAAGCCACTCAAGTTTCCATTTTCGACCGATGCGCGCCACTTGAGCATGTGTTTGGGAATGCTTTGGATACTGTTGCAAATGCGGGCTTCCCCCACGATTTCGGTGGTGGTGGGCTGCAGTTTAAACTCTCCGAGCGCGACTTCCGTATGAATGGTTTGGCCCGCAATTCTTCTAAAGCTTGGCCCGCTCTCCAGAACCTTTTTTTGAAACTCCCGATCTTTGTACTGGAACATAGCCATGCGGGGGGTAAATCCAATTTCAGTCTGCCCAATCGCTTGGATGGAATCATAATTGTCGGAGGGTTGGGGCAGCGCAGAAAACGGTTCTAAGGCGTTTAGCTCATTCCGCAAGGCGCGCTCGGAGGTGGCAGCCGCCGCGAGCTTGGTTTCGTCTGGCTCAGGCATTTCCGTGGCTTCGACTTCTTGCAGGTCCAAGGTAATGGGGCGAAGTTCCCTTTCAACTGTTTTTATTTCCGCTTTATCCTGACTTCGAAGGGCGAGTCGGAGCTTTACCAACACTTCTTCCTGTTTTTTTTCGAGTTTCGCTAAAAGTTCTTTGTGCTCAGAAATGGCGAGCTTGCTGTCAGCTAGCTCCTGCTGGAGTGCTAAAAGCTCTTTGGTTGCTGCTTCCAGGCGCGCTTCTAAAGCACTTTTCCGGCGATCGTACCGAAGCTTCGCCTGAGCGACTTCTTCAAGGTAATTTTTTTTATCGACGGCTCGTCGTTTTTCTCGGTCTTCATCGGTGTAAGGCCGCATTTGGGTTACGTTTCGAGTTGCTACTCCATAGTTCAGCGAGTCGCGGCCGGCGTGAGAGAAGTCATTGGAGTGGGTTGCTTCAACGGTTAGCCAAAGTTGCTTTTTCCCGGGGCCCGTATCTCGGGTAGTCAGCCGAAAGAGAAACTTTGCCGTTTCGAAATTCCCTTCAGGCAGGTCGTCGTTCCCTCGTTGCCAAACTTCCTCGTGGGCGCTTACCGGACCGTCTTCTACTTTGCGTTCGGGAAGGGCGGCTGGGCGGCCGTGAGAGTCGTTCATTGCCCCGTTTTCGGAGTAAGCCGCAACGGCAACGCTCAGCCACAACAAAACCAAGGTTGGACGCGACCCCATTGCACTACCCCCAAAACACGTTGAGAGAAGCAAAGCCCATACCACGAAGGTCAGTCTTGCGAACCCCCGATGTATTCTCGGTGTGAGCGCAACTCCTTTGGGCAGCGACGGCTACAAGGGTGAAAAAAGTCCATGTTGCTGATAGTTTAACTTGTTTAATCAGGTTGGGTTGAGGGTGGAGACGCGAGACGACTTTTCTAAAAAAACTTAGGCGCTCTCCGGCACCCAGCCATGGTCGCCAGTGGGGTGTTACAATGGCGCCATGAACGTTCGCAACGTGCTTTGTGGATTTTTCGCTTTGGCCTCGTTGTCTTTTGCAGGCAACGACTGCCCCTTTTCCCAGCTATCGCCGGAGCGCTTGCAGGCCGTGAAGCGGTTTGGCGAGCACACGGATGGCGCTCGGCGGCTGCTCCTTTTTTCAGCCGCAAACCCTGAAGAACAAAAAGACATGATCGATACGATTGCAACGGAACGGCTCGCCCACTGGGGCAAGTTCGAGGAAGTTTCGTTGATCGAAGCATTGGCCCAAATGGCTCTCCATTCCACCGCCCACCGGGAAGCGTCTCGGCAGGCCCTCCACCACCTGACGCAAGTGTTCCACTCAGGGGCCGATCCCACTTGGTACGGTGTAGCCAAAATCGATCATTCCCCGACAGGGAGCGGCTTTAGCACGGGTCAAACCAATGCGGAATTCAGCCGGGCCCGGGCCATCGATCTTGCCTGCGAACTTGCGGCTCAGGGCTTGGGGGGCGAGTACGAGAATTCGTTACTCCTGAATGGTTTAAAGGAAGCCCAAACTGGTTCAGCGGCCCGTCCTCCAGGTCGCGGCTTAGAGATCGATTCCGCCCGATCGGGTTTAAAGCGTCTTAGCGCCCCTGAAAGTAAATTTTCCGAACATTTAAAGGCGCGTGCTTTAGCGCTTTTGCGGGTACTGAAGGAATAGCTGTTCGAGAGAACCCCTTCAGGTACAAGAAAAAGGATCGGGTTGCTCTTTTTTTAGTCTTTCCGATATACTAATGCGCGAACCTAACCTGAGGATAGCAACTATGACTCCAACGCTTCGCGCCCTTCTTATCAGCATTCCCGTCCTACTGCTCATTTCCGCTTGCGGCAGCCGCCAGTTCACGCAAGGGCAGTACGACGATATGGCCGAAGACCGAATGCTGGACGATAAGTTCAATGAAGGGGACATGCGGCGGATTGCCGATACCATGGTCCAATCGCTCACGAACAGCCCCGTGGTCCAAGAGGCAAAGAAAAGGCCGGTCATCCTGGTAACGTTGGTCAAGAATCGCTCGGAAGAGCACATTGACATGAAAAGCATGACCGACAAGATCCGCGTGGCCGTGGTGAAAAGCGGCAAATTCCGCTTCACTGAAAAAGAAACGCGGTCCGATTTGGCCGAAGAACTTGAGTACCAGAACCAGTCTGGGTATGTCGACGCCGCGACGGCTCGAAAAACCGGCAAGCAGATTGGGGCAGATTACTTTTTGACAGGCGAAATCACCGACCGGGTGCAGGAAGTCGGTAGCAAAAAGTATGTTTATTACAAAGCGACCTTCAATTTAGTAAACATCCAAACCGGGATTCTGGATTGGACCGACGAAAAAGAAATCCGCAAATTCTACCAGAAACGCTCCGTCGGAATGTAATAGAGGTTCCGTTTGAGTTTTCGAAAAGCAAGGTGCGGGCTTGCTCTCGCGCTCCTTCTCAGTGGCTGCGCGGGCTATTCCGGCCGCGTTGCTGAGTCCAGGCGATTGTACGATGCCGGCCAATACGAATTGGCTGCCCAAACGCTGAAGCCGCTCGTAGAGCGCAATGACAACGATCGATTGCTCTACCTCCTAGACTTGGGTGCGGCCCACCACGCAGCGCGGAATTTCCCCGAAGCCATCAAAGCGTTTCGCGAAGCCGAAAAACAAGCTGGCTCGATCTCGCACACAAGCATTTCCCAAGAGGTGGGCAGCGTGGTCACGAACGATGACGCGCTTTTCTACAAAGGCGAAGATTTCGAGAAGCTTCTAATACACGTGTACTTAGCCATGGACTACGCGCTTTCCGGCCAATTCGAGGGGGCCCTCGTGGAGGCTCGCAAGGTCAACCGAAAGATCGATATGCTCATTGCAGAGGGCCAAATCCCTTATGAGCGCAATGCCTTTGCGAAGTACCTTTCGGGTGTTTTGTTCGAGTCACAAGGCGAGTGGAATAGCGCGTTTGTGGACTATCGCCAACTGCGCAAGTGGAACCCGGATACCCCGCTCCTCGGAGCAGCTCTGCTGCGAATGGCCGACCGGCTTCAGGCAACGCAGGAGCTAGAGGAGTTTCGCAAAACGTACCCTAATGAGAAAGATTTCAGGCTCGGCAAAGGCGTTGGAGAGGTAGTGGTTTTAGTTGAGCAAGGTCGGGCGCCGGTAAAAGTCCCTTCGTCCGAAATGTACTTGGTGCCTGTTTTTATCAAACGAAGCTTTCGCAAACGCCACGCAGTCGTCCGCGACGCCGCCGATAAAACAGTTTCATGCGCTAGCCGAACCCTGTTTGATATCGAAGAAACGGCGATCAAGGAGCTGAACGCAAAGCTTGCCGGGATGATTGCAAAGAAAGTCGCCTCGACCGCCGCGAAGTACGCCATCGGAGCCGGGGTCGCAAAAGCTTCTGACAGTGAGTTTGCGGGGGCGCTCACGACGTTTTTCCTGCGGGCGACTGACAAAGCAGACTTGCGTAGCTGGTCAAGCTTACCCGCGACACTTCAAGTGGCCCGCCTTGCGCTTCCGGCTGGACGCCGCGACATCGTGCTTGATATGGTCGATGCTTCCGGTGGTGCTTCAAAGGAAGTGACCCGCTGGACGGGCGTCGACATCAAACCAGGCAAGATAACCTTCCTGAACTACCGATCGCCTGAATAGTAAGGGCGGTAGTTTCGTGGAACAACAAACGCTTTCTCAGCACTTTAATGCCAAAGAAGTGGAAGGTCGCCTTTACCAAGCGTGGCTAGACCTAGACGCTTTTAAGGCCGACCCGGAATCGCGCAAGCCCCCGTATACGATTGTGTTGCCGCCCCCCAACGTCACAGGCGTTTTGCACATTGGGCACGCTTTGACCTGCACTTTGGAGGACATTCTAGTGCGGCACAAACGGATGCAGGGGCGCAACGTGCTTTGGCTTCCCGGCACCGATCATGCGGGGATTGCCACCCAGATGGTCGTCGAGCGGCACATCCAAAAAGAGGGGATCAACCGGCACGATCTGGGCCGGGAAAAATTTGTCGAGCGGGTTTGGCAGTGGAAAGCCGAATCTCAAACGACCATTGTGAGTCAGCTTAAGCTCATGGGCTGTAGCTTGGACTGGAGCCGCCTCACTTTCACGCTCGATGAATCGGTATCGCTCGCAGTCCGAGAGTGCTTTACTCGCTTGTACCGCGAAGGCCTCATTTACCGAGAGCAAGCTATCATCCAGTGGTGCCCTCGGTGCCGCACTGCTTTAAGCGATCTCGAAGTGAAGTCCAAGGCGGTCAAGGGGAAGCTTTGGTCCATTCGGTATTTTCGGTCCGACGATCCGTCTCAGTCGCTCGTGGTCGCAACGACCCGGCCTGAAACGCTTTTGGGCGACACTGCCGTGGCAATCCACCCGAGCGACGAACGCTACCAAGCTTTTCGCAATGCGTCCGTCCTGGTGCCGCTGCAGGATCGAGTGATTCCTGTGATTCAAGACGACTATGTCGAAATGGAGTTTGGGACGGGCGCCCTGAAAATCACGCCCGGCCACGACCCCAACGATTACTTGATTGGTAAGCGGCACGGGCTTGGCGTGATTTCCTTGTTCGATGATCGTGCGGTCCTCAATGAAAAGGCGGGTGTCTACCAGGGACTCAGCCGGGAGAAAGCGCGAGAAAAAGTGCTGGCGGATCTCGCGGAGAAAGGTCTGCTCGTTAAAGAAGAGGAAAACCTTCACAACGTGGGCCACTGCGATCGGTGCAACGCAATCGTCGAGCCTCGAGTGAGCGCCCAGTGGTTTGTGAACGCCGCCGAGCTTGCAAAACCAGCGATTGAAGCTGTCGAAAACAAAGAAATTAAAATTATTCCTGAGGAATGGGAAAAAACCTACTTCGAGTGGATGCGCAATATTCGCCCCTGGTGCATTAGCCGCCAACTTTGGTGGGGCCACCGCATTCCCGTTTGGTACTGCGGCGACTGCGGTCACCACACGGTGAGCGTTGCGGACGCTTCAGCTTGCGAAAAGTGCCAAAGCACGGCCTTAAAACAAGAAGAAGATGTTTTAGATACTTGGTTTAGCTCCGGTTTGTGGCCGTTTTCCACTTTAGGTTGGCCGAAAGAAACGGCGGACTTTAAAACGTTCTACCCCAACGATGTCATGGAGACGGGCTTTGACATTCTTTTCTTTTGGGTGGCGCGCATGATCATGCTCGGTAAGAAGATGACGGGAAAGTTTCCCTTCCACACCGTTTACTTGCACCCCATGGTCCGAGATGAGTACGGCCAGAAAATGTCGAAAACCAAAGGGAACGTCAAAGACCCCTTGGAAATCGTCGAGACATGCGGAGCCGATGCGTTGCGTTTTACTTTAGCGTCGATGGCAGTGCACGGGCGAGACGTGCTCTTGTCGGACGCGCGTATTGAAGGCTACCGAAATTTCGTTACGAAGATCTGGAACGCTTCGCGGTTTGTCCTGATGCATTTTGGCACGGTGACACAAGAAAACGCAGACATGTCGAACGAGATCAATCGCTGGGTATGGTCGCGGCTCAACGAAACGAAGCGGGAAGTGAATGCCGCGCTTGAGCAGTACCGGTTTTTCGATGCGGCAAATGCGCTGTACCGGTTTGTGTGGTCGGAATATTGCGACTGGTACCTGGAGTTTATTAAATCGGACCTCGAAAGTAGAAAGGCAGCGAACGATACGACCGCCGTTCAGGTGCTGGAAGAGGCCCTAAGGTTACTCCACCCGCTGATGCCGTTTGTGACTGAGGAAGTCTGGCAGCGACTCCCCATCCGGCAAGCGAAAGCTTCTATCTCCGCTTGCGATTACCCGAGCTTTGCTCCAGAGCACCATGACGCCAAAGCCGAAGAACGCGTGGGGCGATTGATTGCGGTAGTAGACGCCATTCGATCCAAGAGAGGAGAAAGCGGGTTAAGCCCTGCCGTGGAAATCGATGTGCGCATCCACGCTAGCCCTGAGACGCTGCAGGCTTTGTCGGTTTTTGAGGGACTCATCCAAAAGCTCGCGAAAACAAAAACCCTCCTTTTCGGAAGCGGTACTCCTGGAAAAGACGTGGTCATCGCTCTTGCGTTTGGAGTTGAGACCATCGAAATACGCATTCCGAGAGGGCAGCTTGTCGACCAGGAAACGGATCGTAAGCGGATTCTCAAGGAAATTGAGTCCACTCAAGCAGAGCTGGATCGCGCGGTCGCGCGACTGACTAGCCCTGGTTTTGTCGGCAAAGCGCCGCCCGAAGTGATTGAAGGCGCCAAAAACCGGAAAGAAGTGCTCGAGAAGAAACTAGGGGTTTTGCGGATGTCCTTGAAGGAGCTCGAGTCCGCGTAGGCTTGCGAGTTGCTGAGCCAGAGCCTGTTGGCGAAGCCTCAGCGCGCCTAAGTCTTCTTGCCCCGTCCGAGAGAGTTCCGAGGCAAAGGCGGCAATCGGGACCGAGTGCCTGTACAGGTCTTCTAGAACCCCGTGGAGCGTCCCCGCTTGCGTCGTGCTAGACGCCACCGAGATCAAAACCTGGCTCAAAATGCCCCCTACTATTTGGCCAGCCCAGCTGTCGGGAGCGAACCCCGCTTGGCGCAACAGGTATTGCACGCTGGAAAATACCCAGCCGCAGGTTTGGTTTTCCAGCCCGCTCACGTAAGGGGCAAGTTGCGCTTTCAGCTGAGCTACCAAAGAGGACGTGTTGCCCATTCCGGCGAGCGCGTCGACCCAGGTTTGAAGTGCAATCCGCGTTTCGACGATGGCTAGCTCCGATTCCGATGCGGCAATCAACGCGAGCTTTTTCCGCTCTTCGGCGGAAAGATTGGACGAGCCAGACTGCGATTTGAGCCGTTCAACGACTACGGCTCTAGTGCTCGGCGGAAGGGCGGGCATCGCTTCAATCCCTATCAGCACCGATTCGGGCAAAGTGCCTAAGTGGGTGGCTACAAAAAACTCAGCCGCTTGGTGTGCGCCCATCGAAAACAACACGTCCAGGACGGGGACCCAGTCTCGGTCCTCGACTAGGCGTGCCCCGTTGACCGGGTTCAGGAAAAAGCCGTGCAAAGGGATCCAGTCGCCGTTTACTTCATTAGGGTACTCGTACCTTTCTCCTGACCACTGAACAGCAAGCCTCTCAGAAAAACTTTGCGCTCGAAAACCATAGTGGCAAAGGAGCCGGAGAGATAAGTCGTGGTAGTCGGAAGGTTTAAGACCACCGACAAAACCGAAAACTGCTTGGTTATCGTCAGCGTACGCTTTGAGGCGTTGACTGTTTTCGGCGACTGAAAAGTGGTTGCTCACTTCCCAAAGCACTCTGAAAAGGATCCCGTTCACGAACGCAAGCTGCTTGTCGTTGGACAGGTTCCCAAACCCAGCGAAAAAAGCAGTGGCTGCTTTGGGGTCTCGAATGCCAATTTCCTGAAGCTCCAATTGGGTGACCCGAAGCAAGAACGTGGAGTCCGCGAAGCGAACAAACTCAAAATGGGGCTCCAGTTGGCGCGTTAAATCGTGGATGGGAGAGATCCAGTCCGAGGACCAGGAGGGCAGGGCGGAACCCGTAAGGTTTTTAAGCGCCGATTCACTCCCAAAAGGCGTTTTACTGACAGTGGCAGCGAGCTGGCTAATGAGGAGGAGGATGCCCTGGCAGTCCACGGGGGGCGGCTGGTGGTGGCCAAGACCGGAGGAACCATTCAACGAGCTGTAACCAAACAAGCCTGCGAGAATGCCAATGCGGAAAGCCTTTACCTGCCTTTGCCACATTGAACTCATTCTGCTGACCATCGGGTCCTGAGACAAGCACCCCCGGCTACTATCAAGCAAGCGAAAAACGGGTTCGCCCCGACCTAACTTCTTTCGGTCGCCCGGTATCCCTGGTACTTTACCGACCATGCCGGCTCTTTGGACTCTCTTAAACCGCTATTTGCTGCCGAGGCAGGGCAACCTCCTGAGTTTCGCGCTTTGGATCTCGGTCGTGGGAGTGGCGCTGGGCATCGTGCAGCTTATGGTAGTGCTCGCTGTGATGAGTGGCTTTATTGAGCTGTTTGAGAAAAACTACACTCGGATTTCAGGCGAGCTTTTCGTTATCCCCCGCACGGAAAGCAAGGTTAGCGAGAACATCCCCGCTTCGATCCAAAGTGTTGCCGGAGTCGCTGCAGTGACGCCGGCTGAGTTTGCGCAAGGCATGATCCTCAAAAACGGCGTGGGAGGTGTCGTGATTGAAGGGATTGAACGCGAGACGACGGCCTTAGTCACTCCCTGGCCCGAAATTTTACAGGCTCCCCCCCGGCTCGATTTGGAATCGAAAGACCCCTACTGGATTTGGATGGGCGTGCAGCTTGCGAAAAAGCTCAACGTCAAAGTGGGTGACACTGTGGATCTCATGGTGGCCGAAGGGCAGTCTCGCAGAGTGATCCCTTTTGTCGTTTCCGCTCTCACTCAGTTTGGAATTTACGACCACGATCTTCGCTATGTGCGAGTGGACATCAACGTCCTCCATGAAATTTTCAAAAAATACCATTTAGAACCCCGCTATAAAGTTAAAGTGGCTCCCGGTACTTCACTTCCGGCAACTCTGGAACTCTTGAAGGAAGCGCTTGGAAAAAGAGCGAATGTGAAAGCGTGGTGGGATATTCACCAAAATGTTTTCAAAGCGGTGAACCACCAGAAACAGCTGCTTTTTTTAATCCTCCAAATCATTGTGGCGCTGGCGGCTGTCAATGTAGTCAACCTGCTCATGATGAGCACCCACCAGCGCAAGCGGGACATCGCAATTTTGCGCGCCATGGGAATGCGTTACCACCAAGTGGTGCAGTTCTTTGTGCTGCAGGGCGCCGCCGTGGGGTTGGTGGGGATTGGGCTGGGAACTGCCTTGGGGCTCGCGGCATGTTCGCTTATCGAGCACTACCAGCCTTCCCTGCTCAGCGAGACGGTTTACAACGTGACCCGGCTCCCGATGCGAGTGAGGGGCTCCGACGTCGGGCTCATTGCGGCTCTGGGATTTTTTCTGTGTGTTTTGTTCAGCGTGATTCCGGCTCTCAGCGCTGCCTCTCAAAAACCGGTCAATAGTTTAAGGTACGACTAAAAATGGATTCTCAAGCCGTTCTCATCGCTTCTAAAGTAAAAAAGACTTTCAAAAAAAAAGGGGCGCCGCCCATTGAAGTGCTCCGCGGTGTGGATGTATCCGTTCGGCCGGGGGAGAGCCTAGCCATTGTGGGAAAAAGCGGCAGCGGCAAGAGCACGCTGCTCCACGTTTTGGGGACTCTGGAAAAGCCTACCCAGGGTTCCGTGTTTTTTTTGGGGCAAGACGTGTCCCAGTTTAACGAAGCAAAGCTGTCGCGTTTTAGAAACCAAGAGCTTGGTTTCGTGTTTCAGTTCCACTACCTGATGGTCGAGTTTTCCGCTTTGGAAAATGTGATGATGCCAGCTTTAATTGGAGGGTCCTCCCGCCGTGAGGCCCGCATCGGCGCAGAGCGCCTTCTTTCGCAGGTAGGGCTTGCGGCCCGAATCCACCACAAACCGTCGGAGCTTTCCGGGGGAGAGCAACAACGAGTGGCGATCGCAAGGGCTTTGGTCCGAGGCCCCAAAGTCTTACTCACCGACGAGATGACGGGGAACTTGGATCCTGCCACCGGGAACCAGGTTTTTGAGTTGATCCACGCGATGCACCGGGAGTTGGGGACTGCTCTGGTATCCGTGACGCACGATGAAGCGCTCGCCCGAAGGTTTAGCCGAACTTTGCGGTTGCATAACGGCTTGCTTGTTCGCGATCTTGGGGTTTGAAGGGCTACGCTGCGATGATTCTCTTGCGTTTACAACGGACGCCACATCGGCTTAGACTCGCGGCGTGTCGAAATCCTATCATTTCGGCATTTTGTTGTTACTCGCAGGTCCTCCGAGTCGGAGTTCGCGGGATTCGGCGTTTGGAGGTTTTGCCGGTGAAACGTAGTTCGCTCCTCAACTTATTGCGAGTGGCGCCGTTTCTCTTTTTCTTTTCCTTTGTCTCTTCGGCAAGCGCTGCCGTCCTCGTTTCGAAAGTGGCCGTCGAGGGCAATCGAAAGATTGACGCCGGGGCCATTCTACAGAAAGTCCAAAGTAAAGTCGGGTCGGCTCTTTCTTTGGAGCTAGTCCGGGAAGACATACGGAGCGTCTTCTCCTTAGGCTTTTTTGAAAGCGTGCAGGTTGAGCAAGAAGAAGGCCCTGGGGGCGTTACTCTGTTTTTTGTGGTGAGTGAACGCCCGGTCATTGGGAAAATTGTCTTTGAAGGCTTTAGCGCTCTAGAAAAAGACGAAGTTAAAACAGCCATCCCGTCCAAAGAATACGAAGTCCTCGACGTCCACAAGCTCGGTCTTTCTGTGGCCAAGATGAACGAACTGTACGAGGAAAAAGGCCATTACCTTGCCGACGTGCAGTACGCGATCGATTTAAACCAAAAGCGGAATGAGGCTACGGTCACTTTCACGGCAGTGGAAAACGACCGCGTTCAAGTAAAGCAAATCAATATTATCGGTAATAAAGCCGTCACTAGCGCAACGCTGAAGGGCTTTATGCAAACGAAAGAAGGGGATTTGCTTTCTTTCATCACGGGAGGCGGTTCGTACCGCGAAGCCGTGTTCGAGCGCGATGTCGCTACGCTCGGTTACTACTACGGGACCTTGGGCTACGTGCGCGCCCGTTTCGGCAAACCTGAAGTGACTGTTTCGCCCGACAAGAAGTACATTTTTATTACCTTTTCAGTAGAAGAAGGGGACGAGTACCGAGTGGGGAAAGTCGACTTCTCCGGTGGGCTCCTTTTCTCTCGAGCCGAGTTGGAAGAAGATTTCCTCCTCGAAGCAGGAGAAGTTTTCAACACGGACACGCTCCGGCGCGAAACGCTGCGGTTAACCGAGAAATATTCCGATTTGGGCTATGCTTTTGCAAACGTCGTCCCTCAGCCAGTCATCCATGACGATACAAAGCTTGTCGATCTGGTTTTTGAAATTGATAAAGGCCAGAGAGTGTTCGTGGGGCATATCAACATCACGGGCAACACCCGCACCAAAGACCACGTTATCCGTCGTGAGCTTGTTTTAGATGAAGGAGAGCTTTTCAACGGAACAAAGAAGCGGCTGAGCCGCGAGAACGTTTTGCGTTTGGGCTTTTTTGACGAAGTCGAATTCCACCAGACCGCGTCGAAGTTTGCAGACAATATCGTAGACATCGAAATCAAGATCAAAGAACGCTCTACCGGGCAGCTGGTCATCGGTGCAGGCTATGGCTCGGGCCCCGTAGGGTTTACTTTTCAAGCACAGCTTTCCCAAAACAACTTTTTAGGCAACGGCCAAGTGGCGAGCCTATCGGCCCAGGTCTTAACGGGCCAGAGCTTTTACGAGTTTAATTTGGGGTTCCAAGATCCCTATGTGAATAATTCTCTGTGGAGCTTAGGGGGAGATGTCTACCAGCTCCGCCGCCAAATGTTTTCGCTCGCCACGGTCCCTACGTTTAACGAAACAAAAACGGGTTTCGACATTAAGCTTGGACACCCGGTGCGGTTGTTTACGAACCTCTTTCTGACTTACAAGTTGGAGAAGTCTTTTGTCGACCCTGCCAGCATTATTGACCGGTCGATTATTTCGGCAAGCTCGGTGAATGGCTGGACCAGCAGTTTAATGACGAGCGTCGTGTTCGACCACCGGGACGACCGGTTTGACCCTCGTAACGGCTTGTTCTGGAGCGTTTCGGGGGAATACGCGGGCCTAGGGGGCGACCGGTATTTTACGAGAACTCGAGGTGAAGTGAAGTTCTTCCACCCCTTGTTCTGGGATCTCGTTTTCCGAACGCGTTTCACGGGCGGAAGCATTTCTCAGCTCGGCTCATTGCCTGTTCCGATCAACGAACTCTTTATTCAGGGTGGTCTGATGTCGCAGCGCGGCTACCCGTTCCTGAGCATCGGGCCCCGCAGGCCTTTAAGCAGCGCTTCTTCCGGCAACCTTTCCGACGCGGCTGTGGCCGCAGGGGTAGAAAACCAAAGCTTTGTTTTGGGGGGCCAAAACGAAGTCCTTTACCAAGCCGAAATCGAGTTCCCGATCCTGAAAGAGGCCCGCATTCGAGGGGTTGTTTTCTTTGATGTCGGTAACGCTTTCAACGGATCGTTCTTTAATCAAGTGCCTGCTTTGTATGGGAATGTGGGCTGGGGAATTCGCTGGTTCACACCGATCGGTCCCTTGCGTTTCGAATTTGGTTATCCTATCCTTCCTACGGGTGGTGCACCCCAGTTTTACTTTACGATTGGGCCGCCTTTCTAATTTAACCGCAGGAGACCGCATGAAAAACGGAGTCACTTTAAAAGCTCTATCGGGGTTGGCGTTTCTTTTTGTGTCCGCAAGCGCTCAATCGGCGGATTCTGCCGCCGTGTTCAAAGTCGCCTTCGTTGATTTGCAGGAATCCTTGCAATCCGTAGACGCTGGCAAGCAGGCAAAGAGCCAGCTAGAAAAAGAAATGACGGCAAAGCGTGCGGCTTTAGAAAAATCGCAGGCCGCGCTCCAAAAAGAGACCGAAGAATTCGATAAAAAAGCGGCAATCATGAACGAAGCCGCTCGGTCGGCAAAACAAGCCGAACTCCAGAAAAAGATCGCCGAGTTTCAAAAGGGCTTTCAAGAATCCCAGGTCGAGCTGCAAAAACGGGAGCGGGAGCTCACGAAACCTATTATCGACGAGCTCCGAACGATTGTGGAAGGCTTGGGTAAAGCCCAGAACTTCCACTTAGTTCTAGAAAAGAACGAAGGCGCAGTTCTTTACGCGCAAAACGGAACAGATTTGACCAAAGAAGTCATCGAAGCCTTTAACTCTCGGAAAAAAGGCAAGAAGAAGTAGTATTCTTCACCGCGAGCCATAGAAATGTGGAACCGTGGGTTGGAAAAAAAACGGCGGGCATTTATGAAGTCAAAACTAGTCGCATTAACCGTGTTAGCTATCGGGTCTGTCGCTTCTGCGGCTCTCCCACCCTACGAGCAACGCTTCCGGGAAATTGAAGCAGTGATCAAACTCGATACCACCGAATCCGCAGTCACCGCACAGGTGGCGACTTCAAGGGGCGGGTCCGGCGTCGTCGATGGAGTCACTTGGAAACACGCTTTAAGAGGGCTCATTGGCGGGAATGTTTACCTGGTGAAGTCGGGTACTTGTGAATTGGCCGTGACCGTTCAATACGATGTGAAGCCAGGCCTCGCTGGACCGCCTGAGCTGAAGCTCACTGCTGCGAAAGAGATGTCCTGCCCTAAACGCTAAGGGCGTTGTCGGGGTAAACGGCACAGTGGCCAAACCGAAAAACCGGCTAGAGACTAAGTCGACCTCAATCGGGTCGATCAGCGCCTTGGAAGCCGCGAGCAGCATTAAAGAACAAATAAGCTGAGAAGCAAGATTGCGGTGAGGGCCGCCAAGCGAACCCACCACGGAGTCGACCAGTCAGCCGCTCGGGGGCCTACTGCGGGCCTGTGCTCGGAATAAAATTCCGTTGGGCTTGGAGGCGTTCGAAAAGCAGTTTCCGGTTTCCTTCGTTCTGTGAAGTCCACGCGGACGACATTGTCTCGGACGAGTTTAAAAGTAGGGATCTCGATTTCGGTTGTTTTTTCGTCGTTCATTGCGGGCCCCTCTCTTATTGAGCGTAGAGCTGCAAGTTAACGCCGAGGTACCGCAACGAAATATCCACGCAACCGTTTAGTCGGTTGTTCGTCACCCACGCATCACACGAGTAACCTATCCGGACTTCGAGCGAGTCGTTCGAGGCCCCGAACCCGGTTCCAGATCCTGGCTGAAAATAACTTCCCGGGTAAGCTCCATACGGAGAAATCGAAATCGGCACCAGGCCACGCTGCAAAATTTGGATAGCGCCGCCCGACCACTGCCCTGGCGAGGACTGGCCGTTGGTGGGGTCCGTGGTGGAAGCGCAATACGTTTGGCTCTGGATTTGGCCGCCCGTGGGGAAAGAATTTGCTAGCTGGGGCAAAACCAGCTGGGAGTTCCCCACAATGTTTTGCATCGCGGAGCCGCCGTTCAAGGCAGTTTGGTAAAACAAGGTGGCGGCGATCGAAGCGCCCTGACCTGGCCGAAACCGGTCGACCATGTTTGCGCTGTACGGAATGCCTGTTGGGTTTAAGGGAATCGCACCTGCGGCTTGGGCGCAGTTCGCTCCGCCGCCTCCTAAGAACCCGCCGTTCGGACTAGGTGGAGGAGGCACGGGAGGGGGATTCCCACCGCACGCTGACACTACCAAAGCAACAACCACTGCGGCTAAAAGCCCGGGTTTTCTATTTTGTAAAAATTGCACCATGAGTATCTCCCTAATTCAGAAAGTCCGAAGGTTTTGCCGAGAAAGTTCCAAGCTGTTTCACCGAAGCGTTGCCAAGGTTCATGTAGGTTCTGCAAGTTGCTGCCGTCGTATCGACTGGCGGGGGCTGAGGGCATTGCGGGGACCCGTAGTAAGGGGCTCCGTTCGGGTAGAAAGCAGTGCACGTGTAAGTGATTCTCTGGCACTGGGTTTCGCCTGCTTGCCGCACGCGGTAGAAAATACGTGGGTCCACAAAAGCATCGCCGTTGATCCCTGCCGTGACTCGGAAAGAGAGTTCGGAGTCCGAAAAGATTAAGTCGATTTGGTCGGAAGTCCGGGTAGACGTCCCTTCGAAAGTGCTGAGCAGTGCGCCCCAGAATCCCAGCCGATCTTCGAATCCCACGAGCATTTGGGACGAAATAGAAGAGTCTCTGTTACTAGGGAGCGAGAGGGCAAAAAAGGTTTCGACCACGGGGAGGTAAATGACTTTGGCCAGATCTTTCAGGCCCATGAAGTTGATAGGATCGGTGAGCGATATGCTCACGGCTCTGTTTAGCATCGTAGGAAAACGAGGATCCGATTCAGGACCCGAGCTAGGCAAACCCGATCCGTTTGAACCCGGAGGCCTTGGAGGGGTGGGGACCCCTTGAGAGTTGTCTTTGCCACACGCTACGGAAAGAAGCAGAGCAGCTCCGAAGAAGGCACACGATATGAGCTGCTTTTGATTCACTTCAACCTCCGCACAAGGACAACATCCACACGAGCCAGTGAGGGCTCGGCTCCCTACTGTGCAAGGGCGGTACCAGGCGACTGAGCGAAGCGGGCTCGCATAAATCACTCGGGCAGAGTGGCAAGGGTTTGGACACTGAGTGGTGAGGGCCATCCTGATTGTGGCCTGTGTTGAGGCCAAGCGGGCAGTGTCTAACGTATTCTCTCCTTCGGACCAAATACGGCCGGAGGCACAGCCCCAACGATCGCTTGCCGCACCTTAGAGGCTGGCCGTTCGAAGGTGCGTGTGCTACTTATCGGGGAGGAGGACCTTTGACTTACGTCGTTACCCAGCATTGCGTAGACTGCAAGTACACGGACTGCGTTACCGTTTGCCCTGTGGACGCATTCCACAATGGTGACCGCATGGTCTATATCAACCCCGACACTTGCGTGAACTGCGACGCTTGCGTGCCGGCTTGTCCAGTGGAAGCCATTTTCTCTGAAGAGTCGCTCCCCGAGAAGTTTAAGCCCTATTTAGAAATCAACGCCGAAGGCGCAAAAAAATTCCCATCCACGAACGAAAAAGTTGACCCCATGCCGGGAGCGAAAACGCTTGAGGAACTCAAAGCGATGGACGCCCAAGGGTACGTCCCTCCGCCTGGCTTTTAGGTGCCGCAATAATCCGTCACTGCGAACCCGCAGGGTGAAGCAACCTTTCAGCTGCGCTGGAGGTGAAACTTCGTCCGCCAATTTACACGGGCCGTAGGTTGGTTCGCCGCTCCGCGCCTCGCAATGACGGGCGGGGTGCGCATCTAGAGGTGCGGGAGCATGCAAATAAAAAAAACCCGCCGTCACCGTGACCCCGCCCCGCAAACGAAAAAGACGCATTCTCTTTGTTTACACGTATACTGAATACAGGCGGTATTCGCTCCAAAAACGCTTGTCTTGTTAGGGCGTTACATTGACTCGGCGCTTACCCCGCAGGCTGGCTCATGTCCTGCACTTCTTTCGTCTACTACTTATGCGGCGCATTCTTTTTAAAATAGCCTTAGGGCTCGCATTCCTTCCGGCACCAACGCCTTTTTTAGGCGACGGGGAAGCAAGCGCTTTTTTCTTTCGGCGTAGCCGTTCTTGCGGCCTATTCCGGCCGTGCCGCCCTTTGTTTGCAAGACCCAACCGGTTGATCAACCGAGGCGGTGGGCGTTTTCAGCGAGCAAACAACTTTGTGAATTTCGGCAACACGCAACAGCTTCAAGGCTTTTCGCGCATCCGAACCGCGGGGAGGAATATCGTTGGAACGGCCGCGGCGCTCGTGAATGGCCAGCCTGTTTTCCGCGCTTTTTCCCTCTTTATTGATGGCGCAGGCGTGCTGCGTGATGGGGGCGGTCGTGACTTGTCGCTGTTTGACCGCGATTTGGTCAAAGACGTTCGCGAGTTTTACTTTCAAAACCTCGATACATTTAAAGGGGGAGCAAGAAACGCAGTGCTACGCTTTCTGGGTAGAAATGCGGGCAACACCGGAATCTTCGGGCAGCTCAAAGCCCAAATCCGGGACCAGCCGGGGCTTTCAGCGGGAGTCGTTCCTAGCGGGCCCGGGTACGAAGGCTTGGGAAAAGACGAAATTCGAAAAGCGGCTCTTGCTTTTGTCATGAACACTTTAAGCAATTCCTGCACCCCGCTCAATTTTTCTTTGGGTGAGGTGGGGGCCGACGGAGCAATCTCAAAGAACCTGAACGGTTTTCTGGAAAACACGCGCCTAGCAACGCTCCTCAACGAAAACCCTTATTCCTGCGGCGACTCTCGAGCGCCCGCTCGAGTCGATTGGTTAGTAGCACGCGCAATGACACCGGAAGTGTATTATTCGGTGGCTGGCTTTTCGGACAACTTCAAAACGTTTGCTAACCAGATTGGAGTTCGATCGGACCAGCGGAATGTTCAGGACTTTAATGGCCGCGATATTGACCGAATTTTAGTGAAAGGGCCGCGCGATTCTAAGGAGACTTCCGTAGGGGTTAACCCGCAGCGGGTGCTGGAAGTTCAGGGGCGCGCGGGCTCGCAAGGTTCCTTTTACCGAAGCTACGATTTCATTGAGTACCCCACTTCCGGGCAAAATACGGTGAACCGCGACGTACTCTCTCGAGGCATTGAATTCGCCTCCGACGCGAGCGAGATGATTTTCACTAAGTGCAATAATTTTTTAGGGTTCTATTTAGCGGATGGCAAAGGCGCTAGAGCTCGAGCCGCGCCTGCAGAAATAGCCATCGATGGGAGTAAGTCGGTAGTCTCTCCCGATCGTTGCCTAAAATGCCACGCGAACGGCTTTTTGGGCGGAGGCCTGCAGAAATTTGGAAAAGGGCCGGAACCTTACACCGACTACTTTTCCCAGATTAGAGACATCGACCGCGATGGGTTTCACGCGCGGTTTTTTTCGACGAACCCTGAGTATTTAGAACGACAGAAAAACGACAGCGCGCGTTTTAACGCCGCAAAAATCGCGACGGGCGCTCACCTTCCCCATTCCAAAGAAGCCGTGGCTGCAGAGCCTTTCAAGGCAGGGCAGTCGCTACCCGTTTTGCCCGATATGGCAGAAGAATACCGTAAGCCGCTCACCCTTGCCCAAGCGGCCGCAGAATTAGGCGTCGCGGACACAGCGACTTTCCGCGCGGATGTGCTGGCGAGACTCAAACCGAAGCCGTCGCCAAGGCCAAACGGTAAGATAGACAGGGAAGATCTTGAAGGCCTTTTTTGCGTGCTCCGCCAGACGTACGGTGGGGGCGGCGCTTCCACTTTCCAACCTCAAGGGGGCGAAGGCCATAGCGGTGGGTTCGGCGGAAGCGGAATTCAGCGACGGACCTACTAAACTTCTCTACCCGTCTTTAGACGTCCCTACGATTTTGCCTTCAGCGCCTTTAGCTCGGCAGTCAGCAACGGCACGAGTTCGAAAAGGTCGCCGACGATCCCGTAATCCGCTTTGGAAAAAATAGGCGCTTCGGGGTCTTTGTTGATTGCCACAATGACTTTGGATGTCCGCATCCCCGCCAAATGCTGAATAGCTCCCGAAATCCCACAGGCAATGTAGAGCTTCGGGCTCACCGTCTTGCCGGTCTGGCCCACTTGCATGTCGTGCGGAGCGTAGCCCGCATCCACTGCTGCCCGGCTTGCGCCCACGGCCGCCCCAATGGTGTCTGCCATTTCGAAAAGTATTTTGAAAGCATCTGCGCTTTTCAGAGAGCGGCCGCCGGATACGATCACGTCGGCTTCTGTGAGCTCCACTTTTTTTGCAGCGCTTGCTTTTGTTTCCACTAGTTTCGCACGGATGGTGCCCGGGTTAGCAGCCACCTTTTGGATAGTCGCTGTCTTTGCGTGCACAGTGCTCACCGCCAGCACGTTGGGCCGAATAGAAAACACTGCTGCGCCCTGCAGGAAATTGACTTGTTTCGAGCATTTGCCTGCGTACACGGGCCTTCGGGCAGACACCGCCCCCGGGGCGATTTTAAACTCCGTGCAGTCCGCAGCGAAACCCACTCCGAGCTTAGCGGCGAGCCGCGGCAAGTAGTCTTTCCCTTGCGACGTTGCGCCCGCGATGACAGCACTTGGGTTTAGCGGCGACAAAAAAGCATGGAGCGCGTTGGCAAAGCCTTCCGTCGAGTAGCTCGCAAGCGCTTCGTGTTCGAGAAACACTACTTTGGAAGCCCCGTGTTGGCCCAGTTCGGCTTTGAGATCTTCTTTTAAATTCTGCCCGAGAAGCACGACCGTGGGCTCAACCCCTTGCCGGAGCGCTTCGCCCAAAATTTCGAAAGTGACTCGTTTTAAATGCCCGTCTTTTACTTCGCCAATGAGAACCGTTTCGCTAGCCATCGTTGTCTCCTTGCTGCTCTAAATAACTTTTGCTTCTTCGCGCAGTAAGCGAACGAGCTCGTGCGCTTGTGCTTTTGCGTCGCCTGCGATTTTAATGCCTGCTTTGCGTTCTGGAGGCAGCGCATACGCGCTGTCTTTCGTGCGGGCGCTTTCGGAGCCTAGCCCCAAGTCTGCCAAAGTGTAGGTTTTGATTTCCTTCTTTTTGGCTTTCATGATCCCGGGAAGGCTCGCGTAGCGAGGGCTATTAATGCCCTTGTTTACCGCGATGACTGCGGGGAGCGACGACTCAATAATGTGTTTCGTTCCGCCTTCGACTTCGCGCTCTGCCTTCAGGGACTTCTTGTCGGCTGCAATGTCGATTTTGACGACGACTGAAATCGAAGGCACATCGAGGAACTCAGCTACGAAGCCAAAGACGGCTGCCTGGTCGTCGTCAATGGCCTGCTTGCCGGAAAGAATCAGCTCGGCATTCTCCTTTTTACAGGCGGCAGCGAGAGCCTTTCCAACGAGGTAAGTGTCTAAAGTATCTTCCGCTTTGATATGGATTGCGTTGTCGGCACCCATCGCGACCGCTGTGCGCAGCGCATCGACCACGCGGTCGGGCCCGCAACCCACGACGGTAACGGCGCCTTCTTTCAACTTTTCTTTGGTTTTGATGCCTTCTTCAATGGCGAATTCATCGTAGGGGTTTAATACCCACTTAATATCGCCCGATTCAATGCCCGAACCGTCCCCTTTGATTCGGATTTTCGTCTCGGTATCCGGGACTTGTTTCAGTAATACGAATACATTCATCGCCTGACTCCTAATCTTTTAATAGATGCCGCGCTATCACTACGCGCTGTATCTGAGAAGTGCCTTCGTAAATCTGTACGAGCTTCACATCCCGCATGATTTTTTCGACCGGGTACTCTTTCGTATAGCCATAGCCGCCGAAAATCTGCACGGCGTCGGTCGCTACTTCCATTGCCATGTCGGCTGAGAAGCGCTTTGCGTGAGACGAAGCCAAATTTGCTGCTTCGTCGAAGCCAGCGTCGAGCAAAGACCCAGCGCGGTAGCAAAGGCCTCGTGAAGCCTCAATTTTGGTGGCCATGTCTGCCAGCATGAACTGGATGGCTTGGAAGTTCGCGATGGGCTGATTGAACTGCTTGCGCTCTTTTGCGTAGCGGATGGAGTGCATCATTGCCGCTCGCGCAGCGCCTACCGCGCCCGCAGCAATCGGGGTGCGAGTGCGATCTAAAGTGCGGAGCGCCACTTTAAAGCCTTCGCCGACTTTTCCAATCAGGTTCTTCTTTGGCACTCGCACATTTTCGAAGGTGATGGCGCGGGTGTCGGAAGCTCTCTGCCCCAATTTATTTTCCGGCTTCCCGAGCTGGATCCCTGGGGTGTCCGCTTTTACCGCTAAGCAGATAATCCCCTTTTGCTTGAGGGCTTTGTCCACGGTTGCGAAAACGGTGAAGAGAGAAGCGTGCCCCGCGTTGGTGATCCACATCTTAGAGCCATTCAGAATATAGTCGTTCCCGTCTTCCTTCGCTGCTGTCGAAAGCGCGCCGGCATCAGAGCCCGCGCCGGGTTCGGTAAGGCAAAAAGAGGCAAGGAGCGGCTGTTCCAGAAACGGGGTCACAAATTCTTTTATTTGATCGTCGGTCCCAAAGAGAAGGATCGGGTAAAGGCCCAACGTATTTACGGCGATACTGGTTGTGATCCCTAAGCACCCGGCGCCCATTTCCTCATTGATGATCACGTCGTCGAGGACGCCAAGCCCCAGCCCACCAAATTTTGGGGGGACAGCGATGTTCATCAATCCCAGTTCCCACGCCTTCTTGATGACGTCGAAAGGGAACTCGCCGCTTTCGTCGAACTTCGCTGCGACCGGAAGCATGTCGTTCTGGACAAACTTCGCGACCATTTCTTTTAATGATTCTTGCTCTTCGGTAAGCTGAAAACTGACCATGAAAAACCCCCACCGATACGATATTCGTAAGAGGGATGGTTTTTCAACCTCTTTTGAGCTAGCTTCGACAACCGATATGACAACAGACCTTAAAGCTCGAAAAGCTCTCCTCATAATTTTAGATGGTTTTGGTATCAACCCCAACTCCGAACACAACGCTGTCGCGCAAGCCAACGCCCCCACTCTGAGTGGTCTGATGAAAAGCGCGCCGCAATCTTTGCTGGAAGCGTCGGAGAGCCACGTGGGTTTGCCGAAAGGCTTCATGGGCAATTCAGAAGTCGGGCATTTAAACATTGGAGCGGGAAGAGTCGTTTACCAGGATTTTTCCTTAATCAGCCACGCGATTGAGCAAGGAACTTTTTTTACGAACCCCGTTTTTCTGGAGCTATTTGAATCCATCCACAAGACCAAAGAGACGTCTAATTTTTGTGCAAAGTAAAATTTTTCTTTGGACAAATTGAACATTTTCATTCTCATTCATATTAAATATATTAAAAATTAAATTTTACGATACAAACTGTTGGGGTTAATATTGGAATTAATTTTTATGTACAAGGGAAAAAAGTTGTTACTGCTTTTTACTTAGTTTCAACTTCAGAAAGTTTTTGCTAAATTTTGACTTTCTTGAAGGCCTCCTTGATGAATTGCGAGATTTCTTGAAAGTTGATCTGGGGATGTCTAAATTTTCTGCTTTCAAAGTGTCGCTGTTTCTCTTGAGGTTGTTCAAAAGCGAATGTTGATCGTTACTGTCTGAATTTGGTAAGGTTCTTGCATCAGAGAGACTTTCCTGTTGGGTTTCGTAGAGAAAGTCAAAGGACCAACGACGACTTTTGCTTAGAATTTGTTCTTTCATTGTATTTTCTAGAATAGATTTTATCACAAGCTTTTCCTTTTCGGTTTTCGCGTCAGGCTCCAGGCCGACAAAGCCTTGTCGCACCCAGAGCAAGCCCGCGGGCCCGTCTGCGGA
>JANPJT010000293.1:0-9980 GCA_031425635.1 Pseudomonadota bacterium
TAAAAACGCTACCCGCGGCCCTGCGCTGATCCAGCGCAATAGAGGAGACCTCCATCGCAGCGCGTTCGACGCCAGCCTCCCGCATTTTGGCAAAAAGCGACTGCAAGGTTAGCGCATCGGGAGTCGTGAGGGGCGCTGGAAAACTCTCTGCGCCCACTCGGTACTCGACAGTCCCGACGAGTCCCGTGGACTTTCCCAAAGCCCTCCACGCTTGGTCCAGCAAGTAGGTGCAGGTTGTTTTGCCGTTGGTGCCGGTAATGCCCACTAAGCGCAACCCTTTGGAGGGAACGCCATTCCAGTAGCTGAGTGCCTCGCCCCAAGCCCGTCGGGAGTTAGACACTAGCAGGCTTTTGGGGCCTGGCCCTGCCTCTACCACGACCGTTGCTCCGCGCTCTAAAACCAGGGGCACGTCTTCGTGGCCATCGCGGCGGTTGCCTCGGATAGCGAAAAAAAGCGATTCGGGTCCAACGTCAGAAAGGTTGGTAGTAATATTTCGTATGAGCGGATCGAGCGAGGGGTACGCCGATACAACGGAAGATCGCGGGATAAGTTGGCTAAGCGGCTTCAAATCGCCAACTAATCACCCAGACGGTTGAAAGACAAGCCGAACGGAAGTCTTTTCACGAACAGGTTCGCCGGGGGCAGGCTCTTGCTCGAAGAGGTACCCGCTCCCACTCACTCGGATCCGTTCCGCACGGCTTCCCATAACTTTCAATGCGTCTCTCACACTCACCCCTTTGAGATCGGGCATGAGCCACACGCCCGGCTCGCTCGAGGAACCGATGAGCGGCAAAGCGGGCGCCTCAGGAAACGCCCCAAAGGACGTTACCGCTTGGTTGGGGTGGTTTCTTAGCAAGGGAACGGCTCGCTCGGCGACGCGCCGGAAAAGGGGCGCTGCACTTTCAGAAGCGTAAAACTCTTTTCCGGGTTCATCCAACATGACTCCAATCAAAGCCTCTGGCCGGTCTGCCGGAAGAAAGCCGACAAACGAAGAGTAGTACTTCCCGCTCTGATAGCCATTCTCTTTGTCGTACTTTTGGGCTGTGCCTGTTTTACCTGCCACTCGAATGGTAGGTAGTTTGGCACGCAATCCAGTACCGCCTTTTTCCTCAGTTACTCCGACAAGAATGTCGCGCATGATCGCAGCCGTTTTCGGGGATAGAACTCGGTGCAGCTGGGTTTTGTCGTCCGCGCCTTGCACTAAGCGAGGCCTTACCAAATACCCACCATTTGCAAAGGGGAGAAAAGTGGAAACCACCTGGAGTGGCGTGGCGGAGATCCCTTGCCCAAAACCCACGGTTGCTAGATGGATGGGGGTCCAAAATTTAGGGGGCTTGGGCGGCATGGCCGCTTCTCCGGGTAAGTCGATTCCGGTCCTTGAGTGGAGTCCAAACTTCTGCAGAGTCGATGCGACTTTGTCAGGCCCTAAGAGCTGAGCGATTTTCACAGCACCAATATTGCTCGACACTCGTAAGATTTTTTCGACTGAAATTTTGCGGAACGGATCGGCGTGCGCTTCGGTAAACGTTTTATCCCCAATCCGGTACTTCCCGCCTTCGCAGTCTACGAGGGAGTCCTTGTTTACCAAGCCCTGCTCGATGGCCTGAGCTGCAAAAATAACTTTCAGCGTCGAGCCGGGTTCTAAAAGGTGGGAGGTGAGTCGGTTCGAAAGTACTTCAGGGGCATACTTGTTCGGGTTCTCAGGATCAAAACTCGGCACTTGTGCTAAAGCGAGCACCTCGCCATTGAGAGGGCTTAAAATAACGCCCATCGCGGCAACCGCGTGGGTTTCTACCATGGACTTTTCAAGCTCCTCCTCTAAAAGGTTCTGCAGCCTTCGGTCCAGAGTCAGGTAAATCCCCCTTTTCTTTGTCTCTGCAGGATCCGATTTTCCTAAATAGGTGGTCACCCCGCGGCCATCCCGTAAAAGAGAATGCGAGGGAGTCTCCTTCAATAGCTCCTCGTTGAGCTTTCGCTCGATACCGGAAATCCCATTACCGTCAATGTCGGTGAAACCTAAAACATGGGCCGCGAGTGAGCCATTGGGGTAAATTCTTTTGCTTTCCGACTCCGTAAAAACGCCGGGGAGGTTCCGTTTGGCGATTTTACGAGCCAGGTCTTCGGGTATTTGTCTTTCTAGCCACACAAAAGATTTTTGGACTTTGATTTTGCGCAACCATTTCTCTGGGCTCCCCCCCAACATTCCCGATAGAACACGGGCCGTTCTTTTGGGATGGCGGATAAGGCGAGGCCTGGCGAAAACCGATGTGGCGGGAACGCTGATGGCAAGTTCCTCTCCATTGCGATCCAAAATGGGTAATCGGTAAGGGGCGTTTTTCCCACTACGGCTTAGCTGTTTGCTCGCTAGGTTCCGCAATGCTTGCCCTGGAAAAACTTGTAGCTGAACGAGTCGCCCAGCGACAAGCCCCAGAAACCCTACGAAGCACACATATAAGAAACCCGCTCGCAAACGAGTAGATTTCTCGGAGATCTCCATCTAGTTCAAAGCTCCTTTAGGGTAGTGCTGGATGCGCTGGTTGGGATCGGGAGGGTTAAGTTCAAACCGTTTAGCCATCGTCTCCAGCCGCTTGGGAGAGGTGAGCTTCAATAGTCGGATACGAGAGCTTTGGATTTCGTTGCCAAGGCGAGCCAGTTCTTTTTCGTGCTGCACGTATTCGTACGTGGCTTTGACGGTCGAAGTCCTGACCCAGACGACTAAGCCGCTGACAGCGAAAAATAAGAGGCACCAAAAAAATGTTTCGAGTTTACGTGTTGTTGGATTCATAGGGGAGAGCTTTGGATCTTATTCTACGCCTATGAACGCAGCTTTTCAACGCAGCGAAGTTTCGCGCTCCTTGCGCGGGGGTTGCTTTCTAGTTCAGCAGGGGAAGCTTCGATGGGCCTTTGCGAAAGCAAACGCACTTTCTCTTCTCTAGGGCAGTGGCACGGCGTATCAGAACAAACGCACTTGCCGGATAGTTTGGCAAAGATTCGCTTCACCAAACGGTCTTCCGTGGAATGGAAAGTGATCACGGCGAGCCTTCCACCGATTTTGAGCGCTCCCAAAAGCTGGGGAATGCCTTTTTCTACCTCTTCGTACTCCCCGTTCACTATCATCCTGAGCGCAAGGAAAATGGGAGTGGCCGGGTGCGTCTTAGCCCACGCCCCGCCGGCTACTCTCGCGAGGTCGGTCGTGCGTTTAAGCTGGCCTTTAACCGATGCATTGAGGATCCGGCGCGCCATACCCCGAGCGCCTTTCAGATCGATGGCTTTTGCCATGGAGTCAGCAAGTTCGTCTGGTGATACCGACTGCAGGTAATCCTCTAAAGAGACAGCGTCGGTGCGATCCATTCGCATATCTAAGGGTCCGTCCGCCTGCAGGGAAAACCCTCTGCCGGGCGTCAAAAGCTGGCGGGTACTCACTCCCAAGTCCGCTAAGATACCGTCAAAATTCTGCCCTTCGGAAACCTCAGCGAATTCCCGAAGCCGGCAGTGCCGCAGCTCAAGCCGGGGATCCTCTTTGAACCGGCCTGTTTGCCTATAGAGATCGAGCGCTTCGGAGTCTCGGTCCACTCCAATAAGTTTACCGGCCCCCGCATCCAGAATGGCGTCGCTATGCCCGCCCTCACCAAACGTCATATCGGCGTAAAGGCCGCCGCGTGTCACTGCGAGACCTTCCATGACCTCGGCGAGTAAGACTGGAACGTGCATTTTTTCCACTGGCGGTGCTTATCACGATCGCTGTTCCCGGAGCCATAAAGAAAGCACGGCATTTACCCGAAGAGTAAGGGTATGAACATTAAGCCCATTCCAGCAACCATGGGTTCGATCGCGGAGGTCTCAGGCGATTCAAAGCGCGGTAACTCGCCTGGAACGAAAAATGGCAAGCCTAAGAGGCCGCCTCCGGAAGCCATTTTAGAGCCCGAAATGTCTCCTGAAGCAACCGACGAAGCGGTTCGTAACTCCCAAACCGTCGATACCCAGACAGTCATTGCGCTGCTTAATGAAAGCGCCAAAATCCCAACACCTACGCCACGTGTCTACCCCCCCATCGTCAAGAAACCAAGCCGGACGCTCTGATACCCCATTGAAAAAGCGGCACCTGGCGCCCGAAATCCCCATTTGAAACTTTGTTTCAACGCCAATCCTTCCTATAATTAGATAAGAGACCTCATCACCTATTCCCTCAAAAACAAATGCCGGTAAACTTTGACTCCATAGCGAATCTTTCGCCTGACTTACAGCGAATATTTGCCGCCACGATTAAGGCGGAGACGAAACCGATCCAGGCCATTGAAGAACGAAAAGGGCATGTCGAAGAGAAGCTGAAGCTAGTCAATACGGTCCTCGGCAGGGTCGAGGACGTGCGCAAGCTCATCCCGGGACTTAACTCACCTCTCGCGATTCGGGAGCTCAACGTCAATAGCACTGACGATAAAGTGGCAGCCGGCACGGCAGACAAAACGATTGCAGAACCAGGGGAACACTCTCTGGAGGTTTTGCAGCTTGCGTCGAACGCATCCGCACTATCGAACCGATTTCCAGACAAAAACGAAACCCGGGTGGGAACAGGTTACTTCACTTTCTACGGCCCCGACGGCGAGTCGCGGGACCTTTTTATTGATAACGAAAATGCGACCCTGGAAGGCATCGCGAAAATCGTGAATCAGGCGGGGCTTGGAATGCGCGCAAGCGTCGTCAATGACCAAAGCGACCCCGAGGCCCCCTACCGTCTGATCTTCACTGCCACGGGCTATGGCAAAGAACAGACCGTTGAGTACCCCGAGTTCTACTTTATCGATGGCGACGTCGACTTCTTCATAGAAGAAGAGCGAGAAGCCGGAAACGCGAAAGTTCGCTACCAAGGGTATGACCTGGAAGCCCCTTCGAACGAGCTCAAAGATTTGATTGCCGGCGTTACCCTCAACTTGAAGGGAACCACGTCGGAAGGTAAGCCGCTGGGGATAGCCATCGAGCAGGATATCCCTAAAACAACGGTGAAACTGAAAGAGATTGTCACTGCCCTTAATAGCGTCTTCGGTTTTATTCAGGAGCAGAATAAGATGAACGCCGAAACTCCTGGCTACAAGACGTTGGGCGGTGACTACGGGATTCGAATGGCCGAGCAAAGGCTGCGCAACACCATCCAACAAAATTTTTTAGGAAGCTTTGATGCCCCCGGGAAAGTAAGGATCTTATCCGACTTAGGGATAGAGTTTAAAAAAGATGGGCTGCTTTCCTTCGACGAGAAAAAATTCGAGAATGCCCTCAATGCCAATTTCGACGAGACGGTGAGTCTTCTCGCGGGGAACGGAATGCGGCCCGGTTTTATGAGCCAGCTCGCCGGAGTTTTGAGCTCAATCACTGCCCCAGGCAACGGCCTCCTCTCAAATCAGAAGGCGACTTACCAGGAACGCGTCCAAAGGATGAATACCGATATCCAACGCAAAGAAAAGTCGCTCGAGAAGAAAGCTGAAGGCTTGAAAGATAAACTCGCGAAAATGCAGGGCGCCATGGGCCAGCTTCAGTCGCAGCAAAACGCTTTAGGGGCCATGAGCGGCGGGATGCCCCCCATGCCCTCCCCCGGACCCGCAGGCAAATAGGATTGGAAAACTAAGTAATGGATGATCCAAAACGAAAATCAGGAATCAACGCGTACCGGCAGAGCGAAGTAATGACTGCCAACAAGGAGACAGTGCTCCTCCTTCTTTACGAAGGGGCCATCCGTTTTCTAAAACAGGCTATTGATGCGGTAGAAGCTAAAAAAGCTTCGGACAAAGCAAAATACATTCTTCGAACCCACGAAATTGTTTCGGAGCTCCGGGCAGGCCTTAACTTTAAAATTGGCGGCGACGTAGCGCCCAACCTAGAACGTCTATACGACTATATTGCGGACCGTTTAGTTCAAGGCAATATAAAGAATGAAACCCAACCTCTTTTTGAAGCACTCAAAGTGCTTACAACTCTTCACGAAGCATGGGAAACCGCCATCGCTTCACTGAGAAAAGAATCGAGCCAGAAATGAAAGCACAACCGAGGGAGACTGCCATGGAAGAAGTGATCTATTATCTTGAGCTGAAGAACCAATATTACGAGAAGTTCCTTTCCGTCACCGAAAAGTTTTTGTCGCATGTCCAGCGCGACGAGTGGGAAAACATGGACTACTTCGTAGACAACCGCGAGCGAATCCTCAATATCATTCGCTCCTATGACTTTAAGATCGCCGAGCTCTTTCAGAAAATCGACATCGGTGAAGATCGACTCGAAAACTACGGCGGCCGCGTAAAGGAACTTCTCGAACGGCGTGAAGCCTTAGGCAAGAAGATCATGGACCAGGACTTAGCGCTCATTGGCCGAATCGATGAAGTGCGTACGGAAACGATTAAAGAACTAAAGAAAACCCAGGAAACAGGGCAGAAGCTGCATTCATTCTCCGCCCCTCTGGAAAACGCGAAGCGGGCGAAAGCGCCGAAAGACATTTAGGGTCTGTACTCGGTCGATGCGTCAATACGAGGGTGTGTAAGATGCTTCAGCGCGAGGACGCACACAGGAGCGGCACCGGAGGCGGGCCTAAAGGCCCGCTGAGGATGCCCGACTACCGAGGACGAAGCGCTGAAGAATCTTACGCAGCCGCAGTTGACGCATTGTCCGAGTACAGACCTTAGCCTCGTGTGAAGCTCTACTCGCCACCTGACCGCCCGACGCGCCTTGCCGGCGTTGCGGCGCGCATTGGCACGGACCGTAGGGCCGTTCTTACCGAACCCACGCTTATTTTTCGCCACCCCAACGTCAATACTTTGTCGCCCAGCCGCACGTTTGACGTGTCAACATCGCGTCAAACCCCGAGATTGTAGTCGAATTCCACTCGTCGGAAATGGCATGGAGATTGCTCTACTTCATGCATAATGGAAAAAATCCAAAATAAAGCGGACCAGGACTCTCCCTTCTTCAACCTTCTTGCTGGAGCAGATGAAGTCCAGATACGGGAAATCGCATCAGATCGCCCCGACCGCATGGTGACGAGTTTAGAAAAGACACTGAGAGACTTCGAGCATGAAAAGGATTCCAAAAACCTACGCACTTTCTTCGTGCACATCAAGACCCCTGCCCCAGCAGCCGTTCCAAAGCCGGCTTATGATCTAGCACAGCTCAAAGCAAGCGCTGGTGTTTTGTTGGAGAACCAGGACTACGTCCTCGCCCGGAATGTTTTCTCTTATCTCTTGGAGCATAACCTAAAGGATCCGGACGCTTTAAGAGGTCTCGGTATTTGCCTTTTCAGGCTCGGAGAAACCATCTCTTCTCGAAAATGCTTTCGCGCCTTGGTCGAACTATTCCAATCCGACGAAGCTTCTTACTGGCTCGGCATTGGATACCAGGCCGAAGGAAAAGATGCCGCTGCAGTCACCCACTTCGAGGCAATTAAAAACGCAGGCAGCCTCTGCGCAGACCAGCGCTTTGACCTCTATAAAAACTACGGAAATAGCCTGACTCGGCTAGGGCAGCTAGATCGTGCGGAAGCGATGTACATTAGCGCTTTGGAGCTCTCTCCCACTTCCGACACTATCCACGTCAACCTCGGGACGCTCTTTATCCAAAAAAAGGAGTGGCAGAAAGCAGGGGCTCGTTTTGCGCGGGCCATTGAACTAAACCCCCAGAGCGCTCGAGCCCACTGCGGGCTCGGTTTGGCCAACCTTGGAGTGGGCCGGATAGCCGAAGCGAAAACCCATTTGAATAAAGCGCTGGATAGGGATCCACAAAACCTTGTGGCAATCCACCAACTGCTGGAACTTTCGAAAGAACCAACCGACTACCCGGTTGTTAAAGCCCGGCTAAGGGCGTTCTTGGAAAAGTGCCCGACGAACGCGGATATCCATGTTGCCCTTGCGTCATTGCTTTTCAAAGAGGGCTCCTGGAAAGAGTGTGAAACGCACACTGGGCTGGCGCTAAAGATCCACCCACAACATCCGGGGGCTGAAAAACTCAGTTCAGAGTTACATTCACTTGTTCGCAGTCAGAGCTAATACAATAGGGGGAGCCTGTGATTCGAATCTCTATCGACGAATGCGTTTCGGAGTTGGGTCAATGGGAAAGCACCGACTGTGTGGAAGACGTGGTGAATGCTGTTCTTTCGGAATTGCCACCCAACCGAATCGTGACGAGCGTCTCCGTGGACGGCCGTCAGGTTTTGCGGCAGCAAAGTCCTGAGGGCCTGAAAGACAGCCTGCAGAAAATCCGAGATCTCCAAATCCGAACAGGCGACGCTCATCTCTGGGCGATGAGCGGGATAGAACGTTCTATTTCAGACATCGAACGCCTCCAAAAGAGCCTTATCCTTGCAGCCGAACTTTTCAGAGAAAATCGGACCGCAGAAGGCAACCGCATTTTTCTTCGCTGTGTGGAAGGGCTAGAGCGCTTCATGGACACCATCGTCCTCACTCGGCTTGCAATGAAATTAGATTTCCAAAAACTCAATGTAGACGGGATCTCCCTTGCCAGACTCGAACGCGACTTTTCGCTCATCCTTGCTGGGATCTTAAGCTGCCAAGAGAAAGAAGATTTTGAAGGGGTGGCCGACAAAGTGGAATACGAGCTTCTGACTTGCTTTCATTCGTGGACGCGCGCTCTGAAAGCCCTTAGCAATTCTATTAACTCAAACGCCTAGCCCCTAGCCCTGGGGCAAGTACGTCACGACAATCGATAGGCCTTCGGGCGGGACTTCGGAAAAAGTGATGGTCCGAGTGGCTTCGGAATACTGCCATTGCGGTCCGCTGACCTGCTTGCCAAAAGAAGAAAAGCTCACGTCTATCGTCTCTGGGCGAGGGCGCCCCTGGAGCGTCACGAAATCTGGTAAAGTTTTCAGCTTCACTCCTGCTAGATCCAAGCCCGATGCAAAACCTGCCTGGCATAAATCCGCCGTTGTGCCGCCTAACCTTCGGGCCAACCTAAAATAGCGATCTTCATAAGTAGCCGGCGTCAGATCAATCTCATTGTCTGTGTCTTTCGCGCAGCGGGTAGCGATCGTGGGCGGCGTTCCCGGGGGTAACGGCAAATAGTTTGCGGCGTAAACCCGGAGCAGGTCTCTGTTGCCGTTCTTCAAAGCTAAGAGCGATTGCGCAAAGTACTCAACGGGGTCCGCTGTTCCTGCAGGGACTTGCGAATCATCGTCTCCGTACGACAAGTACACCAAAACCAAAGGCACGCGTGCATCCGTTGAAAATGGCGCGCTGGAAAGGGCTCTGAGCGATGCGGCGATACCGCTGTTGACTGCGTCGGTTTCCAAATTGAGCAGCGGGAAAAGAATATTTCCAAAAACCCTGACTCGCTCTGCTAAGTCTCCTACCCCGGTGGTAATGAGAACGGGGCTGCCGATCGGCTTCATTAACCCGATTTTTCCTGGGCGGCCGTCGGTGCTGGTGACGCCTACTTTAGTTTGGCCAAAAGGGCCTACCGATGCTTCGAGGCGCGTAAAGAGTGTCCGCGCTTCCGTCACTAAACTAGATTGGTATCGGCGCATCGGAGAGCGGTCGTCGACCATCCAAAGCACTTCCAAATAGTCGGGGTTATAATCTTGCACAAACGTTTCGCTGCGCGAACTTGCCAAGAAGGTTTCGGAGCCGCCGCAACTTGCTAAGACAGGGAGAATACAAAGTAAGAATAGGCTTCGTCGAATCGTCACGGGGGCGAATTTTTTAAATGCGTCGTTCATACCAATGGAAGAGAGTGCAAAGAGCTCGCCATAGGGCTATTGGCAGAAGCCTCTGCTTAGAGTGGGTGCGGGGCTCGATCGCGAGGCAGTAATCTCGCACGCAGCAGTGACATTTTTTGGCAGTTTGGGGGTTCTTTACCCTAAAAGTGGGATGACTAGTTATACGGCCGGGGAAAAGCTTGGCATTTTTACCCCCTGTGCAGCGCTCTCCCAGTTTCACCTTGAGGGGAAAATCCCATGGCACCCACAACTTGTATGGCCGTGGAGTAGTTTG
>JANPJT010000294.1:0-16360 GCA_031425635.1 Pseudomonadota bacterium
CCGATCCACTCTCCTATCATTGAAAAAATCGATGTGGAGTCTTCTAGCGACGTCCGGCGCTCGCGCTTGTACTTCCTGCGCACTTTGACTGGTAAAAAAGCTCGATTGAAGGAATCCGAAACATTCGGAGACGCTATTGCATCGACGAAGTCGACGCTCCCTCCCGCTGAGGAAGTGGAAGTAGCGGATGTGAACCTCGAAGAAGTCGAAGGTAAGGCGAAGAAGTAACCTTCGTCCTTTCTTTTTGCCCGATAACTTAAAATTTGAAAATGAGCTTCGCCAGCAAGGGGTAACCTTGGTGGCAGGGGTCGACGAAGTCGGCATGGGCTGCCTTGCGGGGCCCGTGGTAGCCGCAGCGGTGATCTTAGACCTTGGTCAGCTGCCCCCCGGGATAGATGACTCCAAAAAACTTTCTCCCAAAAAACGAGAAGCCCTCGATTTGCTCATCCGGCAAACGGCGCACTGTTTCAGTATCGCCCACGCCACGGTCGAGGAAGTTGACGAGTTAAACATCTTTCACGCGGCGAAACTTGCGATGGTGCGCGCGGTCGATAGCTTAAAAACCATGCCCCGGTTCCTTTTGGTCGACGGGAAGTTTTCCATTCCGCATTCGATCCCGCAAAAGTGCTTGATCAAAGGAGACCAGCTTTCGGTTTCCATTGGGGCAGCTTCCATACTCGCAAAAGTCTACCGCGACCGGTGGATGTGCCAACTCGACGAAGTTTACCCTGGCTACGGTCTTGCAAGCCACAAAGGCTATGGCAGCATGGTTCACAGGAAAGCGCTCGCCAAGCTTGGCCGATCGCCGCTCCACCGAAAAACTTTCTCTTGGACGCCAGTATGAGGATTTCGCCGAATGGATTGCCGAGTCCCAGGGGCTTCGTTTGGTTCGCAGGAACTTTCGCGTAGGCCGCTTAGAGGGAGATCTACTTCTTTGGTGCCCCGAGCGCCAAACGTACTTGCTTTGGGAAGTCCGCGGGCTCCAGAATAGCGCGTTTCGTCCGAGCGTGATGCTAAGCAGGAATAAGCAGGAGCGACTGCAGCGCCTCGGAACTTTGCTTCAGCGAAAACTCCAAGCGAAGCTCCGCATTCAGCTTTTCGAGATCCAAGGGAAGCTTCCGAGGGTTCGCTGGGCGTTGTACGATCTCTCAGTGGCCTAGTTCGCCAGGGACTTTTTGCGACGGGACGGCGTTGGGCCATCGACGAGAGAAAAACTTGCGACCGCTTGGACTTCATCGTCGAAGATTTGAAACGGGTTTCGGATCGTTTCGTAGGCCTTGAACATTTTTAGGAACTCCGACGAAAGATGGCACATTTTTGGTTTGGTGCTCGAAGCATTGAGCTTTTTTAGGACCTTTATAAATTGGCTGATACCACTTGAGCCAACAAATCTTAGTTTGGCAAAGTTGAAGACGACTTGGTTGGCACCTACCGTTTGGAGCAAGTCGGCGGCTGTTTCGTAAAACCTTCGAGTCGCTTCGAAATCGAGATGGCCCTCCAGCTCGATGACAGTGATCTCACCTTGGCGACGTGTCTGCATTTTCATGGATTTTCTCCCCTAGCGGCTAGAAGTTTATTATAGCTTAAGAATGACAAACGCAGAACTATACGTCGTTGCCACACCGCTCGGAAACTTGAAGGACATCACGCTTCGCGCCATTGAGTGCTTCAAAACGACGACCCATTTCTTTGCGGAAGATACCCGAGAATCCATGAAGCTCTTGGAATTGTGCGGTATTTCGCTGCAAGGCAAAAAATTTCACTCGTACGCGAGCCACAATTTGAAGAAAGCTACGGAGTTAGCGGTGAGGGTTCTTCTGGAGGGCCATTCCGTCGTTTTGCTTTCGGACCGAGGCACCCCCGGGATTTCTGACCCCGGCGCTTTGCTCGTGGCAGCTGCGAGGGAGGCAGGTGTGGTTGCTCGGCCTCTGCCGGGGCCGTCCGCGGTGACAGCGCTTTATTCAGTGAGCGGCCTATCGGGACCCGGTTTCCTCTTTGTAGGGTTTCTGCCCAAGGAGAATAAGCCTCGGCAGGCCCTTTTCAAAAAAGTCGCTTCGCTTTCCCTCCCCGTGTGCTTTTACGAATCGCCGCGTCGGGTCCGGCAAACTTTTCTGGATTTAAAAAGCGCGTTTCCAAGGGGGGCCTTTTTCTTTGGTCGGGAAATGACGAAGGTCTATGAAGAGTTTGGTTGGCTGGATTTGCAGGCAGGCACCGCTGAGTCGCTCAGCGAGCAAGGGGAATACGTTTGCATTGTTCAGCCGGGAGAAACCCACGCCGCCGAAGAGTGGGCCGAAGAAGTGCGTTTGCGTGCTGCTGCCGACAAAGAGTGGGCGAAAGCCATTGCCGATCGTTACAGCGTCGCGTCAAGTGAAGTCTACAATGCGCTGCAGGCTGCAAAGAAAGCCGGGCCGCGTTAAACCGCCTTTTCAAGAATCTATCCGGGGACGACGATAAAGAAGTCGTGAGAACGATCGTATTCTTTCTATGCGCCCTGAGCTGTGTTTCTCCCGTTCTTGGGGCCGCCGGTTCCATTGTGTCAGTAACCCGCAAGCTTCGGATGTCCTACTCGGAACCCCCTGCAGGGCGAGATTTTTATGTCAACTTGGGCGCGCGGCACGGGGTTCGGCCCGGGGATCGGCTTTTAGTCCGGCGCACGGTATCTTCTAGCGATGCGGTGGTGGATCAATCGATCCATTTAATCCCGGTGGTTCTCGGAGAAGTCCTTGTAGTCGCCGTCGGAGAGACGGCATGCATCGCCCACCAAGACTCGTTGGCGGGCGGGATCCCGTTTTTTCAGTACCCAGGGTTTATGGTGGGGGATGACGTTTTGACCAAAAGCGGTTTGCCTTTGGGCTCGTCTATTCCCTAAGATAGTGGGGTAGGATGCAGAACACACTTCTCCTCAACGCCGGCTTTGAACCACTGCGAATCATCGGTTGGCAGCGCGCGTTTGTGCTTCTCTTCCAAGGCAAAGTCGAAATTTTAGAGGAGTACGGATCGTCTATCCGCACGGTCGACAAAGTTTTCCCGGTCCCTGCAGTGGTGCGGCTGCGCCGCTGGGTGAATTTGAAACGCCAAATGCCTGTGATTCGGTTCTCTCGCCAGAACGTTTATCTACGCGATGATTACCGGTGTCAGTATTGCTGCGTTAAGTTTGGGGATAAAGAGCTGACCTTGGACCACGTGCTGCCAGTCGTGAGGGGCGGCAAAAAAACCTGGGACAATATCGTGTCTGCCTGCATCCGCTGCAACCAGAAAAAAGGCGACCGTCGGCCCGAAGAGGTCGGCTTGAAATTGCTCCGTGCCCCGCAAGCGCCCAAGCTCTTACCTGGAATGGCAGTGACCATCCGTTCCACCGGGCAGCCCGAGCTCTGGGAGCCTTACCTGCGACTCGCTAACCCCACACGCGGTTAGTTCAGATCTCTTTCCCCTAAACGAGAATGGTTAGCGGTAGATCACGGCGATTGAGGCCGGTCACCGGCTTTGGGGCGGTTCTGTGTGGGAATCTATTTTCTCTGAAACACGCTACAGGGTTTTGCTATTTACCATTTAGGAGGCGGCTCGGACCGCCGAAGGGTTCTTTTGGTTTCTATGGGCCCGAAGCCGGCGGTCACGGTTTCAAAGAAAATAGAATTCCACACAAAACCACCCCCAAGCCTCACCCGTTTGCTTAAACAAGTAAAAAAAATTCCCTCACGCGAGCAAAGTGCCTGACTCTAACTAAACTATTACAAGAATGCCAAAAGTAAGATGGGCACCTTCTTCTAATTTTAAGAGGGCTTTTAAAGAAGGTACCTTCTTCGAGTGGGTACATTCTTCGGTTGGCTTTTTCGAATTTCGCGCGCGATGTAACGTTTGGAGCGTAGGTTTGCGATCGAGGTGGTTAGTAGTATTATGCGAGTAGCGCTACGTTAACCACCCCGAAGTCCCCTATTTCCGCCGCGTTGGTAACGAGTAGCTCTGTCAGGGAGCCCCCATTGAAGTTTCGCTTTCCTATTTTGCTGCTGATACTTTTAATTGTCGCGAGCGCGTGTGGCTCGGGTGCGTGTGTGAACGGGTGGTGTTCGCGAGGGATCTCGTGCCCGACGGGATACTTAGCAGTGGGCCGCAACACCGATGTGTTGGTGAATGCCGCCTTTTGTGTCGCTAAATATGAGATGAAAAATGACGGCAGCAATAATGCGGTTTCACAAAGCGCGGGGCTGCCTTGGGCTTCTATTACCCGCGACGACAACGGTGGAACCCCGGGTGCCATCACCCGGTGCCAGAACATTGGCTCAGGCTATGCCCTCATTTCCAATGCCCAGTGGCAAGCCGTGGCTCGCGAAATTGAGCTAGCGCAAACCGCAGGCAACGACCTCAATTGGAGTAATGGCTCAACAGCGGGGGCCAATGCCTTGAATCTCGGGCATTCGGATAGCGCCCCCTCTAACGCCCTGGCCGCGAGCCTAGATAGCGATCCGTGTTTTGGAACAGGCAACGTAAGCTGCGCCGACAACACGGTTGCCGATTTCACTCAAAAAAGAACGCACACTCTCTTGAGCGGAGAAATTATTTGGGACGTATCAGGCAATGTTTGGGAATGGGTCAAGGACGATATCGCGGCAGGACCGCCCTATGAAGGGAGCAATAACTACATTTCGCAGCAGCCATGGACAGCGGGCCTCAGCCGCCCTGAAATGTGGGCGCCTTTCGGGAACTATATTTCCAAAAGCTCGGGGAGTTACGGAGGTTTAGGCTACGGCAATTTGGGGTTTTCTGCCGGCGCCGTGATTCGCGGCGGCGGTTGGACCAGCGGTGTCATTGCGGGCGTGTTTGCCGCTCGACTTAACAACGCTCCGTTGGACTCTGCCACCAACCTCGGCTTTCGCTGTGCGATCGTTCCTTGAGGCAATCAAAAAAAATTATCAACTTACTTTTGGACGAGAACCGAGAGGAAGGTACCTTCTCCTAAAACCTTACCCGTTTCTTTGAACGAGGACAAAAAGGGATTTGTCGGTCAGCGGCGGGGCTTATGTCGTAGGCCGTTTATCGCAGTCACCAGACCGCTAAAAACATTCGAACACTGTCTGCGATGCGAGCGTCACGCGGCAGGTAAACAGCAAGCAGTATCGGCGTGCCTTAGACTTAAGTCACGCGCCTGAACGGCAAATCCCGTTCTTGGCGGCGCCCACCACAGTCCGCCGACCCGCGTTAGCTGGAAAGACCCTAGTTTTGCTGGGGGGCTCCGTCAAGGAGCCGCGGACGTAAGAAGGCTTTTAATTTTTTCTTTGGGCTGGTTCCCGACAAGTTCGTTCACCTTCTTGCCGTTCTGGAAAAGAATCAGAGTCGGGATCCCGCGGATTCCGAACTGCTGAGCAACCGCTCTCGCCTCATCCACATTTACTTTGGCGAAACGCACTTTCCCTTGGAACTCATTGGCAAGTTCTTCAATGACTGGCGCAAGCGCTCGGCACGGCATACACCACTCTGCCCAGAAATCCACCAGGATAGGGGAGTTGTCTTTCTCAATGCTGTCACTGAAATTTTCTTCGGTAAGGTTCTCGATATTGGCTGCCATTATGATCTCCTAAGATAGGTTAAGTGCCGGCCGAAGGGCTTTCAAGTCTTTTTGCCTTAAGCGCCTTTGATAACCCATTCCCGGCTCTGTTCCCTCGAAAGCAAGGCAACGACCAAGCTCGTGGACAAGGCAATCATGACGAATGCGAGGCCGTTGATTTCCGGTGTGATCCCAATGCGCATGAGGGAGTAAATTTTTAAAGGCAAAGTCGTCACTCCCGCCCCGCTGGTGAAAAAAGAGATGAGAAAATCGTCAAACGAAATAGTGAAAGCGAGAAGCCAACCGCCCATCACTCCGGGCACAATGTTGGGGAAAGTCACGCGCCAGAAAATTTCTTTTGGCTTAGCCCCCAAATCTTCAGCTGCTTCTGCCATTTGCGGGTCCAGCTTCCTGAGCTGTTCGACCATAATGAAAAAGACAAAGCTCGCCGAGAAACTTGCGTGGGCGATGACAATCGTGAACATGCCGAGCTCAATGCGGGCTAGTAGAAAAAATAAAAGCAAAGACAGTCCCGTAATAACTTCGGGGAGCAGGATGGGGAGCATGATGAGGGTTTGGAGAAAACTTGGGAGCGGCGCTCCGGAAGGGCTCAGCCCTACCGCCCCAACGGTTCCCAAAATGACCGATAGGGTAGCCGACAGAACGGCAATTTGGAGGCTATTAGCCAACGGCACCCAGAGCTCCGGATCGTGAAAAAGCTGCAAGATCCATTTGAGAGTGAAGCCGCTCGCCCAATCGTTGGGGTTCACCATGAAGGTTTGGACTAAGAGGTAGAGCAAAGGGATGTAAAGGAATCCAATGACCCCGAAGAAAAAGGCAGTGAGTAGCCGATTGGGTTTCGAAATGCGCTCTGTCATTTTGACCACCGATTCACCCCAAATAGGGTCAATAAAAGAACGGAAGAAAGTAAACCAGCGAGGGCCGAGCCAAAGGGCCAGTCCTGCATCACAAAAAATTGGCTCACCATCACGTTCCCTAGGAACACTTCCTTCGCCCCCCCAAGGAGGTCAGGGATCACGTATTCCCCCAGCATCGGGATAAATACAAACAGGCAGCCAATGAAAATTCCCTGCTTCACGTTTGGCACAATGACGCGAAAAAAAGTCTGAAACCGATTGGCCCCGAGATCGGAAGAGGCTTCAAGCAGGCTTCGGTCGAGCTTCTCTAGCGCGGAATAGATGGGAACGACTAGAAACGGTAGGTAGTTATAAACTAAACCTAAGTACACCCCGTAGCGAGTGTACAGAATACGGAGAGGTTCTTCCGTCACTCCCATCTGCATCAGCGCTCGATTGAGTAGGCCGTGGTTGCCCAGGACCGAGACCAAAGCGTAAACGCGGAGAATGAAGTTGGTCCAAAACGGGATAAAGAGCAGCACCAGCCCAATCTGCCGCTGTCGGCCTTGGGCGCGAGCCAGGTAATAGGCCACGGGAAAGCCAAGCAGCAGGCACCCTAGAGTCGCCACGCTCGCTAAGTTGACTGTTTTCCAGAGCACGTTGGCGTAAAGCCATTGGAAACACCGATCGTAGTTCGCGAGCGTAAAGCTTAGCTCCAAAGCTCCCGTCTCTGAGCGCGACAAGAAACTAATGCTTAAAATGATGGCGAACGGTACTGCGGTCAGAACCAAGAGCCATGCAATGAAGAACCACCCCCCCACAGGAAGTTTGGGAAGGAACCTCGCAGGCAGCCGTTGGGCGAGTTCGCCGATCATTGAACCGTCGCGCTTCCGGCGTGGAGCGCAATGGCGTCTTCCGCTTTCCAGCTTAAATACACTTTGTCGCCGACGCTTAAGCTTTTCTTCTTCGATCGTTCCAGCTCCTGCTCGAACACTTTGAAAGTATTCCCGTTCAAACGGACGCTGTACTCAGTGCGGGAGCCCAAGTAGCAGAGGTCCTGGATTTGCCCCTCCATTTGGTTCTCCTGGCTCGTCGATCGTTGGCGGAGAAGCCGCATTTTCTCTGGTCGTAGGATGACCGAAATGAGCTTTTCAGAGGCCGCCGCATTTTTTCTGATTCGAAAGTTGCCCAGGCTCGAGGCCATCGAAAGGCTGTCGCCTTCCTCGCCCACTATTTCACCTTGGATTTCATTCACCGGCCCAATGAACCGAGCGACGAAAGAGCACGAGGGGTCCTCATAGATCGACTTGGGAGTGCCCACTTGGAGGCACTTGCCCTCTTTCATCACGGCCATTCTGTCGGAGAGTTGCAGCGCCTCTTCTTGGTCATGGGTCACTAAAATGAAGGTGGACCCCACCTTCCGGCAGAGGCTTTTCAGCTCTTCGCGCATTTTCATCCGTAGGTCTGGATCGAGCGCCGAGAGCGGTTCATCGAGAAAAAGGACCTCCGGTTCGTTCACCAAAGCGCGAGCGAGCGCCACTCGCTGCGACTGCCCTCCGCTCAGTTGGTGGGTTCTGCGGTCTTTCAAATGCTCTATCTCCACTAAGCGGAGGGCTTCCAATACGCGGGTTTGGATGCTGGGGCTTGGTAGTCTCTTTAAGCGCAAGCTGAACGCCACGTTCTCAAAAACGCTTAAGTGGGGAAAAAGGGCGTAGCGTTGGAAAACGGTGTGGGTGCTCCTTTGGTGCGGGGCTAGTTTAGTAATGTCTTTTCCGTTCAGAAACACCTGGCCAGACGTAGGGGTCTCAAAGCCACCGATGAGCCGGAGTACCGTCGTTTTGCCGCAGCCGCTGGGGCCCAACAGGGAAAAGAACTCGCCCTTCGCGATGGAAAGCGAGAGGGGACTCAGAACGAATTCCCCAAAGTTTTTTGACAGGCCAGAAAGTTCTAAAAGCATGAGCGGAAAATAGAAGAAGCGAAGGCTAGGTACAATAGAAAATAACGGGTTACCCCGATTTCATTTCGGTCCAGAGACGGTTCATGTTTTGGAGGGCCTCACCTTGGAGGTCTTCCAGGTAGCGAAGGCGCTTTTTTTGCTCCGGCGAAGGGTAAAGCACGGGATCCGTTTGTTCCTCCGGAGTGAGAAGCTTCCAAGCCGCGAGGTTCGGCGTCCCGAGACCGTTGGTCCTCGTCGCTTCCACCCCGTTCTGAGGGTCGAGGAAAAAATCGATGAAAGCGTGGGCCTCTTTAATGTGCACTGCGTCGGCAGGGATGGCGAGGTTATCCGTCCAGGTGATGGCGCCTTCTTTCGGAAGAAAGAATTTAAAGGCGGGGTTTTCCGCCCCGGCCTGCACCGCGTGGTTGGTAAAGGCGTGAGCGATGTGGATCTCGCCTTTGATCGCGAGCGGCGCTGGTTCGGAGGAAAAGAGTGTCATTCTCTTTTTGGTCAGCGAAAGAACGTGTTTCATTGCGGCTAAAGTTCCGGGGTCGCGTTCATTGGGGCTGTGCCCTTTCCAAAATAGAGAGGCTGCAAACACTTCCCGCATGTCGTCCAGCAACGAAGTGTGGTCGGGGTTCGGTGAATCGAGCAGCAGGCCCCAGCTCACGCTGTCGCCTTCTAATTTAACGGCTTCGGTGTTCACCAGCAGGCCGGTATTCCCGCTGGTGTAGGGGACACAAAACTTGAGCCCCGAGTCGTAAGGCGGGTCGAGAAACTCCGGTGAAAGATTCCGTAGGTTAGGCAAAGAGCTTTTGTCGAGCGCCCGGAGCATTTTCCGGCCAATCATTCGGCTAATCATGTAGTCGGAGGGCAGCACGACGTCGTAGCCGCTTGCGCCGGCCACCATTTTTGCAAAAAGCTCTTCGTTGCTCGAAAAGTAGCTGATGGCGACCGAAATACCGTTCTTTTGCTCGAATTCGCGGACTTTGTCTTCGGGGAAATAGTTGCTCCAAGAGTACACGTGGAGCGTTTTTCCGCCGTTGGTTTTAGCGTTGAGAAAATAAATGCCTGCCAGCAAACCGCCTAGCGCAAGCCCCCCAAGAACCCAACGTAGTCCCAACGTCTATTCCTGCACCATGAAGTTCTTAAACTGCCAAGGATCGGCAAGGTCCAAGTCTGGTTTATGGAAGCCTTCAAAAATGTTTTTTAGCTTCGACAGCGGAGTCCAATCCACGGGCAAAGAAAGGAAGTCTCCCAAGTAGGGGTTCGCAACCTCCAAGATCGTTTCGTGCGGGAGGTTGTCGGGAAGGCAAATGCCCTCCTTCGGGTTCTCAATCATCCAAAGCATCGCTGCCACTACGGAAATGGCTACCTGGAGCGTGGTTGCGTTTTGGCCTGGCACCAGCTTTCTCGATGCTTCAATGGAAAGACGGCTTCCGACCCACCAAGACTGGTACGGGTGGCCCATGATGAGAGCGCCCAAAGTGTCAGCGCCCGCAGTGATCTCGTCCCCCATGATGCGGCTCCGGCTTTGGAGTTCATAGTTATTGCCGCGGAGCTCGTTCAAGGAAGCAATGGCTACGTCGGTAGGGCAATAAGCGTAGTGAACCGTCGGGCGGTACACTGCGTCTCCCCGATCCCAAACGGTCAAGCTATCCGAAATGCTGAAAGCTTCCCCGTGACGAACCACCATCCCGTGGATTTCGTAGCCAGGTACCCAAGACCTAACCCACGTATTCATCCCCATTTTGGCCAGGCAAATTTGGTTCTTCGGTCCTTCGGCATGCTCGTAAGCCAAGGCCGGAAGCTGCTTCTCGTGGGTGCCCCAGCCCATTTCGGCAGTCGCAATGCCTTCTTCCCGAAAACCTTCAACGCTCCAAGTGTTCACAAACTCGCCGACTTCTTTTGGCCGGTTCGAAACCTGAGTGTCTCTTTCGCTACAGTGAATGACTTTCACGCCGAGGGCTTGGGCCAGAAGGTTGAACTTCTTTTCTTTGGCCGCGCTTACTACGGCCTCTTTTTGGCGGCCGTCAAACTTGTTCTCAGCTAGTGCTCTGTCAGCAATAGCGAGCAGTCCGAACTTGGTCCAGTGGGACACTAGACCTGGGTTTGCTCCGTGCTCAAGCACTGCGGTTACCCCAGGTTCGCTCCAACGCGACTTCATTGCCCGTAGCTTCATGTGGCGGTGGTAAAGCGTGCGCTCGGTGGGGTGGGAGGTTTCCATTCCCTTGTACGGGTCCCAAACTTCCACCGAAGTGTTGAGGTACAGGACGCCTCGATCGTGGCACCACTGAAGGATCTCTGCACAATCAATGTTCCAGGCTAGGTCAATCAGCACATCGCCTTCCGCAACGTACTTCCCTAGCAGCGCTCCCATGTTTTCTTCGGTCACTTTGTCTTGAACGAACGAAACGCCTTGATCGGTCCATTCCTTTAAGATCGCTTTCCGGTCTTCAAAATCAAGCACCGTGATTTGCGATGGCTTAAGAGAAAGGTGTTTAAAAACCAACGGAAGAGCGCACTGAGCGACCGACCCGTAACCAAGAAACAAGACTTTGCGTTCGAAAGTGATCATGGGTCGGGAACCTAGTCGAATCGGAGGGTTTCGGCAATGCGGAAGTCGAGGGCTCAAACAACCCCGAGTGCCAATGCGGCGGGGTTCGGGTCCCTAAGCGGTTTCCGTGACAAAATTTGTCGCTTTTGCCGCGAAAAACCTGTCTGTTTCGGTTTTTGAAACAGTGTTTCAATTTTCCCTGGATTGCGGCTCCGCTTCTCTGTATAAGTTCGGCCTATCAGAAACAAGGAGTTACCTAATGTCATTTAAGTTTATTCAAAGGTTCGCCATTTGCCTCATTGTCAGCAGCGTCGGGTCCCCAAGCGCTTGGAGTGCTGTCGACAGCTCTTCGTCGCTAGAGGCAGAGTATTTCAACCAGTCTCGCTACACGCAGCTACACATCCGCGTATCGCCCACGCTAGGGAGCTATCCTACGCGTTTAGACAGCGCTTTAATTTATGGCGGGCAGCTAGGGGTCACCTACCGGGCCACCCGTACCACTGAATATGGGTTGGAAGTAGGCTACCTCACGGGGAGTCTCGACGGGGTCCTGGGAGCAGTAGGGTCCAGAGCGCGAAATGGCGCCACCACCCAGTTAGAAGTGATCCCCATCACCATGACGGCGCTCTACCGTTTGAGTGACGGAGTCGTGCAGCCCTATATTGGCTTCTCCTTCGGGATCCACTCCGTTTCCGTTTCCGCGCGCTCGGTTTCGGCTGGCCAAGAACAAAGATCCAGTCGTGCGAGCAACGCAGCCACCGGTTTCGGCATCATCGCGTATGTTCGGCCGGGGGTCGATATTTCGCTGAGTCGAAACCTTGCGCTTTTCGTCGAAGCAAAAGCGGGGATTGTAACGGGCGGCTTTACTTTGGCGCCTCAGCTTGGCCTCAACGTCGGCATCTAAAGTCATCGAAGGGTTATCGTGATGGAGTACCGAGAAATACTGCAGCGCGAGTTGAATAGGCGGAGAGTAACAAACCCCGCCTATTCTTTACGCGCTTTTTCCAAACATTTGGGAGTGAGTCCAGCCCAGCTCTCTCAAGTGATTTCGGGAAAAAGAAAATTGACTACGAAAGCAGCGAGCAAAATCGCCGGTCGGCTTTCTCTTTCACCCATTGAGCGCATGCAGCTCATCGAGTCGGTGGCAAAAACCGACACGTCGCCCAGTGGCTTAGAAGCGGTTGTCTTAGAGGAGGAAACCTTCCGCTTTATCGCTGATTGGTACCATCTAGCGATCTTAAGCTTGCTTGAGCTGCCGGGGGCGAAAGCGGAGCCTCGCTGGATAGCGAAACGGCTAGGCATTTCTGCGCTGGTGGCGTCTCAGGCATTGAATCGGCTAAAAACTCTGAATCTTCTTCAGGTGGTCCCTCGAGGCTTTAAGCTCACATCTGAGGCCCTCCGGGTTACGCCCGCCGCCCGATCGCAAGCGGTGGGCAAGTACCACCAGCAAGTGCTTGCGAAAGCTTCTGCTGCGATCGACGAAGTCCCGGTGGACCGGCGCGAAGTGTGCGCTTTGACTCTCGTTTTGAACCCCCGAGACGTGCCGAAAGCAAAACAGAAAATTTCCGAATTTGTCCGGAGCCTAAGCTCGGTGCTGGAAAGCGGCGAGAAAAAAGCAGTTTACACTTTAGCGGTCCAATTATTTCCCCTAACTAAGGAGTCGAGTAATGAAAACAGTCCTTCGCACCATTAGTCTTTTTGTCGCGGTCCTTTTGGTAAGTTGCGCTTCGGTGCACCCCGGAAACTTGGGGGTCGCCGTGCCAGGAGACAGCAAGCCTTCTCTATCGGTCAGCGCCCAGCTGGTCGGTGAACTGTCCGACCCAAACTACGCGTTTGTCTCTGTCACTATTGAGAATAAAAGCGGCAACATCATTCGAGTGCATGATGGGCAAGTGTCTTTGGATGCGGCAGGGACGAATAGCCCCAACGTCTTAGTTGGAAAAGACCTCATTGCCTGGATTGACGCCGCAAAATCGCGAGAGAAGCTCCAGCGAGAAAACTCGCGAACGCTGAACCAGTTTTTAGTTTTTGGCGGGCTGGCTACTTCTTTAGTGGGGGTCGGGACGAATAACTCAACGGTCGGCGCAGTGGGTGGCGGAGTGTTCGCTGCAGGCTCGCTGCGCTCGTTTTCCGACTCAGAAGGGCACCGTCGCTCAGAAGCCGAGGTGGCCGAGCGCCTTCCTGAAACGCACCTAGGCTCGAGCTATTCGATCCCAGCAGGATTGTTTCTTAGAAAGTGGGTCGTGTTTGCCAAATCGGCAGGGAAAACCCCACCGGGTCTTTTCATCCAGTTAACCTTAGAAGATCGAAGTGAGGAAAAGCATGCAGTCGCTCTTCAGTAAGCGTTCTTTCTTCTTTTTGTGTGTGGGGTTTGCGCAATGGCTGCTTCCCATATCCATTGCGTACGCAGGCCACGAGGTGGGGAACGGCGGGAATGGCGTTGTTTGTGGCGCGTCCGTTGAATTGTTGGATGTGTATGAGGCCCGAGTCTTACGAGGTCTAGAGTTTGCGGCGGTAAACGGCCAGGATCCGTTTACGATAGCGCTTAGTCGGACTGCGGTCCTCGAAAAAATCGATCCCCGGTCCGCTAAAATCTACGCTAAATTTATTGAGAAGCTGCGGAGCGATATTTCGTTTGAGAAAAAACTCACGCTTGGACCCATCGATGATTCCAAACACGTTTTTGTCCCAAAAGACAGATCCTGCAAAGTGCGGCAGCTTGCTGTTTTACGAAAGTCCGTACTCCCGGGAGAAAAGGTAGTGCTCATCGATGAGGGGCTTTGGGCGAAGCTATCGATTCGAGACAAAGCGGGCCTCCTCCTGCACGAGGCAATCTACAAGCATCTGGCCGATCTAGACGAAAAGACCTCCGTAAACGCCCGGTACTTTGTAAGCCTTCTGCTCTCAAAGTCGTTTAGTGAAGCTTCGCGAGGGGAATACTGGAAAGCGGTGCGCGCGATGAAGCTGCCTATCTATGCACCCGCCGAGCCCCGATGATCTTGGTTTGATCAAATTACTTTTTTCCCACCCAAGATAACTTCTATCGGTCCATCGGTGCCTTTTTCACCGACTGTCCCATCGCTCCCGGGGGCGCCTTCGGCGCCCTTTCTGCCGCCCATCAGCGGGTGTGGCGACGGAGGGAGGTCGGTAACCAATCCGCCTTCTCCGCCGGCACCCCCGGCGCCGCCGCGCCCTCCGGTTCCGCCGGCCCCTCCTTGGGAAACAATCACGGGTAAAAAAGACTCCGCACGTTCCACCTCAAGCCGGATTCCCCCTGAGGCCCCGCCGCTTGCGCCGTTCGTTCCTGGACTTCCGGGTTCACCATTCTGGCCGTCGGTTGCCGGTAATCGCTCAAGTACAAACTTCCTAGGCTTTTCCTTGGAAATCGACACCCGGGCCGTCATCACCATCCTCCCATCCAGTAAGCTAAACACGGGCGGCACATTCGAGCCGGGGGCGCCCGGGTTTCCGTTTTGTCCGCAAGTTCCCGGCCCGCCGGATTCCCCACGCGAAGCGAGAGTGAGGTTTCCCACCGCGAGGCCGGCTTTGATGTGGATCCTTCCGCCACTCCTTCCAGCGTTGGCTTCAGAAGCGGTTTCCCCCGCTCGAAAGGTTTCAATGGTACCGCCCTCGGAGTGCAGCTCAAGGAGTTCCAAAGATAGGTCGTTTCCTTCCAGGCGAATGACAGAGCCTTTCGAAAGAAAAAGCCTTCCGAGGGGCCGCTGGACCCAGGCCTGTTCTCCCTCAGGAACTACCCAGTCTTCGGGCAAGGATAGCGACATGGCTCCCAGCGGAAAGGTTCGCCCGTCACTGATGGCAAACACTTGGTAATCGTAGTTCTCGCCGTAGCGAAGCTCTTTGTCCTGGTAAGTGCCTTGGCTCAGCTGAGAGCGGTGAAGGTACTCTCGAGGCTTGGTCTTGGTTGCTTTTTCAATCCAGACCTCGTCAACCAGGAGGTTTGCAGCATCCCACTCGATTGCCAATTCGTAGACCCCGGGCTCTGGCTGCGGTTGAAGATGGAAGTCGGCGGAAGGGAGTGTTTCGTTCGTAACCGTTCCCGCTGGTTCCGTAGGCGCTGCCTGGGGCCGAACGGGCTTATCTGGCGAACCTCCGCACCCTATCATGAAAAAAAGCAAAAAAAATGGAACGATCACCTTGCACCTCCGCGAAGGAGGCCTTGCAATCGATGCCAACGTTTTTTTTGGCCGCTCCAAAAACGTCGAGCTGGCCGAGTCTTTTCCGCCGAGAAGGTTTATTTACCGTTTTCGCGCGCGGTAAAATCGTCCGTAATGATTTTCGCCGCCTTTGCGATCAGGTTTGCGCGAGAACGGCTGTCTTTTTTCGAATCAGCAATAAAGACAGCCACGGCGATTCTTCCGCCGCCAGGGGCTGTCAAAATCCCCACATCATTGGTTGCTGCCACAATGCCCTGCCAGGAAGGGCTGGTGCCCGTCTTGTGACCGAGCCGCCACCCTTGAGGGAGCCCTCCCGCTAGCCGATCGGGGCCCGTCTTGGTTTGGGATAAAACTTCCAAAAGCTTCTGGGTAGACTTCTCGGACAGAAGTTTCCCGGTACCGAGTGACTTCAGAAAGCGAACCATGCCAAGGGGGGTTGCAGTGTCGCGCGGGTCTTTGAGGTACGCCCCCCAAGCAGCATTCCGTTTCGTAGTTGGTAATGCAGCCAAGGCTTCATCAAGCGTAGTGGGATTGGCATAGGTGGGCCGCCAACGAAGCCCCTGAGACTCAGTCTGCAGGTGTCGCTCGTCGCGATCGACCCGTATTCCCTCGATCCGCTTCGTTTTCAGAAACCCCTGAATGGCAGAAATACCGCCCAAGCGCCCAATCAAAACGTCCACCGAAGTGCTATCGCTATCCACCACCGCGCGCTTCATTAAATCCTCGACGGTGGTCGAAACACTGCCATCTTTTCGAACGAGGTCGGAAAACTCCCTCGGGCCTGGGCTTACATCCTCTGGCCTCACCACAATCGAGTTGCTTAAGCCGATTGTTCCTCGGTCTGCGGAGCCCATCACGGCCGCCGCCACTACTAGCTTCATCACGCTCTGGGGCGAAAATGTTTCGTCACCCCGGACGCAAATCGCTTCCTCGCCTTCAAAGGCTAATGCACAGATGCCGACCCGCCCATCCGATTCTAAAGCAAGGCTCTTGAGCTGTGTCAGTAAAGGGCTTGGCTGTGCAAACGCCGTAGCGGCGAGGGATAAAGCAGCGAGAGCGCGTAAGTTCAAAGTTCGTTACCTCCCTGTCGGATTCTATCCATGATGAGCTAACAAGAGGGCCAAGGGCCAGTCACCGATCAATCGTGAAAATCAAGGCTCTTCTCCGATGAAGGTGGAAAGCGGTGAGTCATAAGCGGACTTGAGGATAGAATTTGGGTTACGAAGCTCAAAGTCTATCGAAAGGGACGCAGATGACTCACCAAGGGATAGTTGTATCGCATTTTTTGCTTTTACC
>JANPJT010000295.1:0-4993 GCA_031425635.1 Pseudomonadota bacterium
CGCGCAAAACTTTTTGCAATGATCGCCGCGGCCCCTAGAAAACGAGGGGACATAGCAGCGTGTTCCCGACTGCTGCCTTCGCCGTAGTTTTCATCGCCCACCACCACCCAGCGCAGGCCTTTTGCTTTGTAATCGCGCGCAACCGCAGGGACGGACTGGCTTTTGGAATGGGTGAGCTGGTTGACCGTCTTCCCTGCTTCTTGCGTGAAAGCGTTGATCGCACCGGTGAACATATTGTCGCTGATGTTATCCAAATGGCCGCGGAATTTCAGCCAAGGGCCTGCCGGAGAAATGTGATCCGTAGTGCATTTGCCTTTCGCTTTTAAAAGCAAAGGCAACTTTTCAAAATCCTTTCCATCCCACGCAGAGAAAGCTGCTAGGAGCTGAAGGCGTTTTGAATTCGGCGCAACATTCACTGCGACTTTCGAACTATCCTCGGGCGGTGCGAGGTAGCCCGCGACGGACACCACGAAACCGTTCGGCGGAATATCAGCAGCCTGCTTTGGCGCCTGCAGCTTAAACTTCTTCCCGTCCACTCCGGTCAGCTCATCGCTCAGCGGGTTAAAACTCAGCTTGCCTCCCAGGGCGATACCAATCACGGTTTCTGGACTCGCGATAAAAGACAAAGTCTCAGGGTTGCCGTCGTTACGGGCCGGAAAATTCCGGTTGAAAGAGCTCAAAATCGAATTTGTTTCGCCCGACTTAATGTCGGTCCGCTTCCACTGGCCAATGCACGGGCCGCACGCGTTCGCAAGCACTGTCCCGCCAATTTTTTCCAAAGAAGCAAGCTGGCCGTCGCGCTTGATCGTCTGGTAGATCTGGTCGGAACCTGGCGTGACCAAAAAGGGTACCGGGATTTTCACGCCGTGTTTTGCGGCCTGTTCGGCAAGATCGGCCGCGCGCGAAATGTCTTCGTAGGAAGAGTTGGTGCAGCTGCCAATCAAAGCGGCAGACAGTTTTTCGGGCCACCCGTTTTTTTGCGCGTCCTTACCTAAGTGAGAAACCGAACGAATAACGTCAGGCGAATGCGGCCCAACCACCTGAGGCTCCAAAGTGGAGAGGTCGATTTCAATCACCTGATCAAAGTACTTTTCGGGGTTCTTTTCCACTTCTTCGTCAGCTTCCAAAAGATCTCGATGTTTTTTGGCCAAGTCGGCAAGGCTCGCGCGCCGAGTGGCTCGGAGGTAAGAGTCCATCGCGTCATCAAACGGGAAGACCGAGGTCGTGGCCCCTAGCTCGGCGCCCATGTTGGTAATGGTGGCTTTTCCAGTGCAGCTAATGCTCCTAGCGCCCGGACCAAAGTATTCGATGATTCGGTTCGTGCCGCCTTTGACTGTCAAAATACCGCATAGCTTGCAGATCACGTCTTTAGGCGAAGTCCAACCGGACATTTTCCCGGTCAAGCGGACGCCTACCAGCTTCGGGTACTTTACTTCCCACGCAAGACCCGCCATCACGTCCACGGCATCTGCGCCGCCTACCCCAATCGCGAGCATTCCTAGACCGCCCGCATTGGGCGTGTGAGAGTCCGTCCCAATCATCAGGGCCCCGGGGAAAGCGTAGTTCTCCAGCACAACCTGGTGGATGATCCCAGCGCCCGGCTGCCAAAAGCCGATCCCGGCTTTGGCGCACGCATCTCGCAAAAAATCGTACACTTCTCGGTTTTCGTCGAGCGCGGTTTGCATGTCTGCCGACGCCCCTGTTTGGGCGCGGATGAGGTGGTCGCAATGGACTGTCGTGGGGACTGCAGTCTGCTTTCGCCCTGCGCTTAGGTACTGCAAGATCGCCATTTGAGCTGTGGCATCTTGCATAGCGACTCTATCGGGGTGGAGCGCCAGAATGCTATCTCCCGCCTTCAGCTCTTGGTTCTCCGGGCTTTCCAAATGCGAAAAAAGGATTTTCTCCGCGGCAGTAAATTTGCGGTTCAAACGCTTTGACGCGCGCGCCAGACGATCTCGCATCTTGCTATAGGCTTCGGTTACAAACTCAGGAGTCGTGTCAATAGTTCGCATAGACGGCATTATAGCGCTGAAAATTTAATCTTGTCAGCCGTTTCGTGCGCGACTGGCCCTTGCAGGACTCCGATTGCCAGATTACTCTTCCCCCATGCACAAGTTTCGTATTTGGTTCGGTTCGTCGGTTGGAAAAAAGCAGGTAGTCGCATTCTCGGGCCTAGGGCTTGCCGTGTTCACGCTATCGCACATGGCGGGGAATTTGCTGATGTTCATTAGCCCTCGTGCGTACAATCTCTACGGGCACAGTTTAGTTTCGAACCCGGCTTTCCCGTTGATCGAAGCCACCCTTGCGCTCGCGTTCCTTGTGCACATTGGGCTCGCGATCCAGCTCTCCGTTCGCAACCGCAAAGCTCGGCCCGTGGGCTACACGTCGTGGGGCAGCGGCCCTAAGAAAACCGATTTTGCAGCACGTTCAATGGTACTTACGGGACTGCTCGTTTTGAGTTTTCTGGTGCTGCATATCATCACTTTCAAGTACGGAGCCCATTACGTAGCGGTGTATGACGGAGTGGAAGTTCGTGACCTTTTTAAATTGATCCAGGAGAAGTTCCAGCAGCCCCTCTACGTGGCCTGGTACGTCTTTAGCCTAGTGGTTCTCGGTGTCCACCTCAGCCACGGTGTCTCTTCTGTTTTCCAAAGCCTCGGGCTTTTCAGCGCACGGACCGTTTTTCTTCGCCAACTTGCTTGGGCATTTGCCATCGTGGTGGCCGGCGGGTTTATTACGCAGCCCCTTTGGGTTTTTTGCTGCGGGGGGACAAATCCATGAGTGACCAAAACCGCCTCAACGCCCGAATCCCGTCGGGAGACATTGCCCAGAAATGGACTAGCGCAAAGTTTGACAACAAGCTCGTGGCGCCATCCAACCGAAAAAAGTTCACGGCCATTGTGGTGGGCACCGGGCTCGCCGGTTCCTCTGCGGCCGATTCGCTTGCCGAACAAGGTTACAAAGTGAAAGTGTTCACGTACCACGATAGCCCTCGGAGAGCGCATTCGATTGCGGCTCAAGGCGGAATCAATGCCGCTAAGAATTACCAAAACGACGGGGACTCCGTTTACCGGCTTTTTTACGACACCATCAAAGGCGGGGACTTTCGAGCGCGCGAAGCCAACGTTTACCGACTCGCCGAAGTTTCTCGGAACATCATCGATCAGTGCGCTGCGCAAGGCGTCCCCTTCGCCAGGGAATACGGGGGAACGCTTGCCAACCGATCGTTCGGTGGCGCCCAAGTCTCCCGAACTTTTTACGCCCGCGGCCAGACGGGCCAGCAGCTTTTGCTGGGAGCGTATAGCGCCTTGATGCGGCAATGGGGACTGAAGCACTTAGAGCTCCACCCGCGAGAAGAGATGTTGGATCTCGTGGTCATTGACGGCAAAGCGAGGGGCATCATCACCCGAAACCTCGTGACCGGGGCTCTGGAGAGCCACTTAGCCGATGTCGTGCTCCTTGCGACAGGCGGTTACGGCAACGTTTTTTACCTTTCGACCAACGCAAAAAAATCGAACGCGACTGCGGCGTGGCGCTCGTATAAACGCGGGGCGTTTATGGCGAACCCTTGCTATACGCAGATCCACCCCACGTGCATTCCGGTTTCCGGCGACCACCAGTCGAAGCTCACGCTGATGTCGGAATCGCTCCGTAACGACGGCCGCGTGTGGGTACCGAAAAAACAAGGCGACAAGCGCAAAGCTTCGGACATCCCGGTTTCTGAACGAGACTATTACTTGGAGCGTATGTACCCAAGCTTCGGCAACCTGGCCCCGCGCGATATCGCGTCGCGTGCCGCCAAGCGAGTGTGCGACGAAGGCCGCGGGATCGGTTCGAGCGGTCTTTCGGTGTACTTAGACTTTGCAGATGCAATCAACAGCCAAGGGCGCTCGGCAGTTGAAACCAAGTACGGCAACCTTTTTGCGATGTACGATAAAATCACCGACGAAGATCCGTACCAAGTGCCCATGCGCATTTACCCCGCAGTGCACTACGTGATGGGCGGGCTCTGGGTGGACTACCAATTGATGAGCACTGTGCCGGGGCTCTTCGTTCTCGGGGAAGCCAATTTCTCAGACCACGGAGCGAATCGCTTAGGGGCTTCGGCCCTCATGCAGGGGCTTGCCGACGGGTATTTTGTAGCGCCGTACGCGGTAGGCAATTACTTGGCGAGCCAGAAACTGCCGCCCGTGCAGCTTTCCCACGAAGCCTTTGCCGGAACCCGCGCGGAAGTGGAAACCCGCGTCCAAAAGCTCACCAAAAATAAGTCGGGCACTTCGGCCTCAGAATTCCACCGGCGGCTCGGAAAAATTATTTGGGACTACTGCGGGATGGCGCGCACGGAATCAGGCCTTAAAGGCGCCATTGAAAAAGTGCGTACGTTGCGGGACCAGTTTTGGAGCGAAGTGTTCATCCCTGGTAACGCTAAGGAAATGAACTCGGAGCTGGAAACCGCCGGGAGAGTGGCAGATTTCATGGAGCTCGGCGAGTTAATGTGCGTCGATGCGTTAGAGCGGAAAGAATCCTGCGGCGGCCATTTCCGAGAGGAGTACCAAACCTCTGAAGGGGAAGCTAAACGCGACGACGAAAATTTCTGTTACGTTGCGGCATGGGAGTTCCAAGGCGAAAACAAAGCCGCCCAGAAGCACAAAGAGCCCCTCGCATTTGAAAACGTGCATTTAGCGGAACGCAACTACAAGTAGGGAAACGGGAAATGAAATTCCATTTGAAAATCTGGCGTCAGAACGGCTCTCAAAAGGGCCATTTCATGGACTATCCCATTGATGGCATATCCCCTGACATGTCGTTTCTCGAAATGATGGATATCGTCAATGTGGAGCTGGTGAAAAAGGGCCAGGAAGCCGTTCAGTTTGAACACGATTGCCGCGAAGGCATCTGCGGCTCTTGCTCCATGACCATCAACGGCAACCCCCACGGGCCCGACACCGGCACCGCCACCTGCCAGCTGCACATGCGCCGCTTCAAAGACGGG
>JANPJT010000296.1:0-2724 GCA_031425635.1 Pseudomonadota bacterium
GTAAGCTCGGTGAGACCCTTCCAAACCCCCATACTGGCGGTCGTGGGTGAGCGAATGGAAACCAAGTTTCGCCACTTCGTGGAAAAGTGTTTTTCTAAAAAGGCATGCTTGGTCGTCGGCCTCCACCGTGGGATGGATAAACTCGGCCACGAAGCGGGCGGTCTTGGCGCGCACTTCTTTTTCGTCGTCTAAAGCGTCTGCTACCAAACCGAGAGAGACATCGCTGCCCATTTTACGCTACCAAAGCGCGCGCAATGATCACGCGCATGATCTCGTTGGTACCCGCGCCAATTTCGATGAGTTTTGCATCCCGGAGGTAGCGCTCGACCGGGTATTCCTTCATATAGCCGTAGCCCCCTAAAATCTGGATGCAATCCATCGCTGCTTTCGTCGCAGTTTGCGCTGCGAAAAGTTTGCACATCGACCCCAAAGTCATTTCTCGATCGCCTTCGTCGTAAGAGCGCGCGGACTGGTACACGAGGCTGCGGGCAGCAGCCAGGTTGGTTGCCATCTCGGCAAGGCGTTCCTGAACCATTTCAAACTGAGAGATAGGGGTGCCAAACTGCTTGCGTTCTTTCGCGTACTTCAAAGTGTACTCTAAGCTTGCGGCAGCGATCCCGAGAGAAATGCCCGAAATGGTGATCCGTTCAATATTGAGGTTTCCCATCATATGCGCGACGCTGTCGTTTTCGTTTCCGACCAGGTTCGATGCGGGGACCTTGCAGTTTTCGAAACTCAGCTCGGAAGTCGGCGAAGCTCGCATTCCCATTTTTTTGAGCTTTCTGCCGACTTTAAATCCGGGGAAACCTTTCTCCACAATGAAAGTAGAAATCTCTTTTTTGCTTGCTCCAGTTTTCGCGTAGACCACAAACACGTCGGCGACGGGGCCATTGGTAATAAAGGTTTTTGAACCGTTTAGAATGTAGTGATCGCCGCTCCGGGTAGCGCGCGTGAGTAAACCAAGGGCATCACTTCCCGCCTCGGGTTCCGTCATTGCCATGGCGCCGATCGTTTTCCCCGAAACAAGCGACGGGAGGTACTTTCGCTTTTGTTCGTCCGATGCGTTTTCAAAAAGGTTATTGGTGCACAGAATAGAGTGGGCCAAGTAAGAGAGGGTTGTGGACGCGCAGCCCTTTCCGAGCGCTTCCATGATCAAAGTGGACTCGGTGCAGCCCATTCCGGAACCACCGTACTCTTCGCCGATGGTGGCTCCGAGTAAGCCCATGCTTCCCATCTTCTCGAAAGCAGTCCGGTTAAAGCCCTCTTCTTCGTCGAGCTGTGAGGCCCGAGAATCAAGTTCCGTTTTTGAAAACTCCTGAACCGTTTGAGCGAGCTGTACCTGTTCGGGGGTCCAATGCCATTTCATAGTTGAGTATCCTCTCTCCACTCAACGCCAAAGCAGATCTCTTGGATCAGGTTCTCCTCCGCTTCGAGTTTCCGGTTGAGTTTTTGAATTTGTTCCACTAGCGCCCGCATCGCGTCCGTCGGAAGTTCATGACCGTCCGCGTTATCAAAGCTTTCCAGCCCTAAGAGAAAAAGGAGCCGTCTCTTTTCCCCTAGCCAGTAGGAGCCCCGGAGCATCACGACAGTGATTTTACTGGCGTTGGTCATCCAGAGCTCTAGAGCCGTTTTAAAACTGAAAAAGCCGCCTGAATTGATCCGTCGAAGCATGTGACGACAGGCTATCCCAAAGCCAAGCGGCTGTCAGCACGCACGCCATTTGCCCGGCCCTTCTTTTTTGCATCTTGCATTACACGAGGTGGAGAGCACGTTCGACACATTCTTTACCAAGTTCAGCAACATCAGGCTTTAAACCAGTGGTAATCGACAGTAGCCTTAGGGTTGAGTAAAAATCAGGGTGTCAAAAAAACTTTTATACGTACCTACGATCCTTTGTGTGTTCGGGTTGACGGCGGATTTTCTTGGTATTGCCGATCCAGATCTCCTGCTCCCCTACTTCATCCCCCTATCCATTGCTTCTTTTTTTGGCGTCTATTTAGCGTCGCAAAAAACGCAATGGTCCTCTAAAGACTTGCGCCCCTTCGATGTTGCCCTGCTAGCTCAATGTAGTTTAACCCCGCTGGGATTGCTCGCCGCTTGGACGGTTGCGCCCGGGTTGTTTTCCTATGGTGGAGCGAAATACTTTATCGATTGGCTCACGAAACACCCCAATTTTGGCCCTTTGAATGGGGAAGTTTTGCTGGGCACCATTTGCATTATCGGTGCTTCCCTTAGTCCCGTTATTTTTAGCAAGGTCAGCCTAAGGGACGCTGGCAGTAGCGGCCGGGATTCCCGGGCAGCTCTCGTCGTCCATCTTGTTTTTTACCTGCCGGTAGTTTGGTGCCTTGACCTCGATACCCTTCGGTCTTCAGTAATGCTAATCGAGGTCCCGCGGCATCCAGCGCTAGCGGTTTCCGTCGGACCCGCATCGATTTTCGCATTCCTCGAGTTAACGGGCCAGGCAAATGGCGCCGTTTTTCGATTGGCTGCATTCATGAGTATGTGGTTTTTTGTTTTTCGGACAAGGGCAAGGGGTCAGCAATTAAAGCACCGCTGATGATTGCACTTGTTCAAAAAATCTCTACCGGGCGGACAAAAAAGTGGGCGACTAGCCTCGGGTCTTTTACGTTGGCGTCTACTTTTTTGGGGGGGGGGTACCATGAAATTCTTTTCGATAGGTTTGATCGTTTCTGTTCTTGCCGCTCCGGCGTTTGGAAAAGCTTT
>JANPJT010000297.1:0-15195 GCA_031425635.1 Pseudomonadota bacterium
CGCGGTAGTTTGCTTGGCAATGCTGACAAGCGTGAAAGCGGAGGAAGCCTGGTTGGCGGGGGGATTGCTAGTGGGTATTGTAGCGCTTTACGGCCTTTCAAAACGCGATCGCTTCAGCTCGAAAAAATGAACTATGCCAACCGCTGAAATCAGAGAAACAATCACGGCCTCTGCCGAGGAAGTTTTTGAGTTAGTGCACGACTACCGAAGGCGTTTGCAATGGGACACGCTTTTGCAAGAAGCCTACTTAGAACCGGAATTTACCAAACCGGAAAAGGGGGCTATTTCTGTTTGCCGCGGTAAAAAGAGTGTTGGTGGATTTGCGATTCGAACGATTTATATTTCCTTTGAACCGGGCCGGGTCGCCGCGGTGAAAATGCTTAACCAGCCGCCGTTTTTCGAATCCTTTGTTGCAAGTATTCGTCACGTCAAAATAGACTCCCACCATTCCGAAATCATTTACAAAGTAAGTTTCACGTCCAAGCCATCTTGGCTACGACCGGTTTTAGAACCCGTGATGCTTGCGGTATTTACTTGGGAAACGCGAAAGCGTTTGAGGTCATTGAAAAACCATTTCCTGGCCGAGAGCCCCACGACCTAGTAGTCGGTGAATTACCAGGCTTCTCTTCTAAGTTGGAAACTAGTTAGTTCCAGCAGGAGTTTCAAAAGTAACACAGGAAGCGTCCACAAAGGAGCGCTCGCCAGCTCTCAGCACTTCGCCGTTCATTGTTTCCGTGTTTGTTGTGCCGCTAATAATCTCTTTTGAGAAATCACCAAACGAGTCCCAGAGGTGGATCGGCTTGCTGACGAAGGCCAGGGTGGTATATTTCGCTGTCTTGCACTGGAGGCTATTGTACTTACTCGTTTTTCTTACCACTGTCTTGGACTTGTTTGCGTAACTGATGTCAGCATAATCGAAGCTACAGTGGGGGTTTTGCACCGCGGCTAGTACACAGGTCATTGAGCGCATTTCAACTTCAAATTGCACATGCGGAGGGGTTTCCACTCGTTCGACTTTGTAGAATAACCCGCGATAATTGGAGCCGTCGTAGTAGTAATTGCCCCAGGCTGGGAATGTTACGTCTGCAAGTGCCGGAAAAGAGATAAACGCCGCGAATAAGAAAAGAACCACAGAACCTCCATCAAGTTAACAGCAGTTAACCCGGGAGAAGCAAATCTTGTCAATTTATGGAACGACTACCGTTGGGAACGTGCCGCATAAGCCAGAATACCTGGCTCTCTTAAGGACGACGGGAAGTGAAAGCCCCCGAGATTTGGCGCCTAGTCCCAGCGTCATCGATATCGAGCGAGGGGAGGGCAAAGAGCGGCGCCACATTCCAAAGCTCCACACTGACCAATCGGTGATCCAATACTTTCTTGGTGGTCAAGCTGCTAAAGAACCGGAAGGAAGCCAAACCCGCGGTCACTTTGAGATCCATCGGGCCATAAATACCAAATTCTTGAACCAGCGCCTTGTTGAGGTCATAGACTTTTACCGATACCGGGTCGGTCTTATCAAGCTCCAACTCCCAAAGGGTACCCCATTGAACCGCACGGGAACGGCATGACGCGTGAGCCGCCAATTTCGGGAAATCCAAAACTAAGCTTAGGCTCGCTCCGATCTTCTCCATTGAATATTCCACTCGCTCGAGATCGTACTCAGAGGGGTAGTCCGCGCATACCCCCCAAACGAAAGGGAGTGGGAACAAGACTGAAACGATAAACAAGAGCCGAAGGGTGTGTAGAGTCATGGCGGTAAGTCCTCCGGCACCATTCTACCAAAGGTTAGGATCCATTCAGCGGCATTTCCTACAGCTCATTCAATAGCCATAGTTTAAGTGCGGGAAATAGGCGCCCCGAAACGCCGCCTGACGCGCGGCAAGGTCCGAAAACCTCTCTTTACGAAACGGGCCTGGGGGCGGCGGGAACTCGCTATACGGAGATTACCGACGCCAGTTTTCGGAGGTGCTTACGAATTTTTCGCTTTAACGACTGTTATCGTAGCTCTCCCAACGCTACGCGAGCGGGGCCTTGGGCGCGCCCCTCAGTAAATGGGGCCGAAATGCTATAATTTACCGGCATGCCTGCCCTTCACTGCCACGACTGCAAGAAAAGTCTGAAGCACTATCTAGTGCAGAAACAGAGCTTTTGGTTTTGCCGGATTTGCGGCGGGATAATGTTTCCGCTCGCCAGTCTAAACCGCATTCCCGAGGCCGTTCCTCTCGTGCGCGCGCTGCTTGCCCCTGTAAAAAATCCCACGCTGGGAAAAAAACTCTGTCCCATATGCGCTAAACGCATGCGCCTCGCCTACACCGGCGGCGGAACGCTAGAAGCGGACCGCTGTCCCTACTGCCATTTAGTGTGGTTCGACAAAGGGGAAATCCGATTTGAAAAAGGAAAGCGCCTCGCCTACGGTGCCGAGAAAATAATTGAAGCTCCCGTCCCCGCGGAAACCCCCGCCGATCAGGCCGTGCTATCCGGAGATTGGCTCACCGTAGAAACGGCCCTACATGGCGTGCTGGGCCTACCCCAAGAAGAGAATGTGGAATTGGTTCGGGATAAGGTGTGGCTGGTCTACGTGCTGGTCGGACTTTGTATCGTCTTCTCCATGGGTCCCCATAGCGCGGAAATGTGTGGCCTACTGGCGAAAAATCCGTGGCGCTACTTTGGCGCAACGTGGATCACTTCCATTTTTGTCCACGGCGGGATTACGCATCTACTGGGCAACGGCTACTTCCTTTGGCTGTACGGCGACAACGTCGAGGATTTCCTAGGGACTTGGGCCTTTTTGGAGCTCTTTCTTCTGTCGGCCCTGGCCGGATCGGCCGCCTCCCTGCTTTTGGTCCATGCGCCTAATGCCCTATATGTGGGGGCCAGTGGGGGAATCATGGGACTAGCGGTTTTTTACGGACTGACGTTTCCCCGCGCTAAACTCTCGTTTTACTTTCCGATCGTGATTTTCGCCTTCCGGCTCAAAATTCCGACTTACGTTTACCTACTGGTTTTTCTCACTCTGGAATATGTGCTGGCGGACCGACGAGGCACGTCCAACGTTGGCCACTTTTCCCATCTTGGCGGGGCCGCGGTCGGCATTATTTATTGGGCCCTAACCGAACGCCGCGAACAGCGCGCCGTTCGCCGAACGGCCAAAACCGTTTAGCTTACCGAATCTCTCGCAACGCTACGCGAACCGGGCTGGCCTCGGCGTCTTCGAGCTTTAAGGGGGTCGCGCTGATTTCGTAAAATCCGTCTATGGATAGGCGGTTTAAGCGCTAGGTTCGGCTAGCCTCTACGAATGACATAGCGACTTTTCTGCGACTGCGAGGCTGCAAGGTTAGGAGCCATAAAGCGGCATTTCCCATGGCCGATCTAATAGCCATGAATTTTATTACGGGTAATGAGTACCCAGTGACGCTATCTGACGCGACGCGAGGCGTCCGAGATTCTCTTTACGGCTTCGATAGTTGAGGCCGCGTTCGATTTCAGTTGGCTTTCAAAACGATTTCTTGGGTCGTCCCTAAATACTCGTAACCCACGGGCTGCAACTGTAGCGTGAAAGTCCTGTCGGCGGTGCCAGCAGGAGTGCTCAATTCGCAGGGGAACCAGACCGTTTGACCTGGAGGTATGAGGATTTTTGCTGCCCGCGGCTTCGTCGTAGGAGAACTTTCAGCGACCATTTCTCCCGTGAGTTTACGCAATTGGCATTTCGCGCTAGCGACGTTGTCGAGCTGGAAATAGTATTTTGATAGGTTTTTAACCGGCAGACTTGCTACGAGCGAATTGAGAAGGCCTTGGCGATAGGATAATGAACCGATCTTAAAATGCTTTCCAATCAGTTCGTTTGGGGGAAGGTGGTAAGCCGCAATCTGCCGCCCCGACTCAATGTAAGCCAGCTTGCGATAATCGATCGTTCCGCTCACAGCCTGCTTCACTACCTCAGACCAGCGAACGATTCGAAAGGGCTTGGCGTCGCCTCGAGCGGGAACCGCGGATAGGCTCAGTAAGGCCCAGTCGCCGTCAGCCGAAAACCGCAGGCGGGAGATTCCCAGCATCGTGAACTCTTTTTGATCACTGAAGCGGACCAGCCTAAGCGAAGAAACATCGAATTGCCCATTGTCGTCGAGGTTCTTCCAGGTAGCAGCCCACTTACCGTCGGGTGAAACACTAAGGCTATCTTGATCGTCGAAGCGACGAGGGTAAGAAGTTTTCTTCGACGAGACCAGGTCAATGTGCACAAATCCTTTGCGTCCAAATGAGGGTACGAAAAGAAGCGCATTCGTTCCCAACCATTCCACTCTCCCGTAGCCGGAATCAGAGCTGAAAGACCCCACTCGCTGGAAGGATTTTGATTCCAGGTGATAAACGTTAATATCGGCCTTCCCCGTGGACGCGGAAACATAGGCAATGTGTTCTGAATCCCGTGACCACGCCTGGTTTTTCACATTGTCATGACTCACCCTAACGAAATAGCGATCGATTGTTTCCGCCATTCCTCGTTGCGAATCGCGCCAAAAATCGCTCCTGCGTAGTAACCATAACCCCGTATTCTTGAAACTACCTGGATCCGCAAATCCCGAAATTGCGGTGTACTTCCCATCGGGTGAAGTACGCGCCGGACTACTGAGTAGGTGGGGGATAGTGAGTCGCCGAGAGCCTAAATTCTTCTGAGCGAGTACCTCGGTCAGAACGCCCTCTCTGGGGTTCATCACGTTGAGGCGATCGTTATCGAAGGCGAGATTGCCACGAAAGCTGAGTTCATACCGAGTGTTGCTTTCGCCCGTCAGGAAAAAGGGCGTGCTGGTCTTTGAGCTCGTCCCGTAAAGCGAAATCTCCACCAGTCGACCCACCTCGTCCGGTAGGCCAGATAAAACATCGAGATTGCGTTTGAGGCCTATCGGGACGGGAGACAAGTACGATTTAATGCTCAGCCCTGTCTCACCCCACGCGCTTGAAATAACCACGCCAAACAACACGCAGGCAAGGTTAGCGGGGCTGAAGAGATGGCTTTTTTTGAAAGGGTTCACCAGTCGATCCTCCATCAGGAGGCAGCTTTGCAATGCAGGTAGGGTAGGTCAAGCCGCGACGCATGCCTAAACGCCGAAAGGATTATCGGTTTGAGCAAACCGGCTGTTTTTTTGAGCCCAGGCTTCTACAAGGTGCCCAACCACAGTCCGGGCCGGATTGTAGCTAGGCACTTCTTCCGTACTTGTGACGGCTTCTAAATTTGTGCTAGAGACCCGCCCATGTTCCGAAAGATGCATGGGCTTCGCCTAAGAATGGTTTTGAAGCGAATCTGGCTGCCTATTTGGCTGGTCTTCGGACCCAGCGCGCTCGCTCAAGCGTCTTGCCCCAGGCTGATTCTGGACATCCTTTCTGGCGGGGACCCTGGCGAATACTCAGAGATTCGCAAATTCCAAACGGACACTACTCCCGATCTCTCTCCGGGGGGCGGAATCGTTTTTCAGCAAACTCCACTGAGGACCCATCACGAGGTCAGTTATCTTGGGTCTTGGGAAGAGGAAAGACCAATTTTGATGCCCGGAACTGCTGAGATGGTCAACTTGGGGCACCCCCATCAGACGGCGTTTAGCGGTGATGGGAACCGAGCCTTTTTTTTTGCTACGGAAAGCGAAGAGAAAGATCTCGTGGTTTTCGACTTCAATGCTCCCTCTTTTCGGACCTTGATTTCGGATTTTGGCAGTTCTAAGGAACGGCCAGAGTGTCGTGCCAATTGGGTGGGACTCAATTATGAGGGGAATCGAGCCGTGGTGCTGACCAATTGTGGCGAACTACGTATTTTCGACACTGGCAGCCCGTCAGCTGATTCACGCCAAGCACCCTTGGTGTTTGCCAAAAAGTTTAATTGCAAATTGTCGGGTATGAGGACGGTAGGAGATCGTTTTCTTTTCTTCACCGACACTTCCCTAGTGGTAGGAAGAGCGCCGAGCAGTGGAGCCAATCCGGAGCTGTTGGAAAGTGTTAAGCTGCCAGAGATCGAGGGATCAGGTTGGGAAATGGTGGGGGTGGGTGCCGAAGGCGAAACCGCGGTTATCTCTCGATCCCACTGGGGGGGGAAGTTCAATTTTATTTGGAAAGCGGGACGTCAGTTCGAACCTATTCCTGTGCCCTTTCTGATCTGGGAAGCAAGGTTTTCGAGTAGGTATGTTCTTCTTGTGCAGTCCGTTCCAAACCGCAGCGGCGTAGTCAAAGCCGTTGTTTGGGACGGCATATCGAATCATGTCGAGGATCGAATCCAGTTCTCTTTCGGCCAGGACGAGGACGGTATGACCTACGCCTTTGTTGAGTCGGCGAATATCCCCGGGGTAGCCGACGCCTGGATGGTGGCAGTGGGAGTAACGGATAATAGCCGCAATTGCCCGATTTCCGTCTATTGTTTTACCGCCCAGGGTAAAGTCCGACTTGTGGGGAGTTTTGATGGGCCACCGGGCATACGTAAGCTCAAAATAACAAAAGACGGTTTGGGCTTAGTGGTAACCTACCTAAATCACAGTGCCCCTGAGAACGCTCACCTCCCCTGGACGACCATTTACCAGCTCTCCCGCACCCCATAAAATACAAGGTACAAGGTGCCCATCCACAATCCGGCCGGATAGGTATCGGGTGCAATAGGAAGTTGACCCGTGGCTGCAAACGGATCCCTATTCTGGGTATCTTTCGCGAGATACATCGTTTTTTGGATCCGTGACGTCTCATACAAATTCAAATTTCACTTCAGCACCCGCGGCTGATTCGGCCGGATTGTAGCTAGGCACTTCTTCCGGAAGATCGAGATCGGTGGCTCTCGACTATTCTAAGGGCTGGCTTTGAGTCTATTGCGGAAGTGAAATTGGTAGAGGGGCTCACTCTGGGCGTCGGCGGCTCTTGCGAAGGGCGACATAAGTCCATCCTGATAGCCGACGAAGCCGTTTTTCTGAAACGGTACCCGCACTAGGGGCACGGTTCACGGTTTTTTTAACTAACCCTGGCGTGAAGAGTCTTTCAAAGCCAACCACACAAGCGGCAGACTACATTTCTTAAGGGCAGGCGCGGAAAGCACCTAAGTCCCTTTGCTATTTTCGGTGGGCGCCGCTTCGAGGTCTTTCACAATTTGCATCGATTGTTCCAGGTTTCGAGTGTTCTGCTGTACGATCTCGCTTGCAAGCCGCCACACGATGCGAGCTTGGTCGGCATCTTTTTGGGTCTTGATCATTTCGGCATCTGAAATAGCATTTTTCTCAGCCAAAGTTCTGGCGATGCCCACGACAAAAGCTGCGTAGTCGAAATCTGCCCGGGCCTCACTTTCTATCGCGACCACTTTATCTAATCGCGCTTTCCACAGATCAGAGTAAGCACGAGCGAGAGTTACCACTTGAAACTCCGCACCTCGCGCCTTAGCTAGCTTGATGTCATTGATCTTTGCCTCCCCGAGGTATTCAAGCATTCTGCTGTAAGATTCCTGTGATTTGAATCGCAACCGCAAAAGACCGGCACGTGACTCTTCGTATTCCTGTCTCGAAACGGCGTTCGTTCCGTAGAGTGCTTTAATCTTTTCGAAGATTTTGTTACTTGCCTCAATCAGCATCAAGTCATTTTCGTAGTCGAACTTAGCAACTAGCGCGTCGTTGCGCGCTTCATTTCCTTGCGCAATCAAAGTCAAAGTCTGTTCCGTTTGGCTAACCGGGGGAATGGCGCTGGAGCTTGTTACTTTAGAACTTCTGCGACCAAACCTTTTATAGCTGAAAAGCAGTGGTTCTCTTTCTGGCATAGAAATTTTAGACTCCACGACAATCAACTTCAGGGGAGGCGCGGCGGTTGTGGGTGGCAAAGGCGGCACATAAGGTGGTGGCTGAAGAATAGGGGCAGAAACTGGAGGCGGACGGTTGGGAGCTGGCGGCGGACTAGGGACTGGAGGCGGTGGGGACGGGGGTCTGGGCGGCGCGGGCGCGGCAGCTGGAACTGCTTGGCCTGCAATGGCGTAAGTCGGAGATAGTGAGCAAAAGATAAACAAAGTCGAGATTACAAATAAGCGCTGTGTCATTTTCAATGACCTCTATTTTTAACCGTATTCTGAGCACAAGGGTATCTGCTACGATTTCCCCAAGTCAAAATCATTCTCGACTAAGGATAGCAACTATTAAGCGGCATTTTCAGGTAGGCGTTTAATATCCATAAACTGAGTTACGGGCAACAAGTGCCCCGAAACGTCGCCTGACGCGCGGCAAGGTCCGAAAACCTCTCTTTACGAAAGATTTTACGCTATATGTGAAGTGATCAGTTGCCCCTGTGGCGCAAGGGGCGAACTTACTGTTATCCGTGCCTTCGCTACCGCTTTGCTGTGCGCGTGCACATTATCGAACAGGAAAAACTCCGGACCGTTTTTAAACCGCATTTATTTATTCTTCACCGGGATTAAGGTTGTCCTAAGTTGACCAAAACGTATTCAGCGCGTTCTCGCACTTTCGGATTTTCGTCCTTTAGCGCAGTGACCAATTGAGGCATGGCTGGTCTAGCCGCTTCTCCCATAGTTCGCAGCGCACTTACTGCGGCTACTCGGACGGATGATTCTGGATCTTCAACAAGTGTGCGGCCCAACGGTGCCACCGCCTCAGCCGATTTCAGACCACCCAGTGCGTAGGCAGCCCCCACCCGAATCCGACTGGCCTTGTCCGTCAGAGCGGCAATGAGCGCCGGCACCGCAGCTTCACCGACAGACGGTAGGGCGGAGCCTGCTGATTCTCGAACCAAAGCGCTCTCGTCGTTAAAAGTCGCAATCAGGTCGGGCAAAACTATTTTTGCCGTGCTTCCCATTTTACCCAAGACTACTACTGCATTCCGACGAACCAACGCATTGGGGTCTTTGAGTAGAGCCGCGATTTTTAGCACGGTGCCGCTTTTAACCGGTTTGATCTGCAGCAATGCGAGGGTTGCCAAGCCACGCACTTGCGGGTCTTTATCGTCAATAGCAGCCAATAAGAGCGGCTTCGCCGCTACGCCAATTCTGTCTAAAGCCAATACCGCTTCAAGCACTAACGAGGAATCGGAGGGGTTTGCAAGGACCCCTATAAGATCTGGCACCGCGGCCTTGGCCAAGGGACCGATCTGGCCCAACGCCTGAGCAGAGTTCCACCTTACCGCCCAGTCCCGGTCTTTCAAGCCGGCCGCTAGCGCCGGAACAGCCTGACTGGCCAAAGGGCCGATGGCGCCCAGAGCCTCTGCTGCCCTCCATCTCACGGATTCATCGGGGTCGTTCAGGGCGGTGGCTAGGTGGGGCACGGCCTCCCTATTCTGGAACTCTTTGCCGATCTCACCTAATCTTTGGGCCGCTTCCGCTCTGATTTCGAAGACGGGAAACCTTAAAGCCTCGATCAACACGGGGTTTGCGACCAATCCAAACTCTCCCATGGCTTTCATCAACGGGTGCTTATTTCGGTAGTTAGGGTTTTGTAGGACCGCAACGAAATGCGGGGCCGCAGTTTCGCCCATTTCCCCCAAAGCCCGAAGCACAGTCCAGTTGGGTTCAGTCTCTCCCAACGCTGCCGCGAGATGCGGTACCGCCTCTTTAGCCAACGGCCCGAGGTTTCCCAACATTTTGGCCGCAGTGCTCCTTTCGTCAATGCTATCATTTTTCAAAAGCGGCAGGATCTCTGGAATATGTTTCACCAGCGCCGCCTTATCCCGTTCAGAAGCCTTTACAAGGCCATCTAAGGCCGCTGCTCGAACAAACGGACTGTGATCTCGGGATAGTAAAATAAGTAGTTTGATTGCTTCAGCGTCGATACGCGGGACGTTGAACAAAGCCTGGGCAATCTTCAACCGCATCCTGTCGTCAACGTCGATCGCGCCCTGACTGACAATATCGGCCGTAACCGGCCAGAATTTGGTGAGCTTTCGCATGGCCTCTGCTCGGTTGCCCATATCGCGAATCACTCGGGCTTCCTCCGGAAGAGACAAAGCTACGCACGCAGTGGATTCATCGCCCTGAGGCGGAAAATATTCTAAGTAGGCTTTCGCCATGTGGGGATCGAGATCCAGAACGATGCGTCGATAGGTTTCAGGCGAATGGGATTCTATAAATAAGCCAGCCAGTGCTATCGCTTTGAATTCGGCTGCCGAAAGCACTGGCGATGGACCCGCGTTGTTTCCCACGCCTACGGCGATGCTAGCGTTAATTATTTGCCGAACCCGCTTAAGGCCTTGATCCATTTCCAGGCCTATCAAAATATCTCGGGCGGCGAACGCCTCTTCGGTGATGTGAAAACGAGACTGAAATTCCTCAAGTTGCTCTACCAATCCTTCCCGGGAAAGACCGCCTGATTGGTAATGCGCCAAGAGCCGCCCGAGTTCCAGTTTGGAATTCTTGCTCTCCGTCGCTATGAATTTTTCTCGCAATCCCGCATCGGTCATTAACGCCTGTTGGGCATCGCCACGAGGAGACGAATACGAGTTTGCGTCGCAATACCAACTGCGGTCTTCCAGGGCTTCCAGCACATCCGCCACTTTCTCCATTTCCACCCGCGGAGTTCGTTCGGGCGAGGAAGGAATGGGCTTTACCGGATTCAGAATACCGGCTTGGTCGGCAGGCAGTGACAGGTGCATCTGAGCAGACAAGGCGTCGTAAAAACCTCTAACCTGCGGGGTGAGCTGCTCTACGATTTTGGGCATCCTCCGGTCTTTGGCTTGAGCCATGCCGAAAAGCTGGGGCAGAATATTCACCTGCAACAACGAGTTTCCCACCAGTGATTCTGCCAGTGGATAATGCGGATCTTTAATAAGCCGCTGCGCTAGCGTTTTTTGCAATTCACGGCTGCGTAAGGCCTTCTCCAGCGCCGGACTTTTCAAAAGCAAGCGATCCAGCCGGAGAACTGTGCACTCCGCGGGCGACTCGGTATCAATGCCGACGTTTTTAATCCATGAGGTAAGTTCTCGCAGCAATGGCTTGGGCAAAGTGAGAACGATTTGCCGATAAAGCTCACGCTCCAGAGGATCGCTACTAACGGCCAAAGTGAGTAAAGCGCCCAGTCGGCGCGTTTTATTATCGGGAGTGAGGTGAGCCTGTAGCTCTACTCTTTGGTCACGGCTCAATTCCCTGCCTGAGTTCAGTGCCGCTTCCGCAAAATAAGAGATGAGGCTGACTTGCTCCGACGAAAAAAAGGCCGTCTCATCGAAGGTAAAAACCCGGAATCCATTTACCCCCAACTCAGTATCTAAATGCCCATTGCTGCGGATATCGGCGAGTAGCAGTGCTGCCTTTTGGGCTTTGGGAATCTCGCCCTGAAGGAGCGCGGCGTAGTCCTCCATCCGCTTATCGGATTGCTTTTCGATATTTGTTTGAAAGCTGTCCGCAATGGTTTGGTTTGAAAACAAAGCGTGAACGGCGGTCGTGGCGGATTCGATTCCTTTTTCTCCGCAAACCCATTCGCCGCTACTTAAGGCGGAATCAAGTTTAGATTGGCGCCCGGTGGCGTCGGCAATCTCCGCCAACCCCTCCAAATGTTTATTGAAGGCTGCAGCCCGTCCGGTGGCCTCTACCACGAGCCAAGATTTGCTGGAGGAGGCTTCCTGATATTGGTCCCCGCTACGACCGTGCTGCTGAACCGCGAGCGCACTCATTGAATACGCACACACCACCGACCAGCAAAAAACGTTTCGGCCTTCTCGGAAACTCATGGGAATGGAGAGATGCACAGTACATGCCCGGTCTTTACGGCTTCGCACACATGGGGTGAACGGCCAAAGATTGAACGATCCTCGCGGTTTCTGGGGCTCCGAGGATGGATGAGGTTAGGAGACATAAAGCGGCATTTCCTAGAGCCGATCTAATATCGATAAATTGGGTTACGGGCAATAAGTGCCCCGAAACGCCGCCTGACGCGCGGCAAGGTCCGAAAACCTCTCTTTGCGAGGGGATATTTAGCCTAGATTTCGTGAAAAACCGTTTCAAAGGGCGGATCGGTGCATTACCTCATTTGATCTAATCAAGTTCGGGGTGAATAAGTTCATCTTTGGCGGGTGGTGAGCAAATTTCGAATAGCTCCGCTTGTGGGGGAGCTCGCGGTGAATAAAGCGTGGGGGGCCTCGGTCGGAAGCCCCAAGTGCCCCAGAATCCGATTTATGACCACCGGCTCTTCGATGTGCGACACAAGCCTCATTTTCCCGCCGCACGAGGAACACACAAGGATGTCGATGGCAAAGGACCTCTTTAGAAGCGCCGACCAAGAGCTGTTTTGTTGGGCTTCTTTTGCGTCCGAATGATTCGCTTTTCTTGATTCCGGAACAATCCTTTATCAATGTCTCAGAGGAAGTAAAAGATCCCGCCCGAAATGTGCCGCGAGGGATTCTCTATGCCGTGGTGATTTCCTCTGTCATTTACGTGGGGATTAGTTGAGTGGCGGTCTCGGTTGTCCCGGCGTCAGTGCTGATGGCGAGCAACGCGCCGATGGTGGAAGTGGTGAAAGTGGCGGCCCCGTGGTTTCCGCCGGTTGGCTTTACTTTCATTGCTCTTTCTGCGGTCGCGAATACGGCGGTCTTAAACTTCATCATTGGGTCGCGCCTTATTTCGTGCCGGTGCTAGGCGCGGTGGTTTGCTTGACAATGCTGACAAGCGTGAAAGCGGAGGAAGCCTGGTTGGCGGGGGGGGCTGCTCGCGGGCATTGTGGCGCTTTACGGCCTTTCGAGACTTCAGCACGGCGGATCGAACGCTTAAGCGGTTTTGCAATTCCAACGGTTTACATTTCCTTCAAACGCATGGTGGTTTGTTTGGCGTCTACGAGTAAAACAATTCAGTCCATCTGACGCTCGCCTATTGTGATAAAGTATTTTTTGCATACATTGACACTCAGCGTGAGGGCGAAGAAAAATTGGACGTCGTTACCAGACATTTAGAAAAAATAACCCTTCGATTTGATGGCACGTTCTTTCATGTCACTCAACTAACACCGCAAACGACCCTTGAATCCGCTCGCGCTATTTCCTCTACAATGAACGATTTATCGAATGGAAAAAAGTACCCAGTCTTAATGGATTCAAGAATATCTAGGCACAACCCAACTGAAGGAGCGAGTAAGTATTTCCAATCCGAGGAGTATCGGAGATCGATCCAGTATATGAATGTGGTTCTTGGGGGTGCGTGGATTGTTCACGGTGCGCGGATCTATGGTTCCTTTGCGAAACTCCCGATCGACATTAAGTATTTCACTTCCGAGCGGGAGGCTTATGAACAGATCGTAAAACTGAACCCAGAGTGCAGAAACTCTCCCCTGAGGCCGTCCGTAAACACCCCCACTGGTTATTTGATCGAGATCGACTTGCATGAAAGGATTGCTGAGGTCCACTTGCAGAACGAAGGATTGAATGCAGTCAATGCCATAAACTCTTTGACCCAGAAACTGCAAGATTTTGGACCAACCAATCCCTTTCGCTCATACATGATCATCCGCCCTTTCAAACCCAATTGGTTTTCATTGATCGAGGCGACAAAGTTGTTCAATTACTCTGTTGAAGGGGTCGCACTCGTTTCAACAACGCTGCTTGCGCCATTGGTCAACCTTTTGTTTCAATGTTTAGGCTATTCATCCAGGTTAAAATGCTTCAATGACGCCCAAAACGCGAGGCTTTGGCTTAAGGCGCTCAGTAGTTCGGTGAATGCCAACGACCCAACGTTTGGCACAAAACAAATTGAAGCAATGGCACAAACGAAGATCATTAGTGACACATTGGAACGATTTTCCAGCGGCGACTATTCACCGGTGGACACGGGTAAATTGCAGGGCAATGCTCAGTTGGCTACTTATGGTGCTTTGATCAACCTTATGGCTGGCAAGATCCGTCATCAGTTTACCGATCTAGAATCAGCCAACAAGACGTTGGAAGAACGAGTCAGAGAGCGGACTCGCGAATTGGATGAGCAAAAAAACCGTTCCATTGAGCAAGCTAGACTCGCAGCGGTCGGCCGTTTTGCAGCCAGCCTCGCCCATGAAGTGAATAACCCGTTGGCTGTCATCAACGGGACGTCGGCACTTATTCAAAAGAAGCTGGAACGTGGAAATCTCGACAAGGAAGAGCTTATCGAGAGATTGAAGGTGATCGACAAAATGCTCGAGAGAACTGCAAACATCGTAAAAGCTGTCAGGAATATCTCCCGAGAAAAAGCGGACGGACCCCTTTTCCCTGAGGAGGTAACCGAAGTTATTCAAGAAACCTTGGTCATGGTAGAAAGCATGCTGCGCGAGCTAGAAATCACTTTAGTCGTGGATTTAAGAGGGCCAGTGTACGTTGATTGTAGGCGCACCGAAATCGGTCAAGTGCTCGTCAATTTGATCAGCAATGCCAGAGATGCCGTCGAGAATGTGGATAAAGTAGATCGATGGATTCGCATTGAACTGATTGACGCTGGCCTTTCGGCGCGAATCATCATCAGCAATGGAGGTCCTTTGATCCCCAGGCAGGTTCAAGAAAAAATGATGGAACCATTCTTTACTACAAAACCCGTCGGTAAAGGCACTGGGCTCGGTTTAAGCCTTAGTCAAAACATCATCAAGCAACATAATGGCACCTTGCAATTTGAACCCGGCAACTTCACTTGTTTCAAGATTGATTTGCCAAAATCTCTTGCCGCGGAGCCCTTAAAATGAAGCGCTCAACTATTTTGGTCGTCGATGACGAAGAGATGCTCGCTTCTACTCTTGCTGAATTGCTTTGCCTCGAGGGGTTCAACGCCAGCTTCTGCGAAGACCCTCTGGTTGCGTTAAAAATGAAAGAATCGACTTCTTACGATCTTGTTATTTCAGACATGGCTATGCCGAAACTTACTGGCATTGAGATGATGGAGCGTTGGGGTAAAGAAAGTCGCGATGCGAAAATGCCTTCGGTAATTTTTGTCACCGGCCACATCGATACTCAAATTCCAATCATAGACAACGTCAACGTGATTGCCTTGCTGCTCAAACCGGTGAACGTCGGTGATCTCCTTCGCTTACTCGAAAGTTGATTCTCAGTCAGACTGCGGATCGTAGGGGATGGGCGTTCCGATTAACTAAGTTCAAAACTAAGTATAATGGCTCTTCTCCGATGAAGGTGGAAAGCGGTGAGTCATAAGCGGACTTGAGGATAGAATTTGGGTTACGAAGCTCAAAGTCTATCGAAAGGGACGCAGATGACTCACCAAGGGATAGTTGTATCGCATTTTTTGCTTTTACC
>JANPJT010000298.1:0-6081 GCA_031425635.1 Pseudomonadota bacterium
GAAGCGCGGTAAAACCGCCCGTGCCGCAGCACTCGGCGGGCGCCTTCATAAGAACAATTACACTTAAATCGCGGGCTGCCAGGTTTCACCCCCGGGTAAATCGCCCTAAACCACCGATTTGAAAAGAATCCGAGGGGAGCATGCTCCTCCCACTACCACAGTCAGGTGGGCCAGTTTTTATCGAGTGAGTAAAAGTTTACTAGGGGGGACCACGGCCACTTCAGGCGCGGCCGTTTTCAATAGAAACGACCTTTGCGCTTGGAGGGAGCCGGGGAGCGACAATAGCCCTGCAGCCAAAAGCTGCTTGCTGGCATTGAGTTTCATCGGCTTCGCCCCTTGGAGGATGAACTCTCGGACTTTCTTGTAGTCAAAAGTGGAGCTGCCGGTTTGGCTCGCCACTAAAGCTGCGGCCCCCGTTACAAAAGCAGTCGCTTGGCTGGTTCCCGACATCGTCCCAAATTTAGCCCCCGGTAAAGTGCTGAGGATCATGAGGCCCGGGGCAGCCACGTGGACGGACTTTCCAAAGTTACTCGAAGGTAAAAGGCGCTCAAACTTATTGATCGACGCAACGCCAATGATGTTGTCCAGGGGGTAGCTAGCTGGGAAATACGGCCTGCGGTCGTTATTGCGTCCGTCATTGCCTGCTGCAGCGATAAACAAAACCCCTTTTTTCTGGGCTTCCGCTACCGCGGCTTTTTCACTTGCTGCTGGGTCCGCACCACCGCCGCTGTAGTTGATGATCTGCGCGCCGTTCGCGATAGCGTACTCAATGGCGCGGACGGTATTGGTGAGGTTATTGTAACCAGCGCCACCGTTGTCGTAATATTTAAGGCCCATCAGCGAAACCGTGGGGCAAACCCCTTGCGTGCCCAACCCGTTGCCGGCGCTCCCGCCAACAATGCCCGCAATATGGGTCCCGTGGCCGTGCGTATCAAACGGGAGAGGAACGTCGTGCACGAAGTCCCAGCCAATCACGTCGTCTACGTAGCCGTTCTTATCATCGTCTATCCCGTTGCAGCTTTTATCTCGGCAATTCCAAGCGTATCCGCGAGCCGCAAGTTCTTTCGGAGGTTCCCAAAAACCCGTTTCGCCTCGGTTTATCCACAAATTATCTTTGAGCTCGGGGTGAGTGTAATCGATTCCCGTATCAACAATCGCAACCGTGATTTCTTTCGAACAGCTGGACATTTGGCTTTTTAGGGCAGGGGAAAACTGAGTGAACGCGTCGAAGAAGCCAATACTTGCAAGCCCCCACTCGCGAGACATCGCGGAATCCGCCCGGTTCAAATTGGGTTTCGCCGGGAGCCCTTTGATACGGTTTAAAACTTCCTTTGGGTAATCAGGGTACTGAAGGTCGGTAATTTGTTTATCAACGGCGGAGGGTACGCCCAGCTTTTCCTTAGGCGCAATAGCGTGGACGCACGTCTGGTAAGCCAACGCCGCAACAGACAACCAGAATACGGCCTTCGAGCCCGATTCCACTCTACTTTTGAAGTGCTCAAACATCCGCTACTCTTCCCCAACAATTGACTTCGCGCTAAGCCACGCTCAACACAGGCGGTAGAAGAGCAATTGGGGTGCCAGAGCTCGGAGCCTGTTAACCCCAGGAAAAGATTCGACAGTCGCTCACGTTCAGACCATAAGACCGTCGGAATGCGACAAAAATCGGCAGGCATCTCAGCCGTATTCCGTCCTCTCCCAGAGTACACAGGGGCAACTGGCTGAAATGAAGCGAGGATTGGAGTGCGTATACAAGACTCGGATTATTGAACGGACAGAACGAAATCGAGACCTGGTGAGGCAGCTGATTGATTGTTGAACAACTACCGTCATTGCGAACCCGAAGGGTAAGGCAACTTGATGGCCAGCGAATGAAACCCGGTCGTTTGATGTGCACAGGTCGCAGGTTGCTTCGGCGCCCCGCGCCTCGCAATGACGGAGGGGGAGAAGAACGCGCACTAAGAGGAAAAAACAGTCTCCTTCCCGTCACCCTTGCGTCATGGCGAACCCGCGAGGGTGAAGCAACCTTTGCCCTCATTGACTCAACCTACGCAACTCTCTACTCTCCCCTCGCGTTCCGTTTTTGAATGAGGCAGGCATGGCTTTACACTTTAGGCTACTAATCACTCTTTTCTTCGCCCTTTTAAAACCGCGGCGCAAGAAGCTAGAAGAAACAGAGATTGCTTTTCGGGTGCTTCCCACCGACTGCCACCTGCCCTACTTTAGACTGATGTGCGCGGGGCGCTATTTTGACTTCATGGATCTCGCAAGAGTGGACCAAGTGACTCAGTGGGGCCTTCTTCGAACCCTTTATCTTGAAGGCCTTTCGATGGTGGTTGCCGGCCAGTACTTAAAATACTTAAGGCCGCTGAAAGTTTTCCAACGATTTAACGTGAAGACCAGAATCCTTTTTTGGGATGATCGGTTTGTTTACATTGAGCACCGGTTTGAACAAGCGGGGGTACTGAAAACCGTCGGGATAGTCCAAGGTTGCCTGCTAGGGAGAAAGGGAATCGCGAACCCTCGTGAGATTCTGTCGCGGCATCTCGAAGAAGTCCCTCCCCCCCCGATGCCGCCAGAAGTGCGCGATTGGCACCAGTTGACCGATCGGGCTTCAGGGAAGCGACGGTGAAGGCAAAAGCGAGGTAAGATCCTCAGGCCGGAACTTTCGGTATTTTAGGAGTTTGTAGTAAACGTAGTTCCGGAGGACTAATTTCACGTAGTTTCGTGTTTCGTTCACTGGAATCAGCTCAATAAAGACATCTAGTGGAAGCCCACTCCCTCGTTTCCACCAGCCCGAAACCCTTTTTGAGCCTGCGTTATACGCCGCCGCCATGAGCGCCGGGTGCGGCATTTGAGAGCTCAGCTGGTGAATATGGTAGGCCGAAAATTTTAAGTTCTCGTTTGCGAAAAACAAAGTTTGCTTCGAAAAGTATGGTTCATATTTCCACTCCCTTGCTATCTGGCTAGCAAGGGCCGGCATCATTTGCATGAGGCCCTGCGCCCCTGCCGTTGAAACGGCCGCCGGGTTAAAAGCGCTTTCTTGCCGCATAATCGCCAGCAAAAATTCGGGCTCCACCCGCCAATCTTTCGACACTTGTTCGATGAGCACCGAATGGGGCTTAGGAAACATTTCGGTCAGAAAATCAAAAGCGAGTGGCGTGGCGGAATTCGTCGCGATTTCAGTCACAAGAGCGTACAGCTTCATAGCATCCAGCTGCGAACCGCTCGCGTTGAAAAGGTGCGCAAGGTAGAGCAACGACGGCACGGATTCTTCCCCCGCCCCCTCCACCACCATCGCCGCTGCGGCCCGAAGGTAGACGGCCGCGTCTAGCCGGAGGCCGGAGCGAAGGCAGTTCTCTGCCTCGGTCAACAAGTCTGCCATCGAGCTTGGCAAAGTAAGCGGCGCCTTTCGATAGGAAAAGGTATCGTTCGGACGCAAAACCATCGGCCGCCCCAAACGCAAGTGGGCAAGGAAAGTGTAGTAGCCAGGCACTCCGCTCTCGGCGATTTCAAGGTATTCGGATCCCCTGTCGGACCCGGTCGCCTCCTCAAAGCGCGCACGCCAATACTTTCGCCGCAGCAGGTTCCCCGAAGATTCGTCTGGATCGCATTGACGGCTAAAAATCGATTCTGCTTCTTTGCTCGAGCCCGCCCCCAAAAAAGTGAGCGCGAGCAAAAAGCCAGCGGCAGTCGTATCCGAAGCACATTCGTCGAGATCCACCATTTTTTCGTATGCACTCCGGGCGGCAGAAACATTCTGCACATCCAGCGCAATGCGGAACCGAAGGTTTAAGATCTTCAGCCGGTCTGAGTCCGACAGGGAGGAGTCTGCGGACTCGTCCATCAAAATTTGCGCTGCATCCAGGGCCGACGCGTTCTCATCTCGGTTCCAAAGCCGGTACACTTCCGAATAGCGGCCTTTAAAGTCCGAATTGGAAAACGCAGGAACCGGCTCGGCGAACGACTTTGGTGCCCAATCCGCAATGGAGCGCCGGCTTTTCGAAACGCTTCGGTAGAGCCGGTCCGTGCTTTCATTCAGGAGGCGAATGCGCTCCTGGATAGCTTCGAGACGCGGCGAGTCTTTCGAGAGAGAGCCCCGCTCGAGCTCGTAAAGACCTTGCAGCCGCTTGAGTTCGCGAACGCCTAGGCCTGAGCTTGTTTCCAAACCAGACCGCTCGTAAACGTGTTCGGGGCTCAAGTAACCCGGCGGCTCCGTGCGGTAGAACGCAGCAAACTCCTTGGTACCATGTTGCGTTGTGCACTGGCATAATAGCAGCACCATCAGGAAGGGGAGAACGTTGAGCATCCGCAATAGTTTACTGCCCGAACCGTTTCAAAAAAAGGCGCTTCGTCCGACTTTGCGCTTTTGTTTTCTAATGGCGTTCTTGCTGAGCGCTTCCTGCTCCAAGCCCCTCGAGAATCCCGACAAGAAACGCTTGATGAGCCAGCTAGAAAAGGGGCAAACACGCCTAGCCGAAATGGAGCTGGAAATAAAAACCGTGAAAGGCGATCCCGCGACAGCAATAGCGCTTGCCGAGGACAAAGAGCTTTTGCAGTCCAGGTTGGCTCGGGTGCGAGAACAACTCGTTAAGATGGGGGCTCTAGCTTCGGCTTCTGAGCAGCCCGCGGCGGCGGCTGGCGGGCACCATTAGGCGGTGTGCCGCAAGAAGATTGGGGACGCTTCCAAACTTTAGTCGGACTCACGTGATTTTTGGTGTTGTTAAGTTCGCCGCGGGTGTTTAGCGTTTCGTGTACGATGAACACCCTTCTAGTGAGACATCTTTTCTTCATTCTAGTGCTTAGCAGCACCTCGGCTTGCTTCAAACGTACCCCTGAGGCCAGCAAACCAAGCACCGTTCCTGCGGCGGTCGAAAGCGCACCGGAGGACTCCCCGGCTGGTTCTAGCGATTTTTATTTGCCAGACCTCAAGCTGGGCGGCGTGATGAATGGGATTGACGCAAAAGAAGCCGCTGAGTTTTGGAACAAGTGGCGTTTAGTGACAACGCGGTACCGGCCCGACAATGGCGAACAGCGCTTCACGTACGCAAACCCTGTGGCTTGGAAAGCGATCGAGCAAAAAAAGAAAGTGTACCCCGCGGGCGCCATGTTCGCCAAAATTGCTTTTTTGACCAAGCCTGATCCCGCCTTTCCCAATAGCCTGGTGCCGGCAAGTTTTGCTCGGGCGCAACTGATGAAGAAAATGAAGAGCGGCTTTGAGAGCAGCGATAGCTGGAGCTATGCGCTTTATTTAAATGTCACCCAGCCGCAATCTTTGAGCCGCGACGAATTGCAAGCGTGCCACGCTTGCCACCGACTGGTCCCCGAACGCGACTTTGTCTTTTCCACCCCGGCATTTTTTGAAATGAAGTCTCCAGGCACAACCATGAAGGAAAAGTTCTCTTCGAAGCAGGTTTCAGAACTTCACCCGGTGATTGCCGAAAACCTGCGGGCCCTAGTGCCGGATATGGGAGACACCGTCCAAACCTACGAGATGCTGCTTTTTATTGGCTCGCTCCAAGAAAGCATTGGCCCGTTGACTCGGTTCGCAAGCGAGGCGAAGTCGCCTTATTTACTAGTTAGCCCCAAAGTGACCCACCGTTTTCTTCTCGCAGTGCCTCGGCCCGGCGACGCTCATTGCAAAGTGAAAGTGGTGCTTTATAATTCGATGGGAGAGCGCCAGCAAGAAGACGAGAACGAAAAGCGTTCGGCATTCGCCGAGGTTTTTAAAGGGGTTGCTTGTGATGGGGTTTTTCAATGGGATCCCACTCCGGTCATTTTGCCGGTCACGGCAGATCGCAAATAGGGTGCCCTGGTGAAAAAGACGCTGCTTTTTTGTGTGATGGTGATAATTGCGTGCAGCATTACGCTCGTGACTTTCAATTATCCAAACCCGTTGAACCGCAAAGCGCTCAGGTATTTGGCGCCCGCTGTCAAAGACGCGACGCACTACGCATTTGGTCTCTTTGGGCAAAGATCGGTTCCGGAGGTGGGGCGCCTTAAAATCGTCATTGCCGCTATGAAGCCCGTTTGCCTTCGGTTGAATTCCATCGGGTTTTTTGGGCTACTTCTTTTTTTCGG
>JANPJT010000299.1:0-4870 GCA_031425635.1 Pseudomonadota bacterium
CGCATTTCAAGGAGGGGAGTTTCAAGCAGACCACCGCAACGCCGGCGGTTGCCCCCCCCGTCCCGCCCACTTCAAGGGTAAAGAGCGCTAGGGCGGCGGGGGGCTGCCGTCCGACAGCCGCTCTAGTAGACGGGTGCGGATAGAGTGCATTTCGAGCGCAAACCCTCGGCTTTCCAGGGAGCGCAAAGCACCCATGATTTGCACGTAATCGCTTTGCGCTTGCGAGTGTACGGTACCGTTCGGTCTAGTCCTACCACGCAGATGGGATTCGACCTCTTTTGGCGAATAGCCAAAATCCACGGCGCCTTTTTGAATAGTACTTTCCAGCTTGGCGAGGTCCGTGCGAACGAAAGCCAGTTCCACTGCGGACACTATGCCTTCCCTTGGCAGCCAACGGGGCCGCGTGCCGCTCAAGCCCTTTTTTCTGAGCTCGTGGTAGGCTTCGTGGATCGCCGCATCGGGAATGCCTTGATGCTTTTGAAAACTCGCTAAATGAGGGGGCAGGGAGGAACTGGTGATCGGTTCGGATTCTAACCGGTGTTCGGTTATCGTCTCACGGGTAAACGGGATACTGTCTTCCACCCAGCTTTCTGTTTCGAGGGTGCGGTTCCCTTGGGTGACCGTGCGGTGCGCTGCCCAAGAGCCATCCAGCCGGCGCAAAAAGACGACCTGCGTGTCCACCCTCCGGCCAAGAGCATCACTCGACACGCTGCTTAAATTTACCATACCGCCGTTCGGGCTCACGGTAACTTCAGGAGGGTACTTGTCCCATCGCACCGTGCGGCTTGGCCCTCTGCCATTCAAAAGAGCTTTTTGCTGCGCAAGCGCCCTGGCAGCGGAAGCGCACGCCGCGGGATCGTTAGAAGCGTCGGCTAAGAGCGCAGCCGCGAAAAAGAACAGAACAAATCGATCCATACAGTATTGTATCTCAATCCACGGCAGTCCTGGAAGGTGTGTCCCCGACAGGAATCGAACCTGTAATTAGGGATTAGGAATCCCTCGTTATATCCATTTAACTACGGGGACCTAGACGGCCATGAGTATTGACGTGATAGCCTAGCTTCGCGCATGGTTTCAAGCCTTCGTTTTGCCCCTTGACTGACTGTCTGGAGACCCGCAGCGTCTTCGCCATGGCTCACAACCCTGGATTTACTGCCGCAGTAGAAAAAGCACGAAAGCGCATCCGCGAAACGGACAGCCAAAAAGTAAAGGCCCGCCTCGATAGCGGAGAGGTTTTCCATTTCATCGATGTCCGAGAAGATTCTGAATGGGCCCTTGGCCGGGCCGCCGGAGCAGTCCATTTGGGAAAAGGCATAATCGAGCGCGACATCGAGTCGCTCGTGCCCGACAAGAGCGCACCCATTGTACTGTACTGTGGCGGGGGATTTAGGTCGGCGATTGCCGCCGCCGCCTTGTTAGAGATGGGGTATCAAAAGGTGGAATCGATGGACGGTGGAATGCGGGCTTGGCGCGAACTCGGATTACCCGAGGAGAAGTAGCGCTTAGTTTCCGACCGTGTCGAGACCGCTCCAGTGCCACCCGTCGGGACTAGCAACGCCCCCGTTCGATGTGCCGAACACCGGGCCCACGCCGGCGAGCACTGGCATTTTCAATAAGGCCGCCAATTTTCTTTGGCTTTCTTCTTTCCCCGCCCAGTGAAACTTTCGGCCCCAGGTTCCATCCGGGTTTTTGGATGTTTCCCCTCCACAAACGCTCATCACCACTTTCGCATCTCGAGCGGAAACGCTGCGCAAACACTTCCCTAGTTCTCGCACGGAGCCTTCGCTCGGCAAAATGGTTTCCTGCCCGCGGCTCAAATCGATTCCAAACACGGTGTCGAGCCCTGTGCTTTGAGTCGAGTGACCAGCAAATTCAATGCTCGAACACTTGGAAAGCCGTTTTTCCCGGATGCCCACCCGCAGCTGATCGCACTGAGCAAGAAGATCCCCGAAATCCGAAACGATACGATTCCTAAAGCCTCTCACTACCCGGTCGCTTTGAACGGAAGGAGAAATCATCGAATAAAAATGGCAGCTATTCGTGTCCATCACTAAACCGCTCACGAACTCGTCCCGTCCTGGGAAGTGCGCTGCGAAATTATCCTTGGCCCCAAGCGGCGACTGGTTTCGCAACCAATTCTGGTATGCGTCTGCGTCCCAAAAGTAGTGTTCAGGCAGGTTTTTCAAAACTTGCTGAGGCAGGGCCCGCAAGTAGCGCTGCTCTTCTTCGTACGCGTCGACGGGCCCCACGGGAAGCGCCGCTAGTGCGATGGAGCTCCATAACGCAAACACCAACATCATTTAGGCTGCTCGAAATAAGGTTTCAGCTCGGCGTACGTTTTGTCCCAAACGGTGCCTTGTTCTTTGGCCCGTGCCGCTTGCAAAACCGCTCCCCCTGCCGCGACTTCGGCTTGCAGCTCCCGAGCAAAAGTGCCTTCTCGGATTTCACTGAAAATGGCTTGCATCGTGGCTCGGGTTTCCGGCGGAACGACTCGGGGGCCGCGCGTTGCGGCCCCGTAAAGGGCGGTGGGGCTAATTTTCGCGAGCATTCCTGAAGGCCCCGACTTGATGAAAAGATCCAACGTCGCCGTCAATTCCTGGCACGTGTCGAAGAATGCCATTTCAGGCGGGTGCCCATTTTCGACGAGCGTTTGAAACGCGTTCCGCATCAGCTCCATCACCCCGCCCACTAAAATCACCTGTTCGGCAAAAAGATCCCCCTCCGTTTCGAGCTGGAAAGTGGTTTCTTTTAAAAAGGGGGTGGCGCCCGCGATGGCCCGAGCGTAACTCAATGCCAGCCGCCGGGTGGTTTCGGTAGAGCCTGGGGCCACCGCAAACACGGTGGGCAATCCTTCGCCTGAGCAAAACCGCGCGCGCAGCACGGAACCTGCCCCTTTGGGAGCGGCCAAGAAATACTGCGCCTTCGGCAATCGCCTCAGTCGCCCAAACTGAAAGCTAAACCCGTGGGCAAAACCGATCCACTTTTCGCCGCTAGAGAGCTCGCTCTCAACCTCCGCATACACCGTCGGGATCACCGTATCGGGCAAGAGAAACATGACCACGTCCGCAGCACTTGCCGCTTGCGAAAACGAGCACGGTGAAAACCCATCATCGACCGCGTGCCTCCAAGCCATTCCCGATTCGCGCGCCCCCACTAGCACGCTCACCCCGCTGTCGCGCAGGTTAGCCGCATGGGCTCGGCCTTGGTTTCCGTAGCCCAAAATGGCGACTTTCTTCGTTTGGAGGCTTTCTAATGGCATGCGGGAAGCTATACTACTTTTCTATGCCCGATTTCAAATTAGTGAGCGAATTTGAGCCCCGAGGCGATCAGCCCAAAGCGATCGAGACTCTGACGAAAGAGCTCCGGGCGGGCCGGAGGCACAATGCGCTTTTGGGGGTCACTGGCAGCGGAAAAACTTTCACCATCGCGCACACGATTGCCAACTTAAACCGCCCTGCCCTGGTGATGGCCCCAAACAAGACGCTGGCGGCACAGCTTTACGGCGAGTTCAAACAGCTCTTCCCGGAAAATGCAGTGGAGTATTTCGTCAGTTACTACGACTACTACCAACCCGAAGCCTATATCCCCGCTTCGAAGACGTTTATCGAAAAAGATTCGTCGATCAACGAACAAATCGATCAGCTCCGCCATTCCGCTACCGCGTCGCTGCTCTCCAGAAAAGACGTGATCATTGTTGCTAGCGTCAGCTGCATTTATGGGTTGGGTTCTCCGGAAATGTACCGGGAAATGTTGCTGGATATTGAGGTCGGCAAAGAATACCGCCGGGATGAATTCCTTCTCCACCTGGTGGAAACGCAGTATGAGCGGAACGATTACGACTTTCACCGAGGCACTTTTCGAGTCCGCGGCGACGTCATCGAAGTCTTTCCGGCTTCCGAAGAAGCCCACGCTTACCGCATTGAGTTTTGGGGCGAAACGCTCGAAAAAATCAGTAAAATCGATCCCATCACCGGAAAGACTCTCGAAAAAGTGGAGCGTCTTACCATTTACCCAGGAAGCCATTATGTCACCGCCAAAGACCAGCTGAAAGCGGCCATCAAATCCATCCAAACCGAGCTTCAAGTGCGGCTCACGGAACTGAACCAGATGGGAAAGGCTGTTGAATCCGCTCGGCTTGAAAGCAGAACCTATTACGACATCGAGATGATGGAAGAGATGGGGTACTGCAACGGGGTCGAAAACTACAGCCGCCACCTCACCGGCCGCAACGAAGGCGATCCGCCGCCGACGCTTCTAGAGTATTTTGATTCCGACTTCCTACTTTTTATCGACGAAAGCCACGTCACGGTGCCGCAAGTGGGAGGGATGTTCCGAGGCGATCGAGCGCGCAAGATGGTTTTAGTGGAGCACGGGTTCAGGCTACCCTCGGCGCTGGACAACCGGCCTCTGAATTTTTCGGAATTTGAAAGTTTGATTAAGCAGGTAGTGTACGTTTCCGCTACTCCCGGGAAATACGAATTGGAGCACGCCGCTGGGAATATCGTAGAACAAATTATTCGCCCAACCGGCCTCATCGATCCGGTCGTGATCGTAAAACCTGCGCGGGGGAGTGTGGATGACCTTTACGGGGAAATCCGAAAAGTAGTGGAGAAGGGCCAACGGGCGCTTGTGACTACGTTGACGAAACGCATGGCGGAGGACCTCGCGGAGTATTACCAGAAGCTTGGCCTGAAAGTGCAATACCTACATTCAGACATTGACTCGATTGAGCGCGTAGAAATCATTCGGCAGCTTCGCATGGGAAGCATCGACGTGCTGATTGGGATCAACCTTCTTCGAGAAGGGTTAGACATTCCGGAATGCTCTCTCGTCGCTATTTTGGACGCAGACAAAGAAGGGTTTTTGAGGA
>JANPJT010000300.1:0-8913 GCA_031425635.1 Pseudomonadota bacterium
CGCTGTGCCCATTGACGCCGCCGCCGTTTCGGATGCCGTAGAAGCATTATACCAATTACGGTGGGTTGCGCGCGGGTATGTCGAAGAACTAAGTGCCTTACGCCAAAAGCTACAGACTCAAAACCCAGGTGCCGCCCTGCGTTTGACGAAAGTTATCTACTCACTTTACTAACTGTCCCCTAATGCACCGGGGCAAAAGAGAATGGCCCACCCCACTGCTATCTCTGGTCTTGGGAAACACTGTGGGGGAAAATAGGGAAACGCCACCAACGGCCAGGAGACTGCCTTGCGAACCTCCCACTTTGTTCTTTTATGCTTCTGGATGATTCAGGGCACCGGGGAATCTTTCGGAGCCGATTTAGAGTGCGGCCCTCATTTCGGTTACCTAGTTGTTCGGGAGAGCGCGTTGGAGAACGCAGTGATCGAAAACCTCCGCACCGCGCCAGAATTTCGGTACCTACCCGGTTTTGCTGGCCGCTGGTCGATTTCGGTGGAACAAGCGAACGCATTGCACCAATTAGGGGAGACTTCAACGGATCCCGAAACCTACCAAGCGCAACGCGACGCTGTTGCGAAAGTAATGAACTGGATGCAATCAAATCCAAACAAGGATTTCGAAAAAGCATTCAGCTTGGGGGCAGGGAAAATCGGTTTATCGTCGGATGCCTTTTATGGGGCATTTTCCAATTCTCCGCTGACTTCCCGCGCGGCGATGCAACAGGCTGCAATCCGTCGACAGATCCCTTTTCTACCGCTTTCTCTACGATGGCCCCACGGCATTCCTGACAGCGAGCGTCCGCTGGTGCAACAGATAGCCGTGCAACAAATTGTGCAGTGGATGAAAGAGAACCCTGGAAAGCCCTTGGAGGCAGCGAACTTTGGCACCGGCCCAGGGAAAGTGGGGATGGGCCAAGATCAGCTCTACGCCACCGGGCACTTCCGAGAGGGAGCGGGCCGGCATGGGTTGCGTTACTTTGATTCCATGGCAGCAGCCCTATCGGCGGTAAAAATAGCAGCTCATAGCGAAGGCCTTGCTTTCAATTTGTTGGATTTCAATTGGCGGGGTGGCATACCCCCTGAGATTCGAGCGCAGATCCAGCAGGAGGCGGCGCAAAAAGCCCTCGATTGGTTGAAAAAGAACCCGAAGAAAAAACTGGGCAAATCGACTTTTGGAACTGCCGATGGCGAGGTTGGTATCACTCAGGATCAGTTTTACGGTACTTCCGAATACCGTTTAGGAAGATCTAAGCACGGCTCGCGCTACTTCGACTCGATGGAAACGGCGCTGCTTCAAGTAAAACAGCTGGCAATGAAACAGAACTATCCATTCCAGCTGCGGGACTATGTGTTTGAGGGCGGAATCCCCGCCTCCATTCGACCCGAGATCCAAAGCGAAGCCGTCGCAGCGGTCCTCGATTGGCTGGAAGCGCATCCGGGTGAGAAAGCAGTCGATAGCAACTTTGGCCGTGGAAAGATCCCCGTGACCCCAGCTCAGCTATACGGCCAGGGCGATTACGGTCCAGGCGGGGTAAGCGAACCCTCGCGCTATTTTTCGGACCGCGAATCTGCGGTCTTGGCAATCAAAGCGGCAGCAGAGCTGAGGAACATTCCTTTCCGAGTGATCGATTTGAATTGGCGAGGCGGGTTTCCCGCTAGTTTGCGGCCAGCGGTGGAGAAGGAAGTTTTGGCGGCCGTCGTCGACTGGGTTCGCGCCAATGAGGGAAAGCCACTCAATCGCCCTGTGTTTGGGGCCGGCCCGGGGCAACTCAATTTAGATGACACTCGCTTATTTGCCACTGGCCGCTATCGCCCAGGACAACCCGATCGAGAATCACGTTATTTTGACGACAGAAAATCCGCTCAGTCTGCGATGGTGCAAGCGGTTAAAGCTGCAGGATTGCGGGTTCCGCCCAATTTCGAAAAGTAGCTGAGAGCTTTTTACTTCAGTTCCTTTTTTACCAAGTCGCGCAACAGATCGACTGTGGGGGCTAAAGTAACTTTCTTGCCATTGATGAAAACAGACGGCGTTGAAGTAACACCTAAAACATTTCCCTGCTCGATATCGGCCTGGATATTCGCTGCGGCTTCTGGGTCCGCTAAACAGCGATCGAACTCTTCGCGCGTAAAGACGCTACGCACGCCTTCCCAAATTTTGTCGCGGGTGCTGGAAAGTTCCCGTGCCGAAAGTTTAAAGAAAACTCGGTCGTGGTAGTCCCAAAACTTGCCCTTTTTTTGCGCGCATTGCCCCAGCTGGGCAAGTGCGCACGCGTTAGCGTGGATCGGTTGCGTCAGCAGGCGGTTGCAGCTCATGTCGAGCGGAAAATGTTTAAACACCAAGCTGATTCGATCCTTCTCCGAAGCGAGAGCGGTTTGAACTGCAAAAGCTGCCCGCTGGCAGTGGGGGCACTCGAAGTCGCTAAATAGGACAATCTGTACTTTAGCCTGGGGATTACCCCACTGGCTGTCAGACACCCGCAAGGCGATAGGCGCGGAGGGCAACGAGTCCCAAGAGGCCAAAAACGCTCGTTTCGCTTCCTCGGCTCCGACCCGCGGAGCCGGGCCCGCCGAAAGCGAGTAGAGGCCTACCGCACCAATAGCGAGGAGGCTAAAAGTCCCCGCCCCGACAAAAGGAGGGATTTTGCTCCGTTTATCGCTTCGTAGAAACCGAAGGCCCTTTTTGCGATCTTTGGGAGCCATCGCCCAATTCAACGCGAGGTGGGCCGCAGTGCACACGTAAGTAAACACACAAAATAAGCAAAAGCTTTGAAGCACAAACGCTTGAACCCCTGTCAGCCAAAGGTCAACGCTCAGCGCTAAAAGCGCGAGCCAAGCCATCCAGGCCTGAGTTCTCTCAAAGCCTTTTGAGTGAGGGGGCTGAAACAACCCCAAAAGAAAGAGGAGCAAAAAGTAGAGAACGCCTGCAGCCGCCACCGGGACGCCGAGAACTTCCGCGAACGCGCTCGAGTTTACGGCATTGCAGTCCGCATAGGGTCCAAAACTGCAAAGGGAGGAGCTGTCTTGGATTCCCGATTTCAATCGGTTATGGTGAACGAGTAGATAAAGGCTGGTAAGTGCGCCTGCCGCAGCAAAGAAAAGCTGTAGGAAGTACCACTTTCGGTTCGATGCAAGTGCCACGTAGACAATTATCTAACAAGGTTGCGAGGCAGGCAAAGGGAAAGGTTTCTTGAATGTCCAAAAAAGACGATACGAAGTCCGTTGAGCTTTGGGAGCTAGAGCTGGAAAAAATCGTTCATGAACTAGCCAAAGGTCAAAAACGGCACCAGCTTCCCGTAATCGGCGAAATTTTCAAAGCGGCGGCGAAATTGGCCCAGGAGAGCCCGGGGACGCTCAATCTAAAAATAACCGCAACCACCATCAAAGAGCTCCGCTACTCCTTTAAGACTTTTTACCCGCACCGCCATAAGCCCAAAATCACGATGTTCGGTTCAGCCAGGGTCCCTTCCACTAGCCCGCTGTACGACTTTGCGAAGGGATTCGCAAAAGAAGCTGCCAAGCGCGAGTATATGATTATCACGGGCGGGGGGCCTGGAATTATGGCCGCGGGCAACGAGGGGGCCGAGGAGAAGAGCGGGTTCGGTTTAAACATCCGGCTTCCGTTTGAGCAAGAGCACAACCCTTTCGTCGACGACGAGAGCATGCTCATCCACTACAAGTATTTCTTCACTCGAAAGCTTTTTCTTGTGAAGGAGGCATGGGCCTTTGCTTTTTTTCCGGGCGGTTTCGGTACTTTTGATGAAGCGTTCGAAGTGCTCACGCTCCTCCAGACCGGCAAGTCCAACCTCATTCCCGTGGTCATGGTGGAGCCCGAAGGTTTCGGTTATTGGAAAGCCATCACGGAAGTTTTACATGGAGCCGTTCTCGAAAAAGGTTTCATTTCGGAGGCGGATAAAAACCTCTACCGAGTGTTCCACTCCACTAAGGAGGCGCTGGATCACATTGACCACTTTTACAGCACCTACCATTCGATGCGTTTTGTAAGGGATCAAGCTGTGATTCGTTTAAAGAGGCCGCTCACAAACCCCGTTGTCGCAAAACTAAACGAAAAGTTTGCTTTTCTCATCGCAAAAAAGGGCAAGGCGATCTTGAGCGGCCCTTTGCCGGAAGAGGCGAACGAGCCCGAACTCGCTGAATTGCCTCGTTTGGTCTTTCCGTTCGATCGAAGAGACTACGGCAACTTGAGAGCGCTCATCGATTTTATTAACGATCACGCGGCCTAGCAGCATGGAGAACCGCCTTGACTGCTTGGTTTGGACAGATTGTCTGCCCTGGGAAAAGCAGTATTTCTCTTCCTTAGTCGAGGCGCTTTCTACGCGGCGGGATATGCTTTTGGTAGAGGACCCCCTGAAGCTTCGGCCCAAGGCCCCGCTTTGGATCATCGCGCGCGATTGGCGAAAGGCGCTTGCGTCGGTCTCGAGTCCAACAAGCCGCGAGATTTTTGTTTCGGTTTTGGGAGTGGTGCCCAGCGCCGGGTGGTGGACGCTGATCGGGCGCAGCTCAAAGCGGCCAGCCGCTAACCTCACGCTGCTCGCACATAGCCCTTTTCTCGCCCGGTTTTTTACTGAAATGGAGAAGCTTCCGAGCTCTCATGTGGTGGCGCTCGATCTGCCCGGATTGCTCTTGCCTCCCCAGGCGAAGCGCCGGCAGCCACTGCGTGTGGGTTGTTTGAGCCCTCTTACCCCCGATGCGAACCTCGGTTTTCTCGTGGGAGTTGCTCACTACGTTGCTCGCCTGGGCCTACCTGTCGAGTTTCGAGTCGCTACCCAGGGGCCGCTGCAAGGGCACCTAAAAAAAATGGAGAGCGACTTGGGGTTGCCCCCGAGCTTTTATCCGTTGGAAGACACCGTAGGCAGTCTGGATTTATTGCTGCTTTCTCCCGTCAAAGCGGAAAGTTTTGTTGCCTTGTTGCACGCAGCGAGTTTCGGGGTCCCGGTGGTTGCGGCGGATCTGCCGGGGGTCGAGTCCTATATTCAGGATGGGCGCACTGGCTTTATTGTTCCAGTAAACGAAGTAAAGCCCGCCGGAGAAATGATCCGAAGTTTTTGTGCGAGCCCTGAACTGGGGCATTCGTTGGGGATGAAGCTCCGCGTTTCGCTGGCAAAGCGCTTCGCCCTTGATAGGTGGGTGAAAAATTTTGAAACCATTTTGGATCGAGGGCTAACCCATGAACGCAGCGCTCAAGCTATTTAGAGCTACTTTATTGTTGGGTGTAGTTTCTTTCTTTTTCGTTTTGTTTGGTCGCACAGAGTGGTTACCCGACCTCGGCTGGTTTGATATCCAACAAGTAACGCTTTCTGTGGAAACACCCGTGAGCGAGAGCGAAGTCCGCAAAGCTGCCGGAAAATTAGAGGGCACGAGTCTGTTGCGTTTGGATGCCGCAAAGTTAGTGCTCGCGATCCGCAAAAATTCCTGGGTTCAAGACGTTTCGATTAAAAAGAACTATCCAAACCATTTGACGGTACAAGTGCAAGCCAAGAAACCAGTGGCAGCGAGAGAAGAAGGCGGAAAGTTGATTTTCTTGGAGGCCGACGGAAGCGAGATCGAGCGGTGGTCCTCTCAGCGCGGGGCGCAGTTTGATGTTCCACTGCTTTCGTTTGAAAAGGAGGCCCGCTCGTGGTCGTCGAAGCAGTTAGTCACCATTCTTACGTCTATGCAGGCAGCGATTGGTCCCAAGTACCGAGTTTCGCAAATTGTAGCGAGCGATCCGCCTTATTTTCGAGTTTTCCTCGCGAGCCCGCCCATCGAGACTTTGTTTAGTCTCCACACGTGGGAAGCTCAAGTGCCGCTCTATCTTGACTTGCTGAGTCGACCCCCGAAGCAAATTGGGCAAGCCCACAAGATCAATTTGGTTTTTCCCAAAAAAGCAGTTGTCAGCTTTCCGCTTTCGAACTAAAGTCAAATCGAAGCTTTCCTTAAGTTAATTAGTTCTTTAATTCTGTTTTTCGGGGGTCGCGATGAGTGCCCGCAAACCGCCTCACGGTTCGGATGTTGTCGTGGGGATCGACTTCGGTACAACGAAGATTTGCGTCGTGGTGGGCCAAACTACCCCCGACGGCATTGAGATCATCGGGATTGGCAAGCAGCCTTCGCACGGCATTCGCAAGGGCGTGGTGGTGAATATCCCGCAAACCGTTGAAGCTGTGAAAAAAGCAGTCGAAGTAGCGGAGCTGATGGCGGGTTGCAAGATTACCTCCGCGTACGCTGGCATCGCCGGTGGACACATCAAAGGGTTCAACAGCAATGGCGTCGTGGCGGTAAAAGATCGAGAAGTCTCGGCTGCTGACGTCGAGCGAGCTATCGACGCGGCGAAAGCCGTGGCGATACCGCTCGATCGCGAAGTCCTCCATGTGATCCCGCAAGAATTTAAAGTGAACGACCAAGAGGGCGTAAAAGACCCTATCGGTATGTCAGGGGTTCGGCTGGAGTCGAGCGTTCACATTGTTACGGGTGCCGTTTCATCCGCTCAGAATATTATCAAGTGCGCTAACCAAGCCGGTATCCAAGTGACCGATATCGTGTTGGAGCCCCTCGCTTCTGCCGAATCTGCATTGACTGCGGACGAACGTGAACTGGGTGTGGCTTTAGTGGACATAGGCGGCGGCACGACAGACATCGCTCTTTTTGTGCGCGGCAGCGTAGTCCATACGGGCGTCATCGGGATGGGCGGTAACCACATCACGAACGATATTGCCGTGGGTTTGCGTACGTCGATCCAGGACGCGGAAGCGATCAAGGTTTCAGCCGGTTGTGCGATGTCCTCGCTCCTACAGGAAGACAAAGTGCTCGAGATTTCGAGCGTGGGGGGCCGCAAGGCGCGAGAAATCTCCCGCTCGGTGCTGACGAAAATTATTGAGCCGCGAGTCGAGGAAATCCTTTCCCTCATCGGCAGAGAGATCGCAGCGAGCGGTTACAAGCACTTGTTATCAACGGGCGTGGTGCTTACCGGCGGCGCTTCTCTGTTAGAGGGATCCACGGAGTTAGCCGAGTTTATTTTGGAGATGCCAGTGCGTCGAGGCTACCCTCAAGGGGTCGGTGGCCTGAAAGACGTGGTGCATTCCCCAGTCTACTCGACGGCGGTTGGACTGATTCTTTACGGGATGAGAAATCGCTCTGAAATGAAGTTTAGGCTTCGAGACAGCGACCCTCTTTACGGAAGAGTGGTCTCGCGAATGAAGGCTTGGTTGGGCGAAGTATTTTGAATCGGCTTCTTACGGAAGTTAGGTGGTGGAGCCTTAATCTAAGGAGACGTTATGTTCGAGATCGTGGAAAAGCAAACGGTACAAGGCGCAAAAATTAAAGTTATTGGGGTTGGCGGTGGTGGCACCAATGCTATCGCAACGATGATTTCTTTAGGTCTCAATGGCGTCGATTTTGTGGCTGCAAACACCGATAATCAGGCCCTGGCCACTCACCCGGCCCCTTACCATATTCAACTTGGGACGGAACTCACGAAGGGTTTAGGCGCTGGTGCCAACCCCGAAGTGGGCCGTCAGGCGGCTTTGGAAGACAGCGCGCGGATAGCAGAAATGCTTTACGGCGCCGACATGGTTTTTATCACTGCCGGGATGGGTGGGGGCACGGGCACTGGCGGAGCTCCCGTGATTGCCAATATCGCAAAGGAAGCGGGTGCACTCACGGTAGGAGTCGTGACGAAACCGTTCCACTTCGAAGGAAAGCGCCGTCGTCGGAATGCAGACAAAGGCATTGAAGAGCTGAAGGCTGCGGTCGATACCCTCATTTGCATACCGAACCAGCGCCTCCTTTATGTGGCAAATGAAACTACCACGATGCTCGATTGCTTCCGCAAAGCCGACGAAGTGCTCTACCAAGCGGTCAAAGGCATTTCGGATCTGATTAATATTCGCGGGCTTATCAATCTTGATTTCGCGGACGTTCGGGCGGTCATGGCTAACAAAGGTCTGGCGTTGATGGGGACCGGCAGCGCGGGCGGCGAAAACCGAGCGATTGAAGCAGCTAGAAAAGCGATTGCGTCGCCTCTCCTAGAGGACGTCGCAATCAACGGGGCAACTGGGATCATCATCAATATCACGGGCGGATCGGATTTGACGCTTTTCGAAGTGAATGAAGCAAGTTCACTGATTACTGAAGAAGCGGATGACGATGCGGAAATTATTTTCGGCTCCGTGATTGATGAAAACTTGAAAGATGAAGTGCGAGTCACGGTGATCGCGACGGGCTTTAACCCAGTGGCTCCGAAAGAAGTTGCAGCGGAAACAGAAAAACGAACGCAGAATGAGCAGCCTGCGATCGCAAGCTCGGAGCTTTCCGCTGTTCAGAGCCTAGCGACTCCGGTCCAACGCAAAGAGAACCTTTCGACAGACTTGAAGTCGGCGAGGCAGCTAGCGCGGGAGATTGGGAAGCGATTCTTTGAAAGCGAAGAGTACGATATCCCCACTTTTTTGAGACGCCAACACGACTAGGGAGAATTATGAACGTTAAAAAGGTAGTGTCGGTCGCCATCCTTTTAGGGGTGGCGGCCTTTGCGTTCGGCGAACGGAACCACGGCGTAACGAAGCCGGTGCCTTCGCCTTCTCCGTCCCATAAACACCCGGTCGCCGTGCGAGGCGTCGACCGAAGCCCGGGCGTGATGGAAGAAAGCGCTGTTCTGAGAGACATCGAAGACCAGTTGAAGAGCCTTTACCAGTTCAATACGGGCGGGGAGGCAGCTCCGTCTACGGGAGAACAAAGGTCGCCCAATAGCCTGCCAACGATGGACGAAGCTGCTAAGCGTGCAGGGTTACCAAACTAAATTAGGCGCCGGCGGTTTTGGATCGTACGAGGTGTGCGCGGTCACTCTTCAATCGATTCCCAGCTATAACCTTCTTGGTTTTCATCATCAACTGTTACGACGAGTTCGACGCGTCGGTTCCGTTG
>JANPJT010000301.1:0-3949 GCA_031425635.1 Pseudomonadota bacterium
GGCCCGTCCTTCGAAGCAATTAACTGAATAGGAAGCGATGGTTTTGAACAATCTCGCTACGTTGCATTAATCGAATTTTATACCTTTTAAAATCTCTATTGAGAAAAGTAGAAACTTGTCAAAACCACTGCACAATCAACATTCTACCTTACAGTTTACTTTGCACAACTGTTCAGCATGGCTGTTTCCCCTGGGCGGGCCGTACATCGGCCAGGGGCCGCCTTTTTCTTTTTTTGGCGGGACAAAAAAAGAAAAAAATGAATTTATCTTACTGCGTGAGGCACGCACCAAGGCGATTGCATATATATTTATTTTTAAAATTGATGGCAGTATGCACAAGGGATAGGTTCTTTTTTAACGATACTCCGGCCGTTATATATTTATTGTATCTTGAAATGAGTTTAATTACCAAAATACCCTTCAGATGAAACTGTTGCAGTTTGCCCTTTTAACGATCTTTTTATCGTTTTCTACCCTTTCATTTTCTCAATCGCGGATTTCTGTTGCAGCAACCCCGGCATGGGTTACTAAAAATCCCATCGATTATAGCCGAACCTTATTGGATAAGTTTGCGTCTGACGGTTATATTGATTTTGAGGATCAATATTCACTTGGCGATGAGGTAGAATACATAAGGAAGAGCCGGAAGATCATTTCGCAGGCAGGTGTTCAGAATGGTTCGGAGATTTCGGCATATTTTGATCCGTCTTACCAGCGACTATACTTTCACCAGGTAAGCATAATACGCAACGGCATTACTATTGATAAACTGGTACTTTCAAAAATTAAAACAGCCCAGCAGGAAGAGGAACTGAACAATTTTATTTACAATGGCAGGCTCAATGCTTTTATGATACTGGAGGATGTGCGGCCGGGAGATATCATTGAATATAGTTTTAGCAAGAAAGGATTTAATCCCGTTTTTCGCAATAAATTCTGCGACCAGTTTTATTTGAATTATTCGGTTCCTTTTTACGACATCCATTATAAAATAATAGTTCCTGCCGGGAGAAAATTGCAGATTAAAAATAACTTGCACCAGGCTGAACCTGTCATAAGTTCTATGAACGGACAGCAAGTATATGAATGGCATGCAAAGAATGTAGCCGGGATCGTGATGCAGGATCAGGTGCCATCCTGGTACGATCCCTATCCGAGTGTTATGATCAGTGAATATAATAGTTGGCAGGAATTAAATGAATGGGCTTTAAAATTATTCCCTGTTAAAAAAGCGCTTTCACCACTTGTTATCAGTAAAATAAATGAGATAGAAAAAAAGGCTACCCGCGATGGGCAAAAGGTTCAGGCGGTGCTCAGGTTTGTTCAGGATGATATTCGCTACATGGGTATAGAGATGGGAGAAAATTCCCATCAACCGGCAGATCCGTCAAAAGTATTGGCGCAACGTTTTGGCGATTGCAAGGAAAAAACTTACCTGGCATGCTGCATGTTGCGGGCAATGAACATTGACGCATGCCCTGTATTGATCAACACAGATAGTAAACAGCAGATTAAACAAATGCTTCCGGGGCATTTTGATTTCGATCATGTTACCCTGAGGGTAAAGCTGGATGATGAATATTTTTGGTACGACCCAACAATCGCCTATCAACGGGGCGATATAAAGAAAATCTTTTATCCCGATTACCAGGTGGGCCTTGTAGTGTCTGATTCTACAACGGCTTTAACGGAAATACCTTTTCGAAATGTGAGTTCCGTGAAAGTAAAAGAAAATTTTAAAGTAACGTCAATGGATGAAGGCGGAACGTTGAAGGTAGTTACGGAATTCAGGGGGCAGAATGCAGACTGGGTTCGCAGCGAGTTTAATAATTCCAGCATTTCAGAATTAATGACAAACTATCAGAAATTCTACAGCACTTATTTTGAAGATATAAAAGTAGACAGCCTGAATTTTACGGATGATGATGATTCGGGGCTTTTCATAACAAATGAGTATTATCATATACCCGGGTTCTGGAAAAAGGACAGTGACTATGTAAAAACTTTTTCTTTCTCTGCTTTCAACATTTATCCCATATTGCAAAGGGTAAAAGAAAAGGAACGAACGATGCCGATTGGACTTGCCTATCCCAGCAATCTTACTGAATCAATTACCGTAAACCTGCCCGAGGAGTGGCCTGTAACAGAAGATGAAATGCATGTAAAAAATGATTGCTTTAGTTACAATTACCGTTTTTATAATGTAGGAAATATTGTGCACATGGATGCAGATTACCAGAACTTAAAGAACCATGCAACGGTAGAGGAAGCTCCAGAATTTTTTAAAGACCTGAATGCATTTAATGATTTCGCGTCTTTTCAATTAACAGGCAGAAATAATTCTATGGCTGCTACCAGTTCCTCCAAAAAGAGCAATAACAACCTTCCTGCATTTATTGCCATTGCAATAATCGGCAGCGGCATTGCAGTTTGGAATTGGCGGAAGCGGATATCGTAAAAATGATTTGAAGTTATACCCTGGTCGTGCAGGTTATATTACCCACCGGCAGAAATTTTAGTTAACCAGGTGGCCAGTAAGGCCATCGATCCCAGGAGTAATATGACAGTTTTATAGCCAAATCGACTTTTGTCGGCCCGAAGCTCTTTCGATAACGTATAACTAATGTCATATTTGAATAGGTCGTCTATACGGTCTCTGATGGCTACTTCGATCAGCAGGTTTTCATGTAACCATAAATAGCTATACAGGCATATCAGGCAAATTATGAAACTAATGATCAAAAGTTCTATATAGCCAAAAGTTATATTTTGATACTGTTTTAATCCAATCATTCCCGCAGTTATGCTTATAAGAATACTGCTACTCCAGCTGAATAATTTCCATAATTTTTCCAGCCGTTCTGTAAGTTGATTTTGCAGGTATTGAATTATCAGAGCAGTGTTTTTGTTATCCATGGAAGCAGTTATTATTAAGTTCTTTTGGATTAAGGTAGTTCAAAGTGCATAAAATCTTTTGATGACCTCCAGCTTCCACCCCAATTTAAGCCGGCGCTTTGAAGCCCACGGATAAGAGCAGCAGGCAGGGTAAGAAATCCTTTTATTGCGTATTTATTTAAATTATTGCGATTAGCAGCAGCCGCATTTTTTATTACCTGTGTTTGATTGTTTAGCCATGCGTCACTGAAAGTTAGTTGAAAATGGGTACTGGCGTTCCTTAATGTATCCGGATTGCGCTCAGAAAGTAAACCATTCGGAAGTATGGAATTACACACAGCATTAATAACGGTAATTTCATTCTTTGATACTATATGTGGATTTGTATCAGGATTGATATCTAGGGCTTTTCCCAAAGCATGGTTAGATAGTTTGTTAATATCTGCATTGAATGTTCTTGGTACAAACGACCAGGCACTGTTGAACGTAAAGCTATTACCCGCTGCAGTAAGATTTCGTTGCGCAATATCCAGGACACGTTTCAGGTCTACATGAGCAGGGGTGGTTTTATTGAAGAATGTAGCCGAAACTATATTAGTTGCAAAGTAATTGGCGGGGTTGGAAATTCCTTTCAGAAGGTAAGGCCTTTTCAGGTTTAAATAAGACCGGCGGCTGTCTGCATCAAAATTATGATCGAAATGCCTTTGAGCAACAGTGTTGGCATTCCATTCAGTAAGCGCTGTATCAATATAGGTAAAAGGATCTGGTACGCCCCAGCCCGCAACCTTATTTCTTATCGTTTCATAATTTTGCAACACCGGATAACGATTTTGGATGTTCGGAGAATTATTCCATTCAAATTGTATGTTTTGACTACCCGATGACACCGAAACTGACGGCGGCGTTGGAGTTGAAACTACCGTACCCGCTAAAAATGGTTGCATCGTGCGCCAGGTGGTTGGGCCAAGAATACCATCGGCATTTGCAGCTGAAAACCCTTGTTGCTGTTGCCAACCTGCGAGTGCATGAGCGAAAGCTTCTTCACCAAGACTTA
>JANPJT010000302.1:0-21994 GCA_031425635.1 Pseudomonadota bacterium
GAAGCGCGGTAAAACCGCCCGTGCCGCAGCACTCGGCGGGCGCCTTCATAAGAACAATTACACTTAAATCGCGGGCTGCCAGGTTTCACCCCCGGGTAAATCGCCCTAAACCACCGATTTGAAAAGAATCCGAGGGGAGCACGCTCCTCCCACTACCACAGTCAGGTGGGCCAGTTTTAACAAGCCTTCAACCCGTTTTTTTGATAGGCGGCGGCGCAGAAGGCGGCGCAGGCGGCTTTGCGGCTGGGGGGGGCGGCGCAGGGGCGGCTGCTGCCGGCTTCGCCGGCATCGTCGGAACCGGCCGCGGAGGCGGCTTTGCTGCGGCGGCTCCGGCGGAAGGCTCCAAAGGCTTAAACTTCACGGCAGGCTGACTCCCCGGCACGATGGGAGGGCCGCTCGGAATCCCCAATACTTCCAAATCCGCCAGATCCATTACTTGAGAACCGAGATCGTCTAGAGAAATTAAATCGTCTGTCGGTATGGGTGCAAGTTTCGCGGCCGAGGCCGGAGCGGGCGCCGGAGCAGGTGCCGCAGCCGAGGGAACCGGCCTTGCTTGGGCGGGTGCCGCGACAGCGGGCGCCGCTTTCACCGCTGGCGGTGCCGCCTCGGGCCGTGGCGGCGCGGAGGCCATGGCCGGCGGTGCGCTTACTACGGGAGGCTCGGCTTTGATTACTTTAGAGACGGGCTGCTGGGGAGGAAGCCCTGGCGTCTTCACCGCGGCGGCGGGGGCATTTGCACTGCCTTTGCTAGTGTGCCCTCCCCGCGTTAGAGAAGACAAAAGCTCCTCGGCGTCGAATTCCGAAATCTCCCCATTGGCTGCCAATTCCTTCACGTGGGATTCCATCTGGATCATGCCTTCTTTGCGCCCTGTTTGCATTGCCGAGGAAATCTGAAACGTCTTGCCTTCTCGAACCAAATTCGAGATCGCGTAATTCATCACCATGATTTCGTAGGCGGCGACTCTTCCTTTGCCCGACGCTTTTTTGATGAGCGTTTGGCTAATGACTCCTTGGAGCGACTCAGCCAGCATCGCGCGCACCATTGGTTGCTGCATCGCTGGGAAAGATTCAATGACTCGATCGATGGTGGGCGCAGCTCCCCGAGTATGCAGAGTCCCTAGCACCAAGTGGCCTGTTTCTGCGGCAGTCAACGCAAGACTGATGGTCTCCAGGTCACGCATTTCTCCGACCAGAATAACGTCGGGATCTTCTCGTAAAGCGTACTTCAGAGCGTCTGCGAAAGAAGGGCAAGACTGCCCAATTTCGCGTTGGTTGATCAACGACTTCTTAGAAACGTGGATAAATTCAACCGGATCTTCCGCAGTAAGGATGTGGTACGGGAAGTTGGCATTCATGTGGTTGATAATTGCCGCAAGCGTCGTCGATTTTCCTGACCCCGTAGGGCCAGTCACTAAAATCAAACCCTTCGGCAGTTCCGCAAGCGTTTTTACAATGCCTGGGAGCCCTAGCTCTTCAATCGTAGGGATCCTGGAAGGGAGCGTACGGATAACAGAGCCAATGCCGCGCCGAGAGTAGAAAATATTGACGCGAAAATTCCCCACACCGTCAATGAAGTAGCTTTTATCCAAGTTAAGGTGCTTCTTGAGTTTTTCTTTTTCGCTTTCAGAAAGGATCTCCAAGAGCATGATTTCCAAGTCTTCATGGCTCATCGGCTGTTCGGAGTAACCAACCAGATCACCGTCGAGCCTGACCCAGATCGTTTCCCCTGCAGAAAAATGGATGTCAGAGACGCGGTTCTCCACCGCTGCCTTCAGAACTTCATTAATGCGAGCCATTGCCGTCATCTTTCTTTGGCAAAGCAGCGGAGTCGCCTGCCAACTTCACCAAAAACAAATAGAGCCCGTAGAAGCCCAAGGGCACGACGATAAAAACGAGCAGAAAAGCATACAGCTCGCTCTGATCGTACCAGTGTAGGAGAAGGGCTCTCATGATACGCTCCGTATCGGAAGCCCGAGGCTAAAAACTGATACGCGCCGCATTAAACAATGACGCCCGATCTCCTTTACTTTTTTTCTCGCAAAGAGCCAGCGATGGGGTTCTTCCATTCTTTTCTGGGAGGAGCATTTCTGTTGAAGGGGCTACCTCTCATTGGACAACTGCTCATACTGCTTTGTTTTGCCGGGGCTCTTTGGTTTGGCGTCCTGTCTTTGCAAACCCAACGGCCCCGTCACCGTTCGTACTCCTACGCGTTCTCAGTTTTTCTGTTTAGCCTCATTTGCCTTTTCGCAGTTCAGCCCTGGGATGAACTTTTCACTAACCTTCGCCATTCGCAGCACTTTGCCCTAGGCGGGCGCTTTTCGTTCAACAGCTTTTCTTCGGTTGAAGGGACAGTGGATTTTCTGCCCTACCTCACTGTGGGCTTGCTCCAACGGTTTGGTTTGAGGGGACCCGACGGCGCCTTTTTGCTTTGCTACTTGAGCGGCCTTGCCTGTTTATTTTTGTCAGGAAAACTTTTTCTTAAATGGGGAGGCAACCTTTTTTGGTTCCCCTTCTTTTTCCTAGCGCTTTGCCTTTTCCCCCCGCTCGCATTCAATTCAGCGCATGGGTTTGCGACCACTTTTTTCGCGGCAACCCTCCTGGGCGGAGTTTACTTTACCTATTTCAGCCGCCTGCCTTACTTGGGGCTTGCTATCTTAAGCGTTCTCCCTTTGGTCCGTTTCGAGGGCACGATTTTTCTAGCAAACCTTCTGTTTTGGCCGAGACGTTACTTGCCCTGGTCTCGAAAAAAAACGTTCCTACTGGGGCTGGTTTGCCTGATCCCTGCGCTCACGCACGCGATCCTCAGGCGGTCCTTTTTCGGCTACGCGATCCCCCTTCCCGTGCAGTACAAAGCTAGCCTCGGGAATGTGTTTATGTTTGCTTTGGGCCTCAGAAACTTGGCGGCCGATGCCCTCTCCACCCACACTTTAGCGCTTGTTTTAGCGTTCATCGCCTCGCATTTTTCACGAAGAACACCCGACGATTTAAGACCCCGCCTAATCCTCGTCGCTTTGGCAGCCAGCACTTTGCCGTACTACCTCTCGGGGGGAGACTGGTTTCCTAGCTACTGGGCAAGGTACCTTTTTCCCTTCACGCTCGTCGCCTTTTGCGCGGCAGCGGGAGCCGCCTGCTCGTGCCGCCCCTTAGCCCTGGCTGTCCCGCTTTCGCTAGCCGTTCTTTCGTCGCTGTGGCCTCTTTCCTCCACCTATAAAATGGTAGATGCGGTCTTCTCCCACCGGAGGACATTGGCCATGATCGACGAGCCGACCATTGCCCGGGGGCATTACCGGATTGAGCAACTTTCCAAACTGGGCAGTATCATTCGCCAAAGCTCCCTTCCCACCGACCGCATTGCCTCCTCGGAACTGTCTACGGTCCCGTACTTCGCTGACCGCGACGTGGTCGATTTCCTCGGGCTCACCAACCCTCTGATTGCCCAGTCTCCCCTCCGACAAGCCCCGTCGTTAATTCGGAAATTTCCGTTTCGCTCCGAGCTGCCTTTCATTATTTTTCGTCGCGAAGTGCCCGACCTATTAAAAGAGGATCGGCCCGAGTTCCTCTACACTTTTGATTTTATGCTCCGGGACCAGCTAAAAGGGGTTCAGCCATACGAGATAAGCCAGGGCGAACTCCTACGGGCGATACGGCGGTGGGAAAAGCAGCTCGGTGGGCTCATTGATTCGCTGTATGGCGGTATTCCGCTTTTGCTAAGCCGAGGCTATTGCCCAGTAGTCGTGCGGGCGGGCGAAGACTTTATCGCACTGTACTTCGTGCACTCGAGCGCCCGAACCAGGCACTTTCAAGCGCTCGAATCGATTGGTTTCGTTGGCGGAAAACTTATGAATACTCATCTCGCTTTGCCATCCGACTGAAAAATGGGCGACCCACGAGGAAGAATGAGTAGATCATCCAAAGGCTATTTAAAATCGAACCTAAATCAGAAGCAGGGCTCGCAAGCGGTGAAAGCAGAACGATGTAGGGAAAGTAGTAATGCCCTCCGAGAATATAAAATGCCGAACGCTCCACGAGCGCAATGAGTAACCCCACAAGCATTGCGACAATGTACATCGCAGTAAACCCAAAATTCATGTACGCTTCGGCCAAGTACGATACGCTCACGCTTGTCTCATAATCTTCATTATCAATCACACCGTAAGTCCGCCCAAACCGATTCCAAAAATGCCTTGTGGGCTTGTCCGGCCAAAGCACTCTCGGGATGAATAAGAATGGGATGCTGGAATAGGTTTCCCCTTCCCAAAAAGGAACTTTAGCCGGCGTTTGCGAAAGTACCCGTTCCAACGAGTCGTCTCCTACCCGCATGAACCCTGCAGTAATTGCCGACGAGACGGTTTCCTCCTTTTTGCCCCCCATTCCGTCATCCTCTAAATCTACGTCGGAGTCCTGAAAATACTTGGCGTCGAACAGTTCAACGAGAAGCCCGATGCGCTCGGACAGGCCCAGTTCAGCACCCGCTTCGGAGAAAATCACCGCTCGGTAGGAGCCTTTCACCGTCTGAATAGCGGACATCGTGAGGACCGCAAGAATGAAAAACGGCAGCATCCAAAACTTTTTCTTAAGACAGCAGACTAGCACACCAATGGACACCAAAGCGCCCATGAGGGTCATCATGCCTAGCTGGAGGAAGTAGATGATTGAGTTAATCACTGCGGCAATTTTTGTGATTTCAACGATCCATCGATTTCCCGTGTACACAGAAGTGAACAAGAGTGCGAGATCTGCTGAGAACAGGAGAAAATGGATAGAAAGAAACCAAGCCGGAAGCCGCTCTGTAAATAAAGGAACAAAGATCACGTAGACACACAAGGCCAAAACTTGCGGTCTGGTTAAGGCCATGGCGTTGAATTTTTCTCTTTCCGTAACGCCCATGAAGAGAAATAGCCTACTAGCTTGGTAAACGAGTATCAGTAGCAGCGTACAGAGGATTTGCTCCTTCATCGCAGCGACCACCTCCGGAAACGCTTGCGCAAGTTTCGGGTTGTCTTGGAACAGAATCCACTTTGGTATGGATAGCTGGACAAAGTGGTAAATCATGATGAAAGCCAAATAAGTAAAATGCCTGCGACTGAGGGCAAAGAAAATGGGAGCGAGCTGCACGAGCATCATCAAGTAAAGGACTGGAAGGCCCGTTTCGTTCCCCCAGAGGATCGCGAGGCAATTGGTGAGCACGAGGTAAGTGATCCCAAAAAAGACCACAACGGAATAAAGGTTGAATAGAGGACGTAAGGAGGGAATCCGGAGCGCCGCGCTAATCATCGAAGACTATTCTACCGCGGTATTGCGGCGTCGACCGGGAAAATGCGCCAATACGAGGGTGGGTGAGCCCGTGTCGTCAGGCCTCGAGCGCTTCTAGCTCGACCAGCAAGGCACCTGTCTCCACCGCTTGGCCTTCTTTGACACACACCGCGACGACTTTTCCGGAGAGGGTGCTGCGGATTTCATTTTCCATTTTCATTGCTTCCATCACAAGCAAGGAAGCGCCTTTTTCGATAGTATCTCCGACTTTCACGCCAATTTTTGCAATCTTTCCAGGCATTTTCGCATACACATGGTTCTCGTGAGAAAGGTCTTGCCCTCGAAGCACGCCAACAATCCTGCGGTACTCGCTTTCCACTTCAAACTGCAGGTTTCCTTGAGGTCGGTAGACGGTTGAAATGCCTTTCCCTACCACCACATTGGCTGCAAACACAGCGCCGTTGTCCACGAAACTGCACTCGTTTCCGATATAGGAGAGATCGAGGTCCTGCTCCGCTTCATCATCAAACTGGACCCGCGTTTGGCCGTTTCGGCTTTCCACTCGGACTGTGTGCTCAATACCCTCGTACCGGACAAAGAAAATCATCGAAGTGCTTCCTCTCGAGCGATCGCTCTCCACCGAGACGGTTGTTCAGCTCCATGGACAGCGCCTTTGAATTCTTTATTGTAGGCCGAAACCGCAGCAGCAATCATCGCCATGCGGAGTTCTTTGGCACTCGCACCCGGGTCCTTGTAGTGAAAGTCCTCACCAATCAGCCGGGTCGTGTAGTTGCCGCTGATGAACTTAGCGTTGTCTAGAAGCTGGAGGAGCAAGGGGATATTGGTTTTTACTCCGTTTAAAACCGTGTCCCGCATCGCCGTGCGTCCCCGGGCAATGGCCTCTTCTCGGGTTCTTCCCCACACGGAAACTTTCGCTACCATTGAATCGTAAAACACGGGAATCTCGTACCCGCGATAAATGTGGGTATCGACTCTGACCCCAATGCCATGCGGCATAGAGACGCCCGTGACTCGACCGGCCTGGGGGAGGAACTTTTCTGGATCTTCCGCGCACACCCGAAATTCCAGCGAGTGCCCGCGAGCGACGACGTCCTCTTGGCGAAAAGACAAGCGCCCGCCAAAAGCCACGTTGATTTGCTCTTTCACCAAATCCACGGAAGTCACCCACTCCGTGACGGGATGCTCCACCTGCAGCCGAGTGTTCATTTCCATGAAATAAAAATTTTGCTGATCGTCCATCAGGAACTCAATCGTTCCGGCATTGATGTAGCCAAGCTCCTTCACGGCGCTCACGGCAGCGTTGCAAATCCGCTCCCGAGTTTCTTCCGAAACAAAGGGGCTGGGGCACTCTTCAATCACTTTTTGGTGACGCCTCTGGACCGAACACTCTCGCTCGAACAGGTGGCAAACATTTCCGAATTTATCCGCAATGATCTGGACTTCGATGTGGTGGGGAGAAGTGACGTAACGCTCAAGGTACAAACGGCCATCCCCAAACGCTTTGCTCGCTTCCGAGTAAGCCCGCCGGAAAAGCCCTAGGAACTCCCCCTCTTCAGGCACGAGCCTCATGCCCCTTCCGCCGCCGCCTGCCAGTGCTTTGATCATGAGGGGGTAGCCGACTTCTTTGGCTTGCTTAAAGGCTTCGTTCTCGTCGGTCAGCCCCTCCGCCGTTCCGGGAACGAGAGGAAGGCCAACCTTCTTCATGGTCTTTCGTGCCATGACTTTATCGCCCATGGCGACAATGTGTTCGGCATTGGGGCCGATGAACACGAGACCCGCATCCGCAACCGCTTTGGCAAATTCCGCTTTTTCCGAAAGAAAACCGTAACCAGGGTGGATAGCGTCCGCTCGCATCTGCTTTGCAGCCGCAAGCACTTTGGCCATGTCCAAATAACTCTGCGCCGAGGGGCCTTCCCCAATACAAAGGGCCTCATCGGCAAAAGAAACGTGCCGCGACAAGCGATCGGCTGTCGAGTACACCGCGAGGGGCACGTGCCCCATTTCTCTCACGGCGCGGATCACCCGGAGCGCGATCTCCCCACGGTTTGCCACCAAAATGCGCTTTTGACTAAAACCCATCGACTGCTCCCTTAAAGCGGAATGTTTCCGTGCTTTTTGTGCGGCATTTTATCGCGCTTATTTTTCAACATCTCGAGCGCTTGGATAAGCTTCGTTCTGGTTTGCTCGGGAAAGATCACTTCATCGACAAAACCCAGCTCGGCCGCTTTATACGGCGTTGCAAACGTTTCGGTGTACTCTTGGACAAGCTTGCCTTTCTCTTTGACAGGGTCGGACGCTTTCTGGATGGCACCGCGGTGGATAATAGCGACCGCCCCGTCCGCGCCCATCACGGCAATTTCAGCCGTCGGGTAGGCAAAGTTAACGTCGGACCGCAAGTGTTTCGACGACATCACGCAGTACGCGCCGCCATAGGCTTTTCGAGTGATGACGGTTATTTTCGGTACGGTTGCTTCGGCATACGCGTAGAGGAGCTTTGCGCCGTGCCGGATAATGCCTCCAAATTCTTGCTCCGTCCCCGGAAGGAAGCCCGGCACGTCCACGAAAGTGATGATCGGAATATTAAACGCGTCGCAGAACCGAACAAACCGAGCGGATTTCATGGAAGCGTTGTTGTCTAAACACCCCGCCAAAACTTTCGGTTGGTTCGCGACAATCCCGACGCTTCGGCCGTTCAGGCGGCCGAAACCCACGACAATATTGGCTGCAAAGTCTTTTTGGACTTCAAAAAAATACCCGCTATCCACGACCGACTCGACCACTTCCTTGATGTCGTAGGCCTGCCTTGAGTTATCGGGGATGAGCGTTCTGAGCTTGTTGTCTTGCCGGTTCGCCGGATCATCGGTTTTTACGAGCGGCACATCGTCGAGGTTATTGGAGGGCAAATAGCTTAAGAGCTCTCGAATGAGGAGAAGGCAACTTTTTTCGTCGTCGCTTGCGAAATGGCAAACCCCGCTCCGAGCGCTGTGGGTCACTGCCCCGCCCAGTTCTTCCATCGTCACATCTTCATGGGTCACTGTCTTAATCACGTCGGGGCCGGTGAGGAACATGTAGCTCGACTTCTTCACCATAAAAATGAAGTCCGTGAGCGCTGGCGAGTAGACTGCGCCGCCCGCAGAGGGCCCCATGATCGCCGTGATCTGCGGCACTACTCCCGAAGCCATCGTGTTGCGGTAAAAAAGCTCTGCGTAGCCGCCCAAAGACTCCACGCCTTCTTGAATGCGAGCACCACCCGAATCATTGATCCCGACCACAGGCGCCCCGTTCTTCATTGCGAGGTCCAGGATTTTGCAAATCTTTCCGGCTTGGGCGCCCGAGAGCGAACCTCCGAACACCGTGAAGTCTTGCGCGTAGACGTAAACCGTGCGGCCCGAAACCGTGCCGTACCCCGTGACGACTCCGTCTCCGAGGATTTTTTGGGTTTCCATGCCGAAATCGGCACAGCGGTGGGTCACAAACTTTCCGATTTCGTTAAAGCTGCCTTCATCCAGCAAAAACTCGAGCCGCTCCCGGGCGGTCATTTTGCCTCGGTCATGCTGCGCCTGGACGCGGGCTTCTCCTCCGCCTAATTCAGCAATTTGGTTTCGTCGGCTTAAGTCCTGGAACTTTTCATCTAAATTCATAAGTCCGGAATCGAAACACCGAGCCCGAACTCTGTCAAGAAACCCGCCGCGTTAAAGCATCAAGGCCGCGGAACCTTAGCCCTCACCCGCGAGGTCCCGGCGGAGACGCCCGGCCCAATGAAGGTACAATGGCCTCGCCGCTCGCCCTCGAGTCTTCGCGCTAAAGAACAGCCCCCGGACTTCCTTTAAAGCCACTCGGTTGTGCACACAGGCCTCGTAAAGCTGGTCGCCCAGGGCTTGGCCAATGCACCTGGCTGCGCGGTAGTACAAGACCTGCCGCGGGAGCGGCACAGCGCGCGGCGGTAGCGAAACGCCGAGGAACTGGCCACTTTCAAGAAAGTGAGAAAGGACTTTCGAAAACCGGCTTACCCAACGGACCAAAGGCTCGTTCGGAATAGCCTTTTCAAACTCCACAAGGGAATGGCACTTTCGGTGGGGGTTTACGAGCTTTGAACCAAAGTACCCTAAGGCTTCGGACCAAACAGCCTCATAGAAGTCCTGCCGCGGGAATCGGAAGTTATTGCGTCGCTGGCTCAGCACTGCGTGGACGAGTACGGTGCTTTGGGTGGTCGCGACGTTGAGATCCGTCGAAGAAAGCACGATCTTTTTCCGCTCGACATCGACGTAGTTCCCCGAGCTTTCTTTGATAAAGCGGTCAGTTCCCGAAGTCTTTTTCCACTTTATTTCGTAAAGATCCTGAAGGGGTTCGCTTACTTTTAGAAACCTCAAAAGGTTTTGGGCCAACACGTAAAAATCTTCTTCTAAATCCAGGCGCCCGCTCGCGGCGTTCGGACCCGACTCCAGCCAAGTCAGATAGCTTTGGAGCTTCAACCAGGGAGGGGTATTCATCAGGCAATAAACGTCCTTGCGAAGCTTAAGAACCAGGCCCCGGTGCTCTGTTTTTCGGGCGGCAAGCTTCCAGTAAAGCGCTTCGCGGTTTTGGTGTACGACAACCAAAGGAAACGCTTTCGTGGTAGCGGCTCGAATTTGGGCGGGCAAATGCGCTTTTGCTAAATGCAGATCTCCGATGATCCCTAGCACCAAAGCTTCGGGGGCCTCCGCCGCTTCTCGCACCAGCACTTGTGCGGCAAAAGCGTCTCGGCGCTTCAATGTCGGCTTCGGTTTTACGCGCCGCGGGCTAAGCCCCACGACGCGAACGCCGTGGGAACGAGCAAATTCAAAAAACGGCCGGTACTGGCTCCACTGGAAGCCCCAGCGGCTTTGGTAGCGCATTTCTTTTAGGAACTGCTTCTCATTCAGCTTCCCTGAAAAGAAGCGATCGACGGCCTTTTGCTGGTGGGCTTCCAGCATTTCGAGCGCCAGAACCAGCGGCCTCCCGGTCGCGTAAACCGCCTGGGCAAGTTCAAGCCCTGCTCTTTGAGCTTCGGGGAGCGTGTGGTAATCTCCGCAAAGCACAACCGACGCGGCTTCGGTCGCCCGGATCAGTTCTGGAAGAGAAGAAACCGACTGGTAGTCCGAAAATTCTCTTTGGTACTCGAGGAAGTAGCGTTTCAGCGGGGCGCTCATCGGCGGGATAGACCGCCGAGCCCCTTGCCGGACGTGGTCGTAAAGATCCTTTTGAACTCTAAGTGCTTGATCTCTTACGAGCATAGTGTTTGAACGGCAGCAGCTTTTTAAGGAAACTGGATAAATGAAGGCCTTTTTTATTTTAGCGGGACTCGCTTTAGTTGTCGCTGACGCCGCGTCAGGCGTTCCGGCCAAAGGACTTGAAGACGTCCTAAAAGCCGTCCTTGAAAACAACGCATCGATTGAAGAAGTGATGCAGGACGTGGAAATCGCGAAGGCCCAAGTGGAGCGAGCAAAAGCCGCTAGTTGGCCGAGAGGCAGCTCAACGTTGCTTGCGGCCCCGATATTTGAAGAACGCGGCAATGCGGTCAGCATCACTCGGAATTGGAACAAGTGGGGGCCTTACGTCGGGAGTTCCACGCAGATCATCCAGCCGCTGCTGACCTTTGGCCAGATAGGCGGGTACCGCAAAGCTGCCGAACACCAGCTGCTTGCGACCCATGAACTTGCGAAAATGAAACGAAACGAAGTCGTCATGACGGTCAAAGACACTTTTTACCTTTACCAAATGGCGGGAGACCTCGAGCGCTTGGTGACTAAGCTAACGAGTTTCCTGGGCGAAGCGATTGTGGAAGCGGAAAAAGGGGGCGAATCCAAGAAGAAGGCCTCGGTGAGACCTCACGACTTGAACCGCCTCAAGATCGCTCAAGACGACTTGCTGCAGAAAAAACTTTTTGCCACCCAGGGCAAGCTCACGGCGCGAAAAGCCGTTTTGTGGATGAGTGGGAATGTGTTCGACGAACTGCCGGAAGAGGAACTGGTGCCTCAAAGCCACAAAAAGCAAACCCTCGAAGAGTACTTGCTGATTGCAAAAAATCACCGCCCCGAGTTCAAAGCGCTAGAAGCAGGGATTGTGGCCCGGAACGCGCTTGCCGATGCCAAAGCAGCCCAAAGCTACCCTACTCTCTTTGTGGGCGCTTTCGGCGACTTCAATTGGTCGCCCGTCCGGGATAAACAGGAATCCTTTTATGCTCAAGATCCTTTCAACCGCATCAACGGCGGCGCAGCGCTTGGCCTCCGACTCGACATTGAGTTCATGCGCCACGCAGCGGAAGCTGCCGAGGAAAGAGCGCAGGCCATGAAGTTAAAGGCCACGCAGAAATACGCGATCCCCGGGATCGAAGTGGAAGTGAGCCGGGCGTTTTGGGAATTCGAGCAGGCGCGGGAAGGTCTAGAAATCGCAGAGCACCGGAAGAAAATCGGCAAGAAATGGTTTGTCGGCAGTGCGATGGGCTGGTCGATTGGGGTGACCGCGCCGAAAGATCTGATGGAAGCTTTGGAAGGCGACGGGCTCTCTCGCTTAAACCATGTCCAAACGCTTTACCTGTACAACACAGCGCTCGGGAAACTCTCCAAAGCGGTCGGCACGGAAATTACCGACTTGAAGTACTGAGGTACTTCTTTTACAAGGACCCGCTTTTTGCGCGGGCTGGTCGTTGCGATGACAAAGACAAAGGCCGGAGACTTATCGAAAGCAGATATCGACCGAGTCATCCAAATGGCCTGGGAAGATCGCACGAGCTTTGATGCGATTCGGAAACAGTTTGGCCTCACTCCCGGGCAAGTCATTCACCTGATGCGGCGTGAACTAAGCCCGTCTTCGTTCCGCTTGTGGCGAGTGAGAACCGCTGGGAAAAAGACCAAACACGCTGCAAAACGAGACTTTAAAGTCGGGCGGTACCGATGCCCCGATCAAAAGGGCAGCTAGTCTTTGGCCACTCAGCGCATTCGAACGAAAGCCTGCGAGCGTTGCCAGAAAACGAATGACGTTCTTTACCGTACCCGTATTGAAGCCTCCGGCCGGTGGATTTTCATCTGCCCGCCTTGCCTCGAACTCGTGAAACCTGGAAACGCTGCTTATGCAGTATGGCGGCACTTGGAAGAGTAAAAAGCGGCATTAATACTCAAGTGGACCCCACACCTACTCTCTTTTCAGCCGGTTCGTTTCGATTTTTTCGCAAGGTAGTGTTGATCAAGGGCCTGGCGCAAAAAAAGCTTGATGACAGCCTGCCGACTCACATTCAGCTTTTGCGCCGTCTCGTCTAGCTCTTTCAGCATCGGTTCGGTGAAGTCGACGTTCACACGCTGAATGGGTGGCATCATCTTCCCATCGTTGCTAAAAAAGCCGCGGACGCTTTTTCCAGCATCGGCAAGCTTTGCGATCTTTTCGGCTGTTCGGCTTTTATTCGTTCTTTTCATAGAGCTCGCGTTCCTCTTTGGTAGATCGCCAGAGCGTTACCAAGTGGTTATATTCCCCGAATTCATCTTCTCTCACTTCGAAAATTACTGAAAACAATTTTCCTTTCGCCCAACCAATCGCCCTAAACTGTTCCGGATCGTCCGATCGCCGATCGCAATAGTACGGGTGGGACCAAACTTCCTGAATTTCGACGAAGTCCGTTGACCGCTTAGGGTTGGCTTTGAGAGCAGCGCTCTTTCGCTTGTCGAATTTGAAGCGCATTTTGGAAGGGTATAACAGTTATACTAGTAGTTCAAGGCTCAGAAGTGCAGAAGACCGTGTGTTGCACAAAACACCATCGGGCTCAGATACGTTTAAAAACTACAGGCGGCGGATCCCCTAAGAAGTGTTGCGTCATCAAAATGACCAGCCGAGAGCATCACTGCCGTCGCTTGATCAATCAGCGCCCGGTTTGAATGTTTGCGAAGAAGATGTCTCTTTTCAGGTAGCAGCAAAAAACTGGCAAACCAGGTGGAGCACTCCAAGGCACAACAACCGGAATTTGCCATTAACCCGAAGGCCCAGAAAAAGGGGTAGGAACTTCTTGGCTCCGCTCACCACTCAAGCCCTATTTCGATTTTCCAGAACCTTTTCGTCGTCGCCACACAAACCAGGCTGCGACCCCACCGAGCGCAAGCAACGAGCCATAGAGCGCTAGACCGGAGCCTTCTTCGGTCTCTTCATCCTCTTGCTCACTTTTGGCGGCTGCTGGCTTCAACCTTTCGCGCAAGATGTCGGTTTGGAGCGGCCCCAGTTTCGACGCTCCGGGCAGCTGCATTTCGCCCTGTTTAGAGGCAATATTTAAATCAAACTCCGAATTGGGCCGGAGCGACGCCACCATCCGTTCAAACTGCGGCGCCAAGCGCTGGTATTGCGACTCCGAAACGACATAGGTAATCAAAATAGCCAGTTTATTGTGTACTGTCGCTACGTACCGAGACCAAAACCCGGGGAGTTCCGAATTGACTTGGAGAGAGTCCACCCAAACCACGCCATTGATATCGCGTTTTCGCGCATAGGTGACTTTCGATTCAATAGGCTTTCCCTGATCGTCGCTGATAGTGCGCGTCTTTTTTAAGTAGTCTAGGTAGTTGTCCACCGAGTCCCACTCGGTCGCCATCGTGGCAATGGAGAGCACGACCGAATCACGCCGTTCTGCCTCCAGCGTGCTCTGGCAAATCCACACCCCTTGCGAAAGCTCGCAGCGCCAGCCGTCGGGGTGATCAAATGAAACGTACGCGGTCTTCAGTGCAAAAACCGGAGCGCAAACCAAAGCCAGGGCCAAACCTATTTTTCGCATGCTTTGGATTATAGCGTGCTTTTCTGTTCAGTAGCAGAGCGCAAATTAATGCGCAGAGTCACGCTGGAATAGGCCGACTTTGGGGAAAAGTCATTCAAACGCTCACTGCGAATCTCAACTTCTCCAATCACTTTAAGCGCGCACTGTACCCGTTTTCAGAGGCTGCGAACTAACTAGCCGCAGGCAGCTAAACCAATAATCACAGACGACGTTCACCATGCGCTGGTATTCATCTAGCCCCACTGGCTTACTGACAAACCCGCTGGCGCCCAAGTCATAGGCGTTGGAAACATCATCCTCATTATTCGATGTCGACAACATGAGCACTGGAACTCGCTTGCGATCATCGGCGGACTTAAGCTCCTTGAGCACCTGCCTTCCGTCCTTTTTGGGTAGGTTGAGATCCAGTAAAACGAGGTCTGGAACCGGTGCATTTGCGTAGCTATCTCGCTGAAAAAGAAAGTCGATCGCCTGTTGTCCATCGTGGACCAGATGCAAATCGATTGGGATTTGAACTTGCTGGAACAAAATTGCCAATAAGTCCGCATCGGGCTTACTGTCTTCAACCACCAAGACTTGAAATCGTTTCCCAGGCACTACTCACCCACCTTTCGCTATTTTTTTCGCTGAGCTGGGCAACGTGAAAAAGAACGTGGACCCCTCCCCAACCCGGCTTTCAACCCAAATATTTCCACCGTACCGCTCAACAATTTTCTTGCAGATCGCTAGGCCGATACCCGTTCCCGAGTATTCTTCCCTGGTGTGGAGACGCTGAAACAGGATGAAGATCTTGTCAAAGTATTGCCGTTCAATTCCCAATCCATTGTCACGCACCGCAAAGCGCACCCGGTGCTCGTCCAATTCGGCCGAGATTTCTATCTCCGGAGCTTCCTGCGAACGGTACTTCACCGCGTTCCCAATTAAATTCTGAAAGATTTGGAGTGCTTCATGTTGAGTGATCCATACAGTAGGCAGCGGTTTGGCAATGGTTACTTTCGCGTTGGCTTCGGCAATCTGGGCGCTGAGGTTGGCTTGCGCACCTCGGGCGGCCGCATCCATGTCGGTGAAAGTTGCTTGAGATTGGCTATCTCCAATTCGGGAGTAGGAAAGCAAATCATCAATCAGCGTGTACATGCGTTTAACTCCGTCAACGATGTAACCTAAGAAGAGTTTTGCTCTGTCGTCGAGCTGGGCACCGTAGAAACGCTCCAACATCTGGGCATAGCTAGAGACTGCTCGGATGGGTTCTTTTAAATCGTGAGAGGCGATAAAAGCAAACTGCGCCAATTCGCCGTTGGATCGTGCGAGTTCGTTGGCTTTTGACTCCAATTCTTCGAGGGCATTTCTCCGGTCGGTGATATCCACGGAGATACCGCATAACCCAACCTCGTCGGGCGTCAGGCGCAACGGGAACTTGGTCGAGAGAAAGTATCTTACGACGTTCTGCCGAATCGATTTTTCTTCGATCACGACCGCTTTACCACTAGCAAGGACTTCAAGGTCATTTTTCCGGATAACCTGAGCCAGTTCCGGCTGGGCTTTGTAAAGGTCGAAATCGCTTTTGCCGATGAGGCTGCTGCCTTCTCCCCACCCCTCGACCAGCGCGCGATTTTCGAGTCGGAACCGGCCGCCTGGATCTTTTACATAGATAACCGCCGGAGTGTTATCAATGATGTCCTGGAGAATACCGCGAGAATGCTCTAGAGCGATTGCCGCGTTCCTGCCGTCACTCGCATCACGCGTGACTGTGTAAAAGCCCCTCAGCCTGCCCTCGCGGTCGCGCACGGCCGTAACGGAGACTCTAGCGTAAAATTTAGTTCCGTCCTTTCGAACTCGCCAGCCTTCTTCATGGATGGCGCCTTCCTTCGCGGCTAGAGCCAAAAGCTCGTCCGCGCGTGCAAGGCTCTCGACTGCATAGAATATCGATAGGTGCTTGCCGATGGCCTCGTGCGATGCGTACCCTTTCAGTCGCTCTGCGCCGGTGTTCCAACTTTCGATGATTCCATGAGCGTTCGTGGAATAAATCGCGTACTCGCGTACCCCGTGGATGAGGAGTTCTAGACGTTCGTTAGTTAAGCTTAGCTCCTCGGTTCGCTCGGCAACTTTCAGTTCCAGGTCCTTTTTCGATTCCGCTAACTCCGCTTCAGCCCGCTTTCTATTTGCAATCTCGCTTAGCAGCTCGTCGTTTTTTTCCTCCAGCTCTTTTGGGCTCCGGAAGGCCATGACTTGCGGGATAACGGGAAAGAGCAGTACCGCAGTGATGAGCGAGGTTGCCGCAGTAAGCGCCTTAACGACACCATCGATACGGTAGGCCGGTACCCACAGAGTCACTATGCTGATGAAGTGCGTCATCCCGCACAAGAAAATGAATGCGGCAAAAAGTTGAAACATCCCATGAAAGGGCAGGTCTTTTCGCCTTTTGACGAAACAAACGACCATGATGGAAATGGAAAAGTACGAAAGACCGATTACCAAATCCGATATAGCGTGAAGCCAAACGATTTCGGGCCTCCACCAGAAACAGTGTCCGTGGGGCATAAAGTCGATGAAAAACAGCTTACGAAAAAACCCGAAAAGGGACTCGTTAGCCGAGAGATCCAAAGGCGTGTCGTGTGCCGCATGGTCGGCAGCAGCGGCCGCACTTGCTACGAAAAAAGCAAGGGCCGTCATCCGACCTAATCTGTTGTACCCCATAGAGGGCTTCCTAATAACTTTATGGAAGATCCGTCAAGTGAAACGAGCCTTCTGCAGCGTTTCCTGACGCTGGGCCTGCTCAAGTCTCTTTTTTTATCTCAATCAGATAGCTTGCCAGCTAACGGGGGTCTTACGGATCGAGGGGCACTCCAGTGGGCTTGAAAGCGCCCCTTGGGAAAACCCAGTACAAAACAGCAAAATCGCGACGGGCTGAATCGCCCCTGAAGAGAGGGTGTCAGAGAGAGGGTGTCAGAGAGAGGGTGTCAGTCTCTATCCAAGCTTGAATGGTAGCGGTCACCCGCACCGCCGACATCCCCAATTCCACTAAACCAAAAGGGTAGCAAGCTCGGTGAAATCCTCAGCCCCCCTTCGGGTGCCAGGCAATGCAATAAAGAACGACGACCGACACCTTTCAAGCTTGCAAGGAGACTGACACCTCCCTGTGGACACCTCCCTGTGACCTCACTGCACCCAATCGGATCAAGGAGCAGCATACACGCAGCGGAACCCGAGATCGGGGTTCGACTCCAACGGCCCGAAGACCAGCCTAGCGTCGAACACGCCCGAATCGGAAACGTTGAGCCAATAGGCGCCCCGGATCACGGCGCCGAAGGACAAACTCAAAATGGCGTAGCCTAAGCCCCCGTATTCCCCGGAGTTTTTGGTGGTGTAATTTCCAAAAGGGCCCCACATCTCGGGGCGATTAAGGCCCGACGCCCAAGGTTGTTGGGAAATATAATTGTCGGTCCCCTCATACGGAGGCCCTGCCGCGATATCTAGCATCACCCACTCATAAACATTGCCTGCTACGTCCCAAATAGCTTCTCCGCTCGAGAGCGTATGGGTTCTTTTTTGAGTGAAATCAGCGACTGTGTTGTTGGCGCAGCTGGCGTTACCTGTTCCAAAACACGGATCGCTATCCAAGCTCGCGGCAAGGGTATTGGGAGGGCCGTTATCCGAATGCCCGCGGTTGAGCGCATTCGCTCCCGAAGTGGAGCCGTTGCTCCAGTTGAGATAAACGCCTGCGTTTTGCGCAAGCTCAATCTCTCTGGCCACCGCCTGCCATTGGGCGTTAGAAATCAGACCATACCCTGATCCCAATGCCTGGCACTCGGTGATCGCCTGGTTGCGATCGATATTCACCCACGGAGTTCCCGAAGCGCGCGAGTCGGCAACAATAGCGGCGCTATAAGCTTGGTCCCCGTTATTATCGCCCAGGATCTTCATCTCGTACTTGCTCACACAAAAAGCTCGACTCACTAAAACGCCCGTGTTCGGACCCACCGCGAGATAGTTGGTGGGGCACGTGATACCGACATTGCACCACCCGTTCACGCACAAACCCGCCCCGCAGCCGCTCAGAACGAGCAGCATGGCGACGATCGCAAAAAGTGTGCAGCGATACTTCATCTAAAGGACCTCTCGTGCCTTTCGGCATATTAAACTGAACACCAATGCTTCAAATGATCAAAGCGAGGTTTTTCTTTAAATAACTTTAGCACTCAACAAGGGGTCGAGCATGGTTCGAAGCTCAGCAATATTGGCGTACAGAGACTCTCTCGAATCCACTAAAGGCGGCAAAGGAGTGCCGGGGACATGGCGGATGAGGATGCGCTCAATGCGATCCCGAAATGCTGGGTTGTCCCCCATCCGGCGGTAGATTTGGAGATCTTGCTCTCCGCTGTCTCCAATCAAAATCACTTTCTGCCCTTCCGCGTTGCTCAGCACTCGGTGGAGCATCCTCCACTTGTGGCCGAACCGGTTGTTTCCGAGCCACCGCAAAAAAACAGGGCCTTCGGGAAAACTAGCTTCGCGTAAAAATTTCAAAAGAAAAGGAGCGAGCTGAAATGGCGTGCTCGTCAGGTAAATGATCAGCGCTTCCCTTCGATGGATGTCTTGGTACAGTTCCGGCATCCCCTCAATCGCTTTGTAGGTATAATAGTTCCCTCTAAAAATACCCCGAAGGATTTGAGAAAACGTGGTGGTTTGAGAGACGTTGCTTTCCTTGATCGTGTCGTCGATATCCGAGATAACAATCCACTTCACTTTTTCGGTGAGAAAGAAAATGGGGGCGCTATACACGTCATAGTCACCGAGCCGAATGCGGCCTAAGAGGGTTTCTACCCCCATTGGCAAAATGCGCAAATACGACTTGTGGGGAGCTCGCCAAGGCAACTGCCAAGGGACCTGAAGGTGGACGAACCCTCTTGTTTCGGTGCTGGCTTCCACTGTTCTCACGGCGTATTCCGACACCGTAAGCTGGAACCGCAAGCTTTCAAAAAGCTCAATATCAGGTAGCCCCCGAAGGATTCGGTGGAGAAGCCTCCGCGGCCTGAAACCAAGGACCTCTTCTTGAGTCCCGTTGTAAACAACCGCCTGTATAGAAGTGTAGTTTCGGGTTGCAAGCGACGGGATCCCAATAATCGACTTTCTTGAACGGTAAATCCAGAGCCCCTGGGCAAGCCAGAAAACTAAAACTTCCAGCGTCTTCCCGAACCGAATCAGCCAGCCCCACCCATACGAATAGGGCAAATCGGTAAGGCGGAGCCGGCTGCGCAGCACTCGGTGATCTAGCCGCGGCATGCCATTACCCCAAACAAAAATCGTATGACCCAGGTCACGCAACGGGCCGAAAACACCGATAAAGAAAGGACCTTTTGCATTGAATTTAGTGCAACGCGTTAACTATGATTTCGAAACGCATCATCACTTTCCCTTTCCTTATCTCTCTGGCGGCGCTGGGAGTCCACCTTGCGGCCTCTCGCGCCCTTGGCCTAAACGAAATATTTGAACTCTACAGCGCCCCTCAGTCCTTGGCGATTGGAAACGCATTTACCGCGGATGCCGCAGGGTTTGCATCGCTTTTCCACAACCCCGCGGGCCTCGCGAAAGCAGTGAAAACGGGCTGGGAAATTACCCCAATCGCGGTCGACGCAACGGCCAGCGGCGCATTTCTCCAGTCCTTGGTGGCAACGCGAACGACTAGTATCGAGCGCATGACTCAGTCTCTCACTCCTGGGGGCTACGCCTATTTGAAAGCCAATGCCATCCCATCGTTTACCCGCCGAAACTTCGGGATAGCCTTTTTAGGTTCCTACGAGTACGCAGCCCTTTCGGACGGGACGACCGTGGACATCCGCGCGGGGAACGACCTGGGAGTCGTCGTCGGAGGAGCGACCCATTTAGGGAATAACATCGTCAAAATTGGGTTTGGCGCGAAGGCAGTGCTTCGAAACCAGCTCCTCGGATCCTTTGCGGCCGCCGCGTTAGCCGACCCCACGGCTGTTTCCAGCTCCATGAAAGAAGGCTTAGGTTTGGGAGCGGATGTCGGAATGATGGTGACTGCCCCCATCCGCTACCTGCCGACTATCGGCATAGTGTGGAAAGATATTCTCTCCACTCGCTTTATTTCGACCCGGTTCTTAAACCCGCTGAGCAGCGGGACTCCGGACCCCATCGCACAGAGCGTCCATGTGGGGCTTTCGGCAACTCCCGCTATCGGAAAAGGTAAACGACTTACCATATCAGCTGAGTTTCGCCATTTGGAGCGCGCCGACTTGCCGATCCAAAAACGGCTCCACTTCGGATTGCAGCTCGCGGTTTCGAAGCGGTTTTTCTTATGGGCTGGGATGAACCAGCTGCTTTTGCCTACGGGAGGGATGGCGACCCGCATGCCGGGAGGAGATTTCGAAATTGGTACCAGCGCAGTGGACATTGGCTCCGGAACGGTGGTTTCTCCCGACCGCCGGTTTTTCATGCGCTACACGATTGGGTTTTAAGGAATGCGAATAAGGCTTACACTCCTTTTGCTTTATCATACTTCCTCCTGGGTCCAGGCGGAACTGGTGCGCCTTCCAAATCTGGGTGTCCGCCCGGCTGGGATGGGGAATGCTTTCCTTGCGATATCGGACGACAACAATGCCCTTTGGTACAACCCCGCTGGGCTCGCCCGAATCAAAACAACCCATTTTAACCTTCTAGACACCTCTTTCGGAGTCGATAGCTTAGACACTTTGAGCCGCATCACGACCGCGCTTTCGTCGGGGAATACCTCGAACCTACTGCAAAACAGAGCGCAGTTCATGAGAGTAGGCGTGCGCCCTACCCTCACGATGCCGTACTTTAGCGTGGCTATTTTCAATCACTTAAATAGTTTCATTGAGTTGAGCAACTTGGAGACGCTTTCGGGGAGCGTGGATCTCTACACTTTCAACGATACAGGCCTTGCGCTCGGGTTTGGGATACCGGTGCTCCCTTCCGTTTCGATTGGAGCAACGACTCGAGTTTTCGGGCGCACCGGAGTCGACTCCAAGATAACGACGCTCGACCTGCTAGCTAAAACGGGAGCGCTCACGCAAGAAGCTTTGATGCAGGCCGCATTCGCAGAAATTTTAGAGATCGCTGGCGTTGGTTGGGGAGTGGGTGTCGACCTAGGGATCATGGGTTCAATCCCTCTTCCGAAAGGCTACCCTCGCTGGACTCTCGCGGCGGTACTCAACGACGCCATGGGAACCTACTTTCGAAGCCTTCCGGGCTACACGGCGCCGACTACTGTGAACCCGACGCTGCACGTAGGGACCGCTCTTCAGTACGACCTAGGGAAACGCAAAGGCCAAGTGAACCTGGCGCTGGATTACCGCAACTGCTTTGAATCCACTTTGCTCATTAAACAATTGAACCTGGGCGTGGAATACCGCCACCCCCGCTTTGGCCTCCGCGCGGGATTCTCGCAAGGTTACCCCACTGCAGGCATCAGCTTGGAGTTCCCGCCCCACACGCGCCTGCACTTAGCCACGTACGGGGTTGAGCTGGGCGCAAGCAATTGGAGCATTTTTCAACGTTGGTTCATGTTACAATTCATCATTGGTTTCAATCCGAACTGAGAATCAAATGAAAGAAAAGAAGATAGCCCGCCTCGACCGCGCCACTTGGGCGTTCATTTTCGCCGTTCTCATCGCCGGCCCGTTTGCCCTGCCCTTACTTTGGGCAAACCCTCGGTACGCGCGAACAACGAAAGTGTTTTGGTCGCTCGTCGTGCTAGTGCTCACCATTGCGCTCGTTTTCTTTTCTGCCGAAGCAATGAAGTTTTTCGTCCAGTTTGTGCAGCCGTAGAGACCGGCGAGTCTTTAAGACGAAAACCAAGATGAACACCAATCGTTCCCGTCCCCATTAACGAGCCCCCACCAAGTGCACCCGCTGGTGATGGCTAGAACATAGCAGGACCAAATTCTCCAAGCTCGACTCCCCGCCGTTTTCAAAG
>JANPJT010000303.1:0-9563 GCA_031425635.1 Pseudomonadota bacterium
CCTCGAACGACAACCGCCTGTAGGCCACAAAAGTACCTCCCGCAACATATTACACAAGCGTTGCGTTAGATCTTCGAATCTACCCAGTCTCCTTCCAAGCTTGAAAGGTAGCGGTCATTTTTTTCTTAAGAGTTAACTGTAACGGTGATTGCGAGAAGCCCATAAATATCACTCACGCCACTTTTCTTCTCAACTAGCGAAGTCCCCGGTCCATCCGCTCAAAGCAAGACCCCGCTGGTTCCTCCCGCCCTTCCCTTTCCTCCGAGAAGTTGTTATTCCCTGAGCAGAAGCATTTTTTGAAAGGAACACCCGTTGAAACCCACCCTCGTGTTTTACTGTTTGCTCGCTGCGCCCCTTATCCATGCTAAAGAAATCGCGCTAACTTTCGATGACTGCCCCATGGCAGATGGGAAATTTTACACCGGAGAAGAACGCACGAACCTGCTTATAAAGAAACTTAAAGACCTGGGCGTCCCCAGCGCGGCATTTTTTTGCAATACTAAGAATCTCGACGCCCGCGGAATGAAACGTCTCAAAGAATACGCTGACGCAGGCCATGCGATCGCAAACCACACGGCGAACCACTTAGACTTTCACCAGGTAAGCACCGCCCAGTTTATTGCTGAAATCGAAGAAGCCGATCGGCTTTTAAGTGGATTCAAGACATTCCAGAAATGGTTTCGGTTTCCTTACCTGAGAGAGGGCGATACTTTTGCTAAGCGGGACGCCCTGCGTGCTTACCTTGCGGCCCAAGGCTACTTCAATGGATACGTCACCGTAGATACGTACGATTGGTACTTGAACGGTGCTTTCCAAAAAGCGTTGATCGAGGGTAAAAAAATCCGTTTCGAAAAGCTTAAGAAAGCTTACGTGAAAGTACTGACCGAAGGCGCCGATTTTTACGATGCCATTGCGCGCCGGACCCTCAACCGATCCCCGCGGCACGTGCTTTTGCTGCACGAAAACGACCTCGCTGCGCTCTATATCGATTCGCTGGTACTAAAACTCCGAGCGAACGGTTGGAAAATCGTCTCTCCGCAATCGGCTTACGAAGACCCTATCGCTAAAGAATGCCCTGAAACCTTGGGGCTAGGCCAAGGCCGGGTGGTTGCCATTGCTAAGACGTTGGGGGCCGCCGGACCCTTTTGGTTGTGGGAAGACGAAGCTGAACTGGAAGGCCTTCTCGAAAAAGAGGGCGTCTTCCGCTGAGTACAGCTTTTGGGCCTAAGCTACCCGGAGCTTGACTCATAGCGGCAGGTAACTCTTAGATGGACTAGATGAAACACTCTGCTTCGCTTTTTGCGGTTCTCTTCTGCGCTCCATTGCATGCCGGAATATTTTTAAAACACACCGCATCTACCTGCGGTAGCCTCCTGTTCGTTCAAGGGATTCACTCCCGCAGTTTTAATGCAACAATGGATGACCTTGAGGAAGGGTATTTCTTTCACACTTTCCTTATCTCGAAGGGGGGCCGAACAGAACCCCTGGTGATCGCCTCCCCTAAACATCCGGGTAGCCGCTTGATAGGGCTCCGAGCTGACGATGCCACTAGAATTGAAACGGTTGCTCGTTCGCCTAATCTAAAAAATATTGCAATCGCTGTGGAAAACCACCCCATACTTACTTCCGGCGGCATTTTCGCGGTCGGGGGTGCTACCGGAGCGTATTTTTGTGGTGGTTATATCCCCGCAGGAGCGCTCCTAGGCGCCGGCGCCGGAGTTGCCGTCGGCGTAGGATCCGTCGCACTAAAAGCGCTTTGCTCCATACCGCTTGAACTCTTGGCGGCATTCTTGGGCGATGGTTCACCCAAACCGTCAAGCGGCTACGCACCGCTCGATTCAAAAGATGCGAATAAGGACCTCTCCTTGGTCCATATGCCCGCGGCTTTTGGGCGAGTGCTGGAATCAAAGCTAAACTCTAAAAGCAGGGGAGTCTTGCTCTTCGAATCGGCGGTGCCAGTGGACCAACCAGAGATGGCGCTCATCTTTCAACAGCTTGAATCTTTGGGGTATAGCGTTGAGCACTTTGAACTTCAGAGCTTGGAAAAATTGGTAAACCCTTTGCTGAATCCAAACACATTGCAGCCCCGCGAACCGACGAATACTCGGGTGTTCGTTTCCGGCCGTCCACTGAAACGCGATGGAGCGACGCTCGCGGTTCGAAGATTTGATCGCGATGAGATCCGACACACTGTGCTTGCCTCTTCTGTTTTGGGTGGCAAAGACGCCAGCGAATCTTCGCTTCTTATGATCCACCCTCGGTTTAGTGAAGAAATGTATCTCTTATCGATCCCCGTGGTCGATAGGAGCGGAGCCGTTTTGGACGACTCGATGGTGGTTGGTTTGGGAATCAAACGTAGTGCAGGGTACTTTTTGGTTTTCAATAGTGTGATTCCGCGCGAATCGCAGCAAGCTCTTTCCGAGCAATTCTCCTATGTCCTTTCGGGCGATCGCCAGAGCGCAAGTGCACCTCCGGGACGGGCTATCGTTTTGGATCAAACGGCAGCAGACACTCTAGAAAGCTCCATTAGCAACATTCCAATGGCCTTCTTCAGGCGTCTAGAAGGCCTGGGATTGCTCCGTAGCCTCAACACTCTCCGCGAGGGAGGAGAGGTGTTCCTAAATTCCCTTGAAGTGAGGTTGAAAGACTAGGGATGATTTCCCACCAAACCTAAACTCTCTGCTTTCGGAGTTCCCGCCGTCCCCAGGCCCGTTTAGCCGGTCTGGTTCACCTTCTCGAACAGGAGGGCGTCTTCCGCTAACACTCCAGAAAGAAGGGTTTCCATTTATGTAAGTTATAATATACAATATAAATATATTATGAAATACATTAAAACACTGCGGTTGAAAGAAGGACTTTCTGAGCACGCCCTGGCAGAACGGGCGCAGCTTTCCCGCCTCACCGTTCGGCAACTAGAACTCGAAGAAGGCAACCCAACGTTAAAATCCCTTACCCAAGTAGCCGACGCCCTAGAGCACAGCCTCCTCTGCATCGCAGTCCCAAAAGACAGCCCTGGAAAGTCTGAGTTCAGCACGGTGGTGACTGCTCTCCGAATTGCTGAAAATGGTTTCGATAGCTGGCCGCTGCACCTCATGGAGCTGGTCGACGAATTTAGGAGACGGCCAGACATGCGCCTCCTCTTACTCCCGCCTGTGAAAGGCACTGAACCGCGGGTTGTCGCTCTGCTGGCCTCCACCTGCTTACAGCTCTGTGAAGAAGCGGGACTGGAAGCCCCCTACTGGGCGACGCTTAGCTACTTTCTAGACGAACCTTGGTTTATCTCGGAAACAGAAAGCTTAAAGGCTTTTGCACTTCTTGAGTCTCCTTTGGCGTATCGAAAAAATAACCTCTTCGTTCAATCAAACTTTTTAGCGAGGGCGTGAAGTGCTCGACAAAAAAACTATTATCAGTCTTTTCGAAGAACTCAATTTGCTCCTTTCTAAAAACGGAGAAATTGGCGAAGTCGGGATTGTGGGTGGCACAGTGATGTGTCTGGTATTTGACGCTCGAGCGAGCACCCGCGATGTCGATGCTATTTTTAAGCCCGCGGCGCTGATTCGAAAGCTTGCAGCCCAAATCGGGGAGAAGCACGAAATTGAAGCGACTTGGCTAAATGACGGGGCAAAAGCCTACCTTACCGATAACTTCAAACGAGTAAGTGTTTTGAACCTCTCCCACCTTCGCGTGTGGGCTCCCGAGCCTCGCTACATGCTGGCGATGAAATGCATCAGCGCTAGGTGGGATACGCTTGATAGGAAAGACGTCCAGTTCTTGATTGGCTTTCTCAAGCTAAAAAAGAAGCAGGACGTTTTCCAAATCATTGAGCACTATTACCCAAAATCTCGGGTACCGGCTAAAACCCAGTTTCTGATCGAAGAACTGATGGAGAAAAAGGCTTAGCGCGCGCGACGCGTTCGGCCGTAGCTACCACCGCGCCGTGGGCCGCTGGACCGACGTTGGCCTCCGCCTCCGCCCGAAACTCGTTCGCCGGCAAGCATGCGCTCCCCGTCTCGGTCCCCTGGCTCTAAGAAATTGACTGCGTTCCCTTTTTTTCCAAACCGCGCGGTTCGGCCAATCCGGTGAATGTAGTCTTCGCGGCTTCCGGGAAGATCGTAGTTGATCACGTGTTCAATATCGTTCACGTCAATCCCACGCCCCGCTAAATCAGTCGCCACCATGATGCGAGACGCGCCCGATCGAAACCGCTCAAGCGCTTGCTTGCGCTGCCCTTGGGTGCGGCCTCCGTGGAGCACGACGGCCGGGTGGCCTTTGCTTAAAATGAGGCGAGCCAACCGGTCCGTTCGGTGCTGCGTGCGAGCAAAGACAAGAATGCGCCCTTCGCGCTCTTCCATTTCTTTTAAGATCTGGACGTTCTTGTTGTCTCCCGAAACGCGCAGCGTGGTTTCCGTTACTTCAGGCGCAGTTTGTTCAACCGACCCGACTGCCGCTCGGAAGGGTCTATTCAAGTATCCTGCGGCAAGGCTCTGGATTTCTGGCGGCAAAGTTGCCGAGAAGAGAAGCGTTTGCCTCTTCTTAGGCACTTCGTCCATAATGCGCTTTAGTTGCGGGGCAAAACCCATATCGAGCATTCTGTCGACTTCGTCGAGCACCAAATAGCCCACTTGAGAAAGGTTCGCAGTCCCCTCCATCAAATGATCCATCAACCTTCCAGGCGTCGCCACAATGTAGTCAGCGCTGCTGTAAAGTTCGTCGGCCTGGCGGTTAAACGATTCTCCGCCGACGACAATCGTGCCGTGGATCCCAAGGCCTCGGCTCATCGTGCGCATTACCTGGTGGATCTGGGCTGCAAGCTCACGAGTAGGCACCAAAATCAGAGCCTGTTTAGAGCTGTCCAGCGAGAGCTGGCAAAGCAAGGGGATCGCAAACGCCCCGGTTTTGCCGGTGCCCGTTTGGGCAGTGCCTAGAATATCCTGGCCTTCTAAAGCAGCTGGGATCGCAAGGGCCTGGATCGGCGTTGGTTGAGTAAATTTCATGGCCAAAAGCGCGCGGCTAAGCGGCTCGGGCAGACTAAGTTCACTGTAGTTTTCAAACGTTTTCATTTTTTCTTTCGGTGGGCTAAGGACGAGGCCTATCACCCGAGGACCTTCGTGGTTGGCGTGTAGCAAACAGGTAGGTCGGTTCTATTCAACAAGCATTGGAGCTTTGAGACAGAGACACGCAGGTAAAGAAACACATTCTTCCCGATCTGTCGCACTACCCTTACCACATAAACGAAAGATGCGAAGAAATTTGTTTTGGTCCTTTACAAGCCACACTATAAAGGCGCCATGCAAAGTTTTTTTATCGCCGGAACGGATACGGGAGTAGGTAAAACGGCCGTTGCCGCCGCTCTTTTTCGAGCGCTCCAGCCGCAACACTTCCGCTACTGGAAACCGGTCCAAACGGGAACACCCGGCGATGACGACACCATCACCGTGCAGCAAACCACCAAGGTAGCGCCCGAAAAGCTCTTGGCGCCAGCGTACCGTTTCCGCGCGCCTTTATCGCCGCATTTAGCGGCAAGCTTAGAGAATGGAGCGATTGAGCCGGCGGTCCTTTTGGAGAGAGCCAGCCATCACACAGCAGAGGGACCGACCGTCATCGAATGCGCGGGTGGGCTCCTCGTTCCACTTTGCCCTGGTTTTCTACAAATCGACTTTATCGAAAAAGCACAGCTCCCGGTTCTTTTAGTGGCGGAAGACAAGCTGGGAGCTATTAACCACACCTTGCTCTCGTTGGAGGCCGCGAGATCGCGAGGGATTAACGTTCTGGGAGTTTTACTCAACTTATCCACTGACTTTGAGGGCAACGCCCAAAGCATCGAAGAATACGGGAGAGTAAACGTCCTCGGGCGCGTGCCGAAGTTTTCTTCGTTAACCGAAATGCTTAGCCAGACAAAGGGGTTTTTTCAAAAAATCGCTCAAACGCTGATTCTGCAGTAGTAGCCCCTTCCGTCACTGCGGCAAGGCACGGAAAGAGTCGGTCGGTGGTCACCAACTGGCTAAAAAAAATATCGCCAAACTGAACAGAGTTGAACGGCTTCCCCCAAAGCGTGTGTTTACCGACGGAAAACACGCGGCCTTCTTCATTCAGGTGGAAGCGGACGTTCCAGAGGCTTTGCCCGTGCACTAAGTTGAGAAGCTCACACACGATGGACCGGTGATCGGCGTCGATCTCGTTGGGCAGAATGGTCATAAACGTAGCGCCACTCCCATCCTCATCGGGAGTTACCACGCAATGCAAAAAGGGAGCGAAGTTGCCTTTGGTGGTATGCACAAAGTCCTTACCATCCGACTCAAAAGCAATTCCCATCTCTCTAAAACACGCTTCGATTTTTTCTGGAGTAAGCGACATCAGAGAAGTCTACCCCACTTTCTAGCTTTTTTGCTTACCCGCTGCATCGAGCTCCGCCCACCTTGCGTAGAGGCGGTCGATTTCTTCTTGTGCGCTGGCCTGGAGAGAGAAAAGCTCCGCGAGCCGGCTGGCGTTGCTTTGGATTTCCGGAGAGGCGGCTTCTCGCTCGTAGGACGCGAGCGATTCCTCAGTGCGAGCGATCTGGGCTTCCATGCCTTTCAGCTCTTCCGCTTCTTTGAAACTCAGCTTTTTTTTCTTATTCGAAGGGCCTGCCTCTTTAAGCTCTTCGTCTTTTTCTACAAAAAGCCGCGCGCGCTCTTTTCGCCATTTTTCCCACTGGTTCAGGCCAGAAAACTTCAGCACTTTGCCTGCGTCTTGCTTGAACGTCGGGAACGCATAAATCTCATTTGCGACTTGGTCTAGAAAGTAGCGATCATGGGTCACCAGCAAAACGGCCCCTTCGAAGTCTTCCAGGCAATCTTCCAAAACGTTGAGCGTATCGACGTCTAAATCATTCGTCGGTTCATCGAGCACCAAAATATTGGCTGTTTGGAGCATCAGGCGAGCAATCATCACGCGGCTTTGCTCCCCCCCGGAAAGCTTTCCGACTTTCATGTCGACTTGTTCTTTGCGAAAAAGAAAGCGGTCCAAGTACCCATGGATATGGACCTGCTTGCCGCGGTAGTTTACGTAGTCGCCCGCAAGGCAAAGCGTTCGACGCAAAGTCACTTCGGGGTCAAGCTCTTCCCGGTTTTGCTCAAAGTAAGCCACTTGCACCGCTTCCGAGCGGTACACCGACCCTGCATCGGGCTCCTCTTGGCCGAGAAGACACCGGATCAAAGTCGACTTCCCGCACCCGTTGGTCCCCAGCAACCCCACTCGGCTGCCCGGGCCTAGGAAGAGCTCGAGCCCCGTAAACAAGGGCTTGCCGCCGTAGGATTTTGAAATCTGTTTTGCTTCGATCAAGCGCTTGGGGCTCTTGTCGGTGGAACCAAATTCCAAACGAGCGCTTTTCGATTGGTTTCGGTACTCCAGGTTTTCAACCTGTTCTTTTAAATCGGCTGCCGCATGGATGCGCGCTTGCTGCTTGGTGGTGCGCGCTTTAGCCCCTTGGCGGAGCCATTCGGTTTCGCGGCGGAGCGTGTTCTTTAGCTTCGTTTCCTGCTTTTGCTGCGCTTCTTGCGCTAGCTCTTTTTTTTCTAAAAAAGTGGCGTAGTCGCCTTGGATGCTGAGTAGACCGCCGGGGTTTCGCCTATCTAAGTCGAGAATGCGGCTAGCGACTCGCTGCAAAAAAAGGCGATCATGCGTGATGGTTACGGTCGCAAACTTCTGGCGAGCGATAAACGTTTCCAGCCAAGTAATGCTTTCAATGTCTAAATGGTTGGTGGGTTCGTCGAGCAGCAAAATCTCAGGGTCCTTGGCGAGCTCTTTCGCCAAAGCCACTCGCTTTCTCCAGCCCCCGGAAAGCGTGCCGATTTCCACGTACGCGAAGTTGGACAGCTCGAGCTTAGAGAGCACTTCGCCCGCTAAGTCTCCGGTCACAAAATCGCCCACGGTTTCGTCCAGCGGCAGCTTCGGCGTTTGTTCTAAGTACCCGCGGCGAAGGCCACGCTGCACGGACATTTCACCCGTGTCGGCTTCCGTCTGCCCAGCCAGGATTTTGAGCAGAGTCGACTTCCCGGCTCCATTGGGCCCGATAAGCCCAATCCGCTCGCCGCTTTCCACGACAAAAGTGAGATCTTCAAAAAGAGGCCGAACGCTGAAGCCTTTGCTGATTTTTTTGGCTGCAATGAGAATAGACACTCGAGCGATTTAACACAAACCCGAGCCTTCTGGCGAGCTGTGTGGCTGGGTGACGGAACAAAAAACTGTAAGTTCACAGAAGCATGAACTATAAGTGACCTATGGCTAAACCCACTAAAGCGAAAGTCTGGATTTTTTACGATGGCTTATGCCATTTGTGCACGAGCGAAATCCGCCACTACCGCAAGCACCCCAAAGCAAATAGGCTCCATTTTATCGATATTTCGGCCCCCTCGTTTGACGCTAAGGCCATGGGCCTGGACCCGAAGGCCGTCCACCAAGTGATGCACGTGCGTCGAGCGGATGGCTCGATCGCGACAGCCGTCGACGCGTTCATAGCGATTTGGGAGGCTTTGGATAGCTTTGCTTTCCTGCGCTGGCTTTTTGCGCAGCGCTGGCTGCGGCCCGGCCTGGATTTCGGGTACCTCGCGTTTGCGAAGGTTAGGCCCTATTTACCCAAACGGAATAAATCAGACGGCACGTGCGAGTTGCCGCAAGAGGAGACGAAGTGAAAGACGAAGTCATTGTAGTGATTGGTGCAGCGGGTGGCATTGGAACGGCTTTGTGCGAATCCCTCTCTAAAGAAGGCGCAAAGCTCGTGATTGGCGGGAGGACCGAAGGAACGATTTCAGCGCTAGCAGCTTCTTTGGATTGCCCGAGCGCCGTAGTGGATGCGCGCCAGTCGGAACAAGTGGACTCGCTCTTTGCGCTCGCAAAAGAGAAGTATTCCAAAGTCACGGGCGCTGTCTGCCTATCCGGTTCGCTTTTGCTAAAGCCGGCCCATTTAACTTCGGACACCGAGTGGTCCGACACCCTTCGCACGAACTTAGACGCCGCTTTTTTCACGCTGCGAGCTGCGGCTAAAGCCATGCAGGGCGGCACGGGCAGCATCGTTTTGGTTTCGTCAATTGCAGCCCGCTTTGGGCTAGCCAACCACGAAGCGATTGCGGCAGCCAAAGCTGGCATCCAAGGGTTAACACTCGCTTCGGCAGCGAGCTACGCCGCGCGCGGGATCCGAGTCAACTGCGTCGCCCCGGGACTCGTGGAAACCCCCCTCACTCGGGGGCTTACCGAAAACCCGATCGTCCGCAAAGCTTCGGTATCCATGCACCCTTTGCGGCGTCTCGGCAGCCCGAACGATGTCGCGTCGGCCATTGCATGGTTCTTAAACCCCGTCCAAGGCTGGGTGACCGGGCAGATCCTAGGCGTGGACGGCGGGATGGGGAGCCTTCGGCCGTCCGGGATGGGCTGAACGGAAACGAGCAGCACCTCTCCTCGAGCGGTATCCCCGTCATCTCCGTCATTGCGAACCCCCAGGGTGAAGCAACCTTCCACCCAGGGTGAAGACAAAACTTTGTCGCTCGTTTGCACCGGTCAAAGGTTGCTTCGCCGCTTCGCGCCTCGCA
>JANPJT010000304.1:0-3887 GCA_031425635.1 Pseudomonadota bacterium
GCCGTCCGCAAAGTGTGCCGAAACGTGGGTGTACCGCACTTGCGCCTGCCAAGGTCCTGCAGCGTACTCAGCGTACAGGCCGAAAGTCCCATCCACTGTGTCGAGCGGGAACCTGCCCCCTTCTTGCCGAAGCGAAAACAAGCCTTTTCCTTCTATCCCGAAATGGAAAGCCCACGAAAGATCTTCAGGCTCTACGCTAAAAAACGAAAGGTAGCTGCCCACATTGGCTTGGAACTGCCCGCCGGCAACGGCAAGCGACGTTCGTATCTCTCGCGGATCCGCAATCGTAATTGGGAAAAGCCGTCCAGCGGGAACCAGCCGGAATTGATTGCCCTCAGCGCTTGCTGAGTGCGACATGCCGAACGAGAGAATGAGCGCGAGAAGTACGTACCGCATCAAAAGCTTGTTCGGAAAGTCAGCGAGTCAACTCAAGCGCAGCGCGCAATCTCCTGGGGAGCAAGGGTCTTAGGCGATAAGGGGACACTCGCTTACGGTATGGAGTGACACTTTCCGGCACGTCGACTCATCGCGCTTAAGGGTGGATTTCCGAAATGATTTACATTATAATGCGACGCATTAAACAAATTTCGAAGGAGTTCATAGTGAAATTGAGCAAACTGTTAGCAATTGGCGCGTTCGCTTTGTTGTTGGGCGCTTGCGGTAAGGAAACCACGGTAACGATGGAGGAGTTCCAAAGCGATATGTCACGGATTGCCGATAGCTCCGTTTCGGACAGCGAAGCCAAAGCGACTGCAGACAAGTACCGCGGCGATTTCAAAATCGTTCAAGACGGAAAAACCGTAACCAAAGCCGAATTTGAAAAGCAATCGGGTGGGACTTCTTTCAATACGTTCCTAGATTTGATTATCGGCGCACGTTCCATGAACCAGTTTTCTGGGCGGTAAAAGGTAGTTTTGGCCTGGTACCCGCCCAGCGCGGTGCCAGGCCTTTTTTTGGGTTCCAAGCGACTGCCCGGCCTCAGAACAGGAACGTCGTGCCCACGCTATGCTCTGGCCCTTGGCCTGCAAAATCAGGGATTTCAACTGCGTAGTGGATAGATACTTTCGGCGATAGGATGCTCAGCCCCGCGCTCCAAAAACCACGGGCCTCCAAAGTGCGGTTCCGGTAGCCGCCTTTAATCGAAAAGTAATACGGGGAAACATACTCTGCCCCAACGCCAAACTGGACAGGGCTAAAATCAGAAAAGCGCCCGAGGACTGAAGCCGAAAGGTACAAAGTCTCTTCCCAATTCAACCGGGCTCCGAAGGAATACACACGTTCTGCGCCCATCCCCACGTTTCCGCCGAAAAGGTTCGTGACCGTTAGGCCCAGCTGCAAAACATTAAAGTTAGCAAGCGCCCCTATGTCGGCATCGAGCAACCGCCCGTTCGTCCCGTCCAAACCAGGCCCCCAAACGGTTTTACCCAAAACGCCCACTCCAAAATTCTCCGATAGCCTTCCCGAAAGCCCCAGCCGCGCGCTCTGCAAAGGCGCTTCGAAACCAGGGCGAATCGTGCGCGCGTACCCGAGAGCGCCTCCAATCGCTGATGTTTTTGTGTCCAGCACAGAAACCGCGAAGTTTCGGGTGCTCAAAAAAGTTCCGTCGACCGAGTAAACTTGAGTAAATGCGCTTGAGGCCGGGTTTGAGAACAAGCTGTCATTCAAAAGAGACGCACCCGTGAGCGACTGGCCTTGGGCCCTTTGTTGTAAAGGCACGAACTCCGTGGAGTCGCCAAAAGCCGCCAAACAGCCAATCAAGAGAAACGCTGCGATTTTCATGAGAGCCCTTTAACTTGAAAGCCCGCGCTTGGGTACAGTTTTTGTCAGAAGGTGTTTCTCTACTGTACAGCGTAGGCCCTTAAAAATAAAGGCAGAGCGCTTCACCTCCTGAAGGCCACCAAACCGCACACACTAATGCACTTTTAGTGTACGGGTGGCTCCCTCAAGTATACGGACGCTGCCCCGCATTAGCCCGTGACGCTGCTTCCCTGGCATACCGCTTGCTCTACTTACGGGGGCGTGGCCCTTTGCGCGCAAGGGTATTTTTGCAGAAGCGGAGATTTGCGGATGAAACGTTTACTAGCAGCAGTGTTTTTAACTTTCGGTTTACTCGGAGGGGTGGCACAAGCCGAATACGGCTATGACGCCTCTTGGTCCGGAATGTACGGTACGGGCGGCTATAACCTTTATGGGTTTGGCTCGGATATGTACAACCTGGGCGGCTACATGGGTGGCGGCTACAGCGGAGGCTACGACAGCTGGTACGGCAGCAACTGGGGAGGCTCGTGCGGGTCTTCTTTTTCAGGGTGCTCCGGCGGCTACGACTACGCGAATTTAGGGTACCCCTCAACGGACATCAACATCCTAATCAATATCGGTTACGGGTACGGCTCAGGCTACGGATACGGGTCTGGGTCCGGCTACGGATACGGCGGCGGCTACGGATCCTGCGGAAGCACCTACAGCCCCTACGCACCCTCATCTTGCGGCTGCTCCATGGGCTGCAGCAACTCTTGCGGGCATTCGGCCCAGCAGTACACCTCGGGCTACCCAAACTACTATTCTCAGTACCCGACCATGCCACTGAGCCCGACTTTGCCAAGCTGGCCTAGCACCCCGACGTACCCCACATTCCCTTCGAACCCGAATGTCCCTGGGTCGAACGTGTTTGTGAATGTTTCGTACCCGCCGTCGCTGCCTCCTTGGGGCGGGTGCGGAGGAGTGGTCCAGTGCCCGTCGGGCCCGGTTACGCCGCCCCCGACAGTGCAACAGCCCACTTACAACTATTTACCCAATACGACTTCGACGCCTCCCGTGCGCTACACCGTCCCAAGGGCAGTGCACAGTAGCCGTTAAACCATTTAGGGCCCCTTCCCCCAAGGGACCTAATCAGTGAGGAGCAGCTCTTACGGTTTCATCTCGACCCCCCAAACGAAACCCAGGGAGCTACCCCGTCTTATCGCCCCCCTCTCCCCCGGGGGGGGCGAACTTTTTTGGCTCTGGCGCTGACTGAGCGGTTTTGTTATAGGCCTGTAGTTGACTTTAATTGTTTGATTAACGATTGTTGCGGTAGAGGGTGGGTAACGTATGAAAAAAGCGGAACTTTCGAATCTTAAAGCGATGCTGGAAAAGCAGTTAAAAGATCTCCAAGCGGATCTGACTCGCACGAATCTTTCCCAGCCGTTAACCACTCCTGCCCTAGCAGACGTAAACGACCAGGCGAGCTTCGAAACCGAACGCAGCTTCGAATTGCGGATCAAGGATCGAGAGCGAAAGCTCATCGGGAAAGTGCAAGAAGCGCTTAAAAAGATCAGCGAAGGAAGCTATGGGGTTTGCGTTTCCTGTGCCGAGCCGATCGGGGTCAAGCGCTTGCAAGCCCGTCCGGTGACTGACCTTTGCATCAACTGCAAAGCGGAAATGGAAGCCGAAGAGCGGCGTGAAGAGTCGTTCGAAAAATCCTCTAATAGCCCAAGCCCAGTCGCTCACTAGACGCGAAAAGCGGTCACTGGAACAAGTAGGAAATTGGCCGAGGATCCGCTTCAGGAATCGATCGATGCGTTTGCTTTCGATCTCGGTGAGAACAAAAAAGGGAAGCGAGATCAGCGTTCATGCCCTGAATTACTTCATGGGCATCCTACGCAGAGGACCTCATACCCCGCCTTCCAATAACGAAACACCACACGCTCGTCAGATGCGACTGTACCTTTTGCCCTACAACCTGTTGGGTAAAGAGCGTTTCGATCGAGGGCGGAAAGTGTTCCGGTGTGGCGCTTCGCGCCCTTCAAGCCCACCCAGCGCTAACGCCCCACGCACCGGACCGAATAACCGCTGCCGTTGCGATTGGCGCTGTCGCTAAAATCCCCGCTGTCCCCGAAAAAGATCCACCC
>JANPJT010000305.1:0-3616 GCA_031425635.1 Pseudomonadota bacterium
GCTGCTCGCTGATTAAATCAAAAGTAGTCGCTGTACCAAAGTCCACCACAATGCACGGCAAAGCGAGCTTCCGTACTGCGTACGCGACGTTCACGAGCCGGTCAGCACCCACTTCATGGGGGCTTGTCAGGTTCAACGTAAACCCCAGCGGCAGCCCCGAGTGGATCCGCACTGGCTCCCGGTTCAAATAACGGCGGCTAAACTCGACTAGTTGCCCATCCACCGAGGGGACCACCGAGCAAATGGCGACGCCTTTCCAGTGGAGCGCATCGATGCCGAATTGTTGAAAAAGAGGGAGCAGAACAGACGCGTACTCATCGCTGGTTCTAGAAGCTCTGGTCTCTACTCTCCAATGGGAAAGCAGGCGATCCCCTTCAAAAGCGCCAAGGGAGATTTGGGTGTTGCCGATGTCTATGGCCAGAAGCAAGTGACTTCACCTGAAACGTAACGCCGCCGCTCTCCCTGAGCTCCAACCGCAAGGACCAACGCGCCTTGTTCGTCGATTCCCAGGAAGACACCTTCCACCTTGGAAGGCGCCTCAGGCAACGTACTGAGCGTGATTTCTACCTTTTTTCCAATGAAAGTACAATTGCGCTCCCAAAGGTACTGGACGCTGGTGAACCCTTGCTGAAGGTAAGACAGGTAAATGTTTTCTAGCTTGCGAAGGAGAATTTCTGAAATCCTATTCACTTGAAACTCGGATCCCGGGCACTCCATCAAAAAGGACGTGGCGGAGAACGGGTTCGTAAGAAAGGGCGCTAAGTCTTTCGCGGCGAGGTTCACATTCACGCCGATTCCCACCACGCAAAGGCCGCTTCCGTCGGAGGCCACCGTTTCGCAAAGCACCCCACCCACTTTTTTTCCATTCAGTAGGCAATCGTTGGGCCACTTTAAGCCCACTTGGACAGCTTTCGGTAAGCAATCGCGCACCGCTTGCGCCAGGGCAACGCCCGCAACAATGCTTAAATCGGTGACTCGCTTGGGTTCTCGCGCGGGAAGCGCTGCGGACAAGTACACGCCGCCACGCGGTGAGGCCCAAGTGTGGGACCCTCGGCCTCGCCCCGCTGTCTGCACGTCGGCAACCACGACTGTGCCCGCTTTTGCTCCCCCCAGGATCAGCTCTTTCAGCGTTTGATTGGTGGAAGGCGTTGAATCAAACCGATGGAACTTGGTAAAAAGCTCTCCCATTGTGAACCCTAAGGCTTCAGCTCAACAAAGCTCTCGTTTGCCAAAAGCTGGTCGAGTCTCTCCGTTGCAAGGCGCTCGACGATGGGCGGCACTACTTTTTGAAGGATGCGGTGCACCACATCTTCCAGATCATATTTCTCTAATTGCAAAGTCACCTGCTTCTCTAGCTGCCCTTTGTACGCAGCGGACTCTCCGGTGCTCAACACGTCGTGGGAACGAGTTTCTTCTGCGTCCGACGCTTTGCCCCAAAGGCCGGCAATATTCTCAGCCGGAGGGGGCTTTCGTGAACCTTTGGATCCAGGGGCGGGAATCGTAAGCAACGTCGCCTCACTTTCTTCAATTTCACTTTCGAATGTCTCCGAAACAAGCTTGGCTTCGTCGGAAAAAGCGTCGCTGAAAGCTTTCTGCATCCTTAACTCTTCCACTTCCGTCGTTCTTTGCCCCACCTCACTGGGTAGGGCTTCATTCACTGCATTTTGAAGCGCTTGCGGAGCAAAAGGTTTTTTTAAGACTGCAGCGTAACCACGCTGTTCAAATAGGTCGGCCGCCGTGATCAAAATCAGCGCGGGAGCCGTTCGGTCGCGCCCTGCCCAAGCTTCCACTTCTTTCGGAAAGTGAGCCGCCGCGACGCCAGCGACTTGATCGCTGACCAAAAGAAGGTCCGGGGGCGAATCCAGCACCATCTTCATAGCTTCGGACCGGGATTTCGCGTTGGTAATCGCAAACCGCTCCCGATCTAAAGTAAGCGCAACGACTTTTTGTACTGTGAGGCTTTCGTCTAGGAGAAGTATCTTCTTTTTCATTGAAAAAAGTATAGCAGGAACCCCCAGTAACGCGTCACGCCAAAAGAAAATGTGAGGATCTTCATTTTTCCCTCAACCTTCCTTCGCAATCTGTCGAATCAATCCATAGTTAGAGTCTCGTCTCTCGGAAAGTAATTTCCAGCAGCGGTAAGGATACCGACGTACTGCCGATTTTCGGCAGGAGAGTTCAACGGAGGAAGTATGGGACTGAGAATAAAAACGAATATTCAATCGCTCGTTGCACAGCACAAACTGCACGACAATCGCGAGAAGCTAGAAGCCACCCAGAACAGGCTGGCTTCGGGCTCAAGCATCGTAAAAGCCAAGGACGATGCTGCGGGACTAGCGATTTCAGAGTCGTTGCGAGCGACGATGAGAGCGAACGTCCAGAATATAAAGAACACGCAAAATGCGACGTTCCTTCTGGAGACCGCCGACAACGCAATCAACGAAATCACGAATATTCTGATTCGAATGAAAGAATTGGCGGTCCAGTCAGCCTCCGACACCAACGGCGACAAAGAGCGCGGTTACTTAAACTTCGAGTACCAAGCGCTTAAGCAGGAACTAGACCGAATTTCCGAGTCGACTTTGTTTAACGGGCGCCCGCTTCTGAATGGGCAAGGCCAAACCATTGCCATTCAGGTCGGCCCGAACAACAACCCGCTCATTGATAGAATTCAAATCAGCACCGGCTTCAAGATCAACACCGACAGCCTTCAAATTAAAGACTTGGGGGTCGACGACGTAGAAAAGGCGCGGCTAGCGCTAGATCCGATTGGTAAGGCGCTCGATGTGATTGCGGATGTGAGAGGAGCTATTGGAGCCGGCGAATCTCGCCTCGACACCACGATGCGTAGCTTGCGAGTGTATAACGAGAACGTCTCTGGGGCCTTTTCACAAATCAGAGATGCCGATATGGCTTTCGAGACGGCCGAATACGCTAAGTCGAACATCCTTAACCAAGCAAGCGTTGCGATTCTGGCACAAGCGAACCAAATGCCCGCTTTGGCCCTGAAGCTTCTCGGCTAAGACCCGACAGCGTTGCGCTAAAAATTCAAACGGCCGGCGTTTTACCGCAGGCCGTCGAATTCGAAAAATGCAGTCGAGAAGCTAGTTACTTCTTCTTGCGAGTTGCTTTTTTCTTTGTGACTTTTTTTGCTGCTTTTTTTACGACTTTTTTTGCTTTAGCTTTTTTCTTTGCCATATTTGGCCCCCAATCATGCAGAATAGGTTTTTGCGTTTGTTTTTTGGTTCATGCAAACAAATTTCATTTCTGACTTCTGTTGCAATCACCAGCATTAATGATTACGCGGTTTTTTTTCTTTATCAAGAAATTTATCAACACTTTCCGCTATTTTGGAGAACTTGGATCGTGAAACAGGCCACTTTTCGCAGTTTATCGTCGATAAAACACACAAATCGAAAACCGTTTTTTTCTCGCCGGCTAGCGACTAGAAACCTCTTTTCCACCGTTTTTTTTTGGGTGTGTGAACTTTTTCGGTGTTTTCAGCTCTCTTCTTCTTCGTTTTTGAACAAAAAATGGAATGCATTGTCTGTAACCGACTCCACATCGGTCAAAACTTTGACGAAACACTACCCGACGTTCCCTGTTTTCCTAAGAA